>PHGD01000083.1 GCA_011090425.1 Nitrospira sp. LK70 | reverse complement strand
CATAGACCCGGCGATGGAAGGTAAACCCCTTCAGGCACATCCGGGGGTTGTGGGCAAAGGTCCCGCGATTGCCGTACAGGTCTTCATACGTTTGGTGGTCATAGTTCTGTTCCACCCGCATGACGACGCCGTTCCGCACAAAGGCCCGGATGCGGCAGGCATGCGTGTCGTTCGGGGAGCAGACCCACGTAAAGGACGAATCGTACCGGTATTGATCATGATAGACCCGCTCCCACGAGCGGTCCGGATAATCCCCCAAGGGATTGCCGACTTCGATCACGGGCTGCAAGGCCGTCAGGGCCAGAACCTTGTCCGCCACGGCGGCAGCCGCGACGGTGCCCGCTGAGGCTTTCAAAAATTGTCGACGTGACAAGAACATTGTGGATACCTCCTCAACGTTTATGAACTTGAACGAGCTAGCTTTCCCTGTTTGATTTTCGTATTTGCCGGAGAGAGACCGACACTAATCTGTTTTTTCTTAATCGGAATCATGGTCGACTGAGACTGATATCTCTGGCTCATCACCGACTCGCCTGTAAAAAATGTGTCGCACATATCACTTCACACCCAGAGATTCAGTTGAAATATTCCGCAATATCCAAGCCATGTTGGTCGTACGTAGTCTTTTCGCTCGTTGACATCTTAAGTTAATGAAAAGAAATCGATCTTGTGCGATTTGGCTCTAGAAGCTTGGAGACAGATCACGGTACGGCGTGAGTAGTAGAGGTTACAATGTCTTGTAGTTGAAACTATTGGTATGCGCGGTTTCGTATTTATTATGCTTTAATATCACATGGTTTGCCGAACATAGCCTGACATTAGCGACGGCAGTTACATATAGGTAACGTTTTAAACTTGGTAACTTTCTTTTTTGCTGCCCTCACAGCAGCACCCTGGCTTGACAGTGTTCAACGAGGTCAGTACACTCCGCAGCTCAAACCTCGCGAGCGGGAATAGCTCAGTGGTAGAGCATCGCCTTGCCAAGGCGAGGGTCGAGGGTTCAAATCCCTTTTCCCGCTCCAACATTTCCCATTCCCAATTCTGAGTTGAACGCTCGACAGGCAGTGCCGAAGAGGGTGAGCCCCTTTCATGGAGAGCAAGCGAGGAGGCTGGCCTCCTCCGCTAGTGCCTAGGAGCAATCGGATAATGCCTGATTCAAGATCCGATCTCATACTATTTCCGGCATGCTCACCGGGGCGGAGAGACCGATTACGCAACCGCGTATTCGACAGATTTTGGGTTCTGTACTCGCTTTGAAGCGTTGAGGATTTCCATCCCGACGATGTTCCCATCCTTGTCATAGTCCAGAATGACACCGGGCTTGTCCTCGTCGCTCTCCTCCACAGGAGCATCACTGAATTCGATCGTCAGTACATCCACTTCTTCGTCGTATTTCACCTTCATGGCTTCCTCCAATACTTACTGACCTTGCTGGTACGATACATAGTGACCACGACAGCCGGATTCAGTGTTTCATTGACCATCACGCGCAACAAGTACGTCTTCCCGCTGATTTCCACTCGCGACTGGTAGCACGCGATGTCGTCTACTTCGGGGACCTTTTGTTCTGGCGCATAGAGCGCCTGTTCCACAAGCTTCTGTGGGATTTTACGCTTTTCCAGTTCTTCGAGCACGTGCTTGGAGAATTGGAACTTCATCGCCGTGGACCCTTCTCGCTCGGTTGGAACTTCACCTCCTGCTGGTCTCCGGGGAGAGGAGACCTATCTTCAAATAAACCTGTCCACTTTTCCCAACCCTCTGTCTATTTCCCTCAACCGAGGAAGCTGAACACAGCGGTGCTCACCCTGGCGACGCTCCAGGGGGATTGTCATAGGTGATCCGGAACACGGTATCCGTCAGCCACCGTTTGAAGGATTCGTTGTCCATGAATTGTTTGAAGAGTTCCGTGTCGTCCTTGAGGACAGCCGTCATCACGCGCGCGAGCGCCTTGTCGTGTTCAATACGGGCGTTCTGCTTGTCCGAGTTCTGCTTCGCATTCTGATAGGCGGTATCCGCGGCGACACGACTCGGTATGTCCTCGGTAATGAGTTTGTGCACACGGTCGGCGTCGGTCCAGGGAATGTTGCCGAATTGATCATTGAACGTCTTGAGAATGTTGGACAGCCGGTCAAGTTCCGGTTCGGCCTTATGGCCCCCGCCGGTCATCGGCACCGGCTCAATCTCCGCGTTCTCGTCAGGCAATTGAATCTTCATCGCTGCTTTCTTTTCGACTCGGTAACTGTCCATATCAATCGCTTCGAGGATGCCTTTTGACAGATCCTCTTCCTTCGGCGCCGGCAGTTTTGGCACGAGGAAGGTCAGGAAGATCGACAGCGTTTCCCAGTCCGCGTTGGTATAGGGCAGTATCGAGGAGAGGAACCCATAGGCTCGCAAAAAAGCCTTGGCCTTGCCCTTGAAATCCACCTGCCCGTCTTCGTCGAGCTGATTCTTATAGACGGCGACAGAGGCATCCAGGATTGGATCGAGCTTGTCCCGGTCGGCCCCGCTCAGGTACAACACCACAAGTTGGTCGATTTGTGTTTGAGCGTAGACTTGATAGCCATCGAGCGCCGCCTTCAAGTCGTGGAGCTTATTGGGATCGGTCTCTTCGGCAAGGATCGTCGTGCGGTAGTAGTCGGCGAAGGCCTCTTGGATGGTGTCACTGTCGTTCATGAAATCGAGCACGAATACGTCATGTTTCTGGGGATGTGCGCGGTTCAGCCGGGAGAGGGTTTGCACTGCTTTGATACCGGAGAGGATCTTGTCAACATACATCGTGTGGAGCAGCGGTTCGTCGTATCCCGTTTGGAACTTGTCGGCGCAGATTAAAAACCGGTATGGGTCCTCCTGAATCTTGTCCGCGATCTGGCTTGATGGGAACCCGTTCAAAGAAGCCTCGGTCACCTTCCCGCCGCCGTATTCATGCTCGCCCGAAAAGGCGACAATGGGTTTGTAAGGACTCTTTCGCTCAGCCAGATAATCGCGGAAGGCGTGGTAGTACTGGATGGCCCGCTCGATCCCACTCGTCACGACCATCGCCCTGGCCTGCCCGCCGATCTTGTTCAGCGCCAGCACCTGCTCATGGAAATGGTCCACCATGATCTCGGCTTTGAGACGGATGGCGTGATCGTGACTTTCCACAAATCGACGAAGCTTTTTCTTTGCTCGCTTCGTATCGAATTCCGGGTCGCCTTCTACCTTTTTGACGAGCTTGTGATAACTCTCAACCGCGGTGTAGTGCTTCAGTACGTCGAGAATGAAGCCTTCCTGGATCGCTTGCTTCATCGTATAGCTGTGAAAAGGTCGGTGGTGAACCTTCCCTTCGGCATCGGGAGAAAGTGCCTCACCGAAGATCTCCAGCGTCTTGTTTTTGGGGGTGGCGGTGAAAGCGAAGTAGCTCGCATTGGGTAAGAGCTTCTTGGCCTCCATGATCCGGTTGATCTTATCCTCAGTGGTTTCGTCCTCCTCCTCAGCGCCAGCGGTCGAAAGCGCCATGCTGAGCGCGGCCGAGGTCCGCCCGCCCTGGCTGGAATGCGCTTCGTCGATGATGATCGCGAACTTTCTTCCGCGCTGCTCGCTACCGATCTCATCCAGGATGAATGGAAACTTTTGGACCGTAGAGATGATGATCTTCTTCCCCTCGGCGATGAACTTGCGCAGATCGCCAGAGTGCTCAGCATGCCCAATGGTGGCCCCGACCTGGGCAAACTGTTTGATGGTGTCGCGGATTTGCCTGTCGAGGATGCGCCGGTCCGTCACGACAATGATCGAGTCGAACGTAAGTGCATCATCTTGCTGTAGACCAATGAGTTGATGCGCAAGCCAGGCGATGGAATTGGATTTGCCGCTGCCGGCTGAGTGCTGGATAAGATAGCGTCTGCCCACACCCTGCTGTCGTGCATCGGAAAGAAGTTTGCGGACCACGTCGAGCTGGTGGAATCGCGGCCAGATCTGAACCGCCTTCTTCTTGCCGGTCTTCTCACTCTTCTCCTCGACGATCTGCGCATAGTTCTCAAGAATGTCGGTCAGCCAGTCACGGGTGAGGATCTTCCTCCACAGATAGTCCGTCTTAATGCCGTAAGGGTTTGGCGGATTGCCCGCCCCGTCGTTCCAGCCTTGATTGAACGGAAGAAACCACGAGCGTTTCCCTTTCAGATGCGTGCAGAATCGCACCTCGTGATCGTCTACAGCGAAGTGGACGATGCAGCGTCCGAACTCGAAGAGTTTCTCGTGTGGATCGCGATCACGCTTGTATTGCTCGACGGCGTCTTCCACCGTTTGCTTGGTCAGGCTGTTCTTGAGTTCAAACGTGGCGATGGGAAGACCGTTGATGAACAGGGCGAGGTCGAGCGCACGTTGTGTTTCATCACGACTGTAGCGGAGCTGCCGCGTCACAGAGGAACGGTTGGCAGCATAGAGGGCAGCGGCTTTCTCGTTTCCGGGCGAGGGTTTACCATAGAACACCTCGACATGGTGCGGTCCGTCCTTGATCCCATGCCGAAGGACATCGATCGCACCCCGCTTGGAAATCTCACCTTGAAGCCGAGCCAGAAATTTCCGCCGCGTTGGGCTATCGTTGTCGAGATCCAGCGCTTCAACAAGTTTGGGCTGTGTGGTCTGCAGGAAGGCGCGGAGCTGTGGAAGATCGACACAGAACTCGCGGTCGTAGTCTTCGGCTTGGCCGAGAAGCCATCCCGTGCCACCGTATCGTTCCCGAATGAGGCTAATGCCCTCGTCAGGGGGCGGCGGTTCGCCAGAGGCACGACCCACCATAGCCTCTACGATCAGATTCTCAAGGCCTCGTTCGCTGGTATCAGTCTTCACGCGTGACGCGTGGCTGGTTGGGCGGAGAGCCACCCCTTCTCATGAAGGGTATTCCAAGCAAGACCGATCTGCTGTGAAGAGAACCGACGCTTGCGGTCACTCCATGCAAACGTCGCCACGATAGCCTTGTCTTGTGTGGTCGCACCTTCCCGAGTGGCCACCCAATGAACACTGGACAGCAACTCAAGACCGAACGTGGTTTCGAACCCCTTCACAAGGTCGGCAACCCGCTCGAACCTACGCTGTGTCTGGGGATGTCCTGCGAGGAATTGGTCGGCATCGGCGACCGCGCCAGGCACCAGTTCGAGCGGCTTCTCCGGGTCATCGATTCCATCCGTATAGCCGGAAGTCAACTGCCCTTCCACGCTCATGAGTAAGTGACGAAGATTCTCCGCGTAGGGTCCATACGGAGCTTTCACATAGCGAAGTTTGAGAGAAGACTCCCCTCCTTCCTGCATGAAGTAGAGCAGCTTATGGACTTCCAGAAGACTGACGAAGGGGTCCATGAGCCCCGCGAGATATCGTTGCATCAGCACGACCAGTGCGGCGCGTGCTGCGGTCATCTTCGGAACCGGCCGAGATGCTGTGGCAACCGCGGAGGCCGACGCACCGGCAGGACTGAAGAGCAACACGCGAACGTCAGGCACAGCCGCCAATGCCTGCTCGATTCGTGGCCGTACATCTGCCCAATCAAGCCCGCCTTGTCCGCAGCCCAGCGGGGGAATTGCGATGGAACGGATGCTGCGCCGGCGAACTTCTCCCACGAGAGCTGTGAGCCCCGATTCAATATCGGCCAGCCGACTCTTGCCTTTCCAATGTCGCTTGGTCGGAAAGTTGATGATGTACCGGGGATTGGTCAGGCTACCGGTTTCGAAGACGAACATCCTTCCTGGCTGTAACTCCTTGCGCCTGCAGACGGCTTCGTAAGCCTTAAAGTTATCCGGGAAAGCCTTGCGGAATTGGAGCGCGATGCCCCGACCCATGATGCCGACACAGTTGACGGTATTCACCAGAGCTTGCGCGTCGGCAGCAACAATGTCGCCGTTGGTGAACTCAATCATAGGGATAGGTCCTCTTGAATAATACCAACCGCGAAGAATTTCAACAGGGGGCCTGTGACTGGCATGAGTCAGGCACGTCTCAGCCTTCGCTTTCACCTCTGCGGAATAGACGCCGATTCTCCGAACCAAATCCCACGGAAATGAACCGTGAACAAGAAACTCGGCCTGCTTGCCTTCCTTCACATCCGGTGAACGAAAGTTGTTTTCGGCCGCGACGGCCCAGTTGATCTGATTGAGCTGATCCAGGCCCTTGCAGAACTCGACATAGTAGGAACCCGCATTTGAAAGGCTAAAGGCCCACTGACGGTCCTTACTTTCAGCCCACTCCACAACCTCATGCAGGTCCCCCTCTAAATGAACAATCGGTTCTTGCCCCCCACGATATGTCAGATCTGGATGATTGGCACGATAAATCAGGTACAGCATCACAGACCGTGGGCAAAAATAAAATGGGACATAGTCTCCCACTTTTGATCCGGGGTGACACGGCACATGAATTTCTTCGACTCGTCGCCTCTTGATTGCGGACATCCCGATAGTAATGCTTGGACCGCCCCGTTCAAGCATCATGACATCAGAAACGAGCTTACGGTCGTTGACGATGGCCGCCAGATTGTCGACATGCGTAATGTGGTAGATCTTCGGCTGCGCCGGGACCGGACTCACGCCTCGGCCTCTTCTGGCTCGGCGTCGACATCTTCGTTATCCACATCCTCTTCAGCTTCAACCAGCGATTCATCGGCATCAAGCGATTCAAGCTCGCCGGTCTCATCCGGCAACTTGGCCGCCGCCTCGCGCACATCCAGCTTGCCTGTGACTACATCGGCGATCAGGCGGGTGCGGTATTCGTGGAGAAGGGAAATTTCTCGTTCTGCCCGATCTATGGCGGTACTTATTCCGGCAGTTTGGCTGGTGGTTTCCGCGAGGATGACTTGTTGCTCTGGAAGAGGAGGAAGCAAAACTGGGAAGGCTCGCAATGTACTGCTGTTCGTGGACGCGAGATTGGTGGTCTGCTTTGCCGTGAGCTGGAAATATGCGCGCCCATGTCTCGAAGCCATGAGACCGACCAAGAATTCTGGGATTAGCACTTCCTTTAGGCAGCGAACAGCGAATATGTGATTCTGATGCAGACAACCAGGAATCTCATCGCGCCATACGCAGCCCCGTCCAAGCTTATCGATGTCGCCCCCTTCAGTCATTAGCACATCGCCATCCCGCAAAGTCGCGCCTTTGGCCTCATCGATAGGGACATCAATACACTTGATATGCCTTAGGTCCACACGACCAACTTGGACGTTGGCTACTCGGAGATAGGGGTGAGGTTCGGTTGCCACAGCTTTGTAGGTTTTCCCGAGGGTCAAGCCCGTCTGGACGTTAGCGACGTCCTTGAGACGAGCGACCGACCAATGCTCCGGCACATCGCCGAGCCATTCAACGCCGGAGGGTTTGAGGCGGACATTGGAATCGAGACCGCGGGTGACGGCGCGATGGATGACGGCCTGCTTCTGCTCCTCCAGAAGTTTGATCAGCTTCTTCTTGGCGCGGATGTAACGTTTGATGCGACGGTCCGCATGGTTGAGAAAGCGGACGATGGCGGACTGCTCCTCCTGACTTGTGAGTGAGCAGTAGATCATCTTGAAGTGCTCAGGCCGCAAGCTCCACATGTCCGAGGTTATGCCGTAGGACCATCGCTCGGCTTCTTTCGCAAATGCCGGAGTTCGCAGCAGATAGTGAAGATAGCGCGAATCAGACCCTACGCGCGGCCGCTGTACGACATAGGCCGGGCTCACTATTCCCTTGTAGGCGGAAGTTCCAATTGCACCCTGCCATGCCCGCATCTTGTTGTAAGCGATGTCTCCTATCCGCACGAGCTTATAGGCTGACCTATCCTGATTCGAGCTATCCTTTTTAGAGCTATCGGCCAATAGTGCCTGCTGTCGAATCACGCCCTTGGTAATTGTGACCGAGAGCATCTGCTCATCTGGATGGTCACGTTCTTTCACCTCATCAAAGATTGCGCGGTTCGGCAACACCTCCCAATGTTCTGGCACCTCCCCCAGCCACGGCACGCCAGAGTCCTTATACGCCGGATAGGGTTTGAGATCGGCGATCATGGGTGTCGATCATTTCCCATTGGTTGGGGCGGGGTGGGGCGAAAAATATTTTGCCCCTACAGAGATTGGGGATCCATCTACCATGGCCGCATGTTCTCCTCGCCGACTGCGCAACATTGTTCACCCCGGCATCTTTGGGATGATCCACATTGCATTCCCTGATACGGTTCAGGGAAGATTCGTCCCATTGGTAGGGGCGAAACATCTTTCGCCCCTACAGGGATGGGGAATCCGTCCATCATGACCTCATGTTCTCTTCGCCTGTCGTGCAACATTGTTCCCCCCAGCATCTTTGGGATGATCCACATCGGCCGATCCGACGCGGTTGGGATTCTCGGCATCATCCGCCCAAGACGCTGGATTATCGGCAATGTATTCTCGGATACGGTCCAGGGAAGATTCGTCCCGAATGACATGCTCGTAATAATTACGTTGCCAGACGTCGTGGAGATCGGTGTTCGCCCGCATCCATTTGGTGACGCCGATCTTAAACCCTCGGACGACAGCCCCAATCGTGTTTGATGTGCCGAGGCGTCGTTTTGGTAGGGGCGAAAGATGTTTCGCCCCTACAATCCTCAAAATCCCGTGAATATGGTTCGGCATGACGACGAATGCATCCAATTCGACATGGGGGAAATGCGAAGGAATGGCCTTCCAACATTCATCCACAACCCTTCCTGCCACATTCAACAGCATGAGGCCGTCAACGATGTCGCCGAACAGACAGGCTCGGTCCTTCGTGCACAGGGTCAGGAAATAGGCTCCGGCCTGGGCATAATCGTACCCTTTCAATCGAATGGAACGTCGATGATGGCGTTGAGGGTTGTACGATGTCATGCCTTCTCACCCCCAATAATCTCCCCGAGCAGTCCCTCCGCTTCCTTTTCCAGCGCCAGGATGTCGGCTCGGATCGCTTCAAGCGACCGCAGCGGCTGCGGTTTGTAGAAGTACCGAGTGAAGCTGATCTCATAGCCGGTCTTGACGCTCTCCGCGTCGTACCAAGCGTCCGGCACATGGGGCAGGACCTCTCGTCTGATAAAAGCCTCGATGCCGCCATCTTCCAGCAGTGGAATTTGTTCGGTGTCGCGCAGTTCCGAATCGGGTTCGTACTCGACAATATAGGGTTTGCCGTCGATGGTTGCTTCGAAGAGGCCATGCAATGGATCAGGCCTGGCACCTTTCTTATGAATCTTCTTGATGACCGGCGGCGCGTTCTCGTCTCGCTTGGCCGTCTCTCTCAATGCCTTGATCTCTTTCGGACTGTAGGCTTTGCCGGGATCAATTCCCTTCAAGCGCAGTGGCCGCTCGACCGTGACTTTCCAATAGCCGAAAGCTTCGTTGGGTAATATCTTCGACTGCTCGGTTTCCTTGAAGTCGATGAAGGTGTTGCAGATGCGTTGGATGTCGTCGTCCGACAGCTCGCAGTTTTTCTTACCGAGGTTCTTGCGGAGCGGTTTGAACCACTGAGTCGCGTCGATCAGTTGGACCTTGCCCTTGCGATGCTCAAGCTTTCGATTGGTGAGCACCCAAATGTAGGTGGCGATACCCGTGTTGTAGAACATGTTGAGGGGCAGGGCGACGATCGCTTCGAGCCAGTCGTTCTCGATGACCCAGCGGCGGATGTTGCTCTCGCCCTGGCCGGCATCTCCGGTGAAGAGGGACGAGCCGTTGTGCACCTCGGCGATACGGCTTCCAAGTTTGGTCTTGTGCTTCATCTTCGACAGCATGTTGGCTAGGAACAACATTTGGCCGTCGCTGGATCGTGTGACCAGTGAATACTCCGCTTCTCCTGCATGCTGGATCATGAAACGCGAGTCTTTAATCCCTTCCTTCCCTCCCATGCGTTCGATGTCGCTCTTCCAACTTTTGCCGTACGGCGGGTTCGAGAGCATGAAGTCGAACTCCCGTGAGAGAAATGCGTCATTTGAGAGCGTCGAATGCTCCGGGCCGCCGACGATGTTGTCCGCCGCCTCGCCTTCACCCTTCAACAGAAAGTCGGCTTTTGCGATCGCATAGGTCTCGGCGTTGATCTCTTGCCCATACAGGTGTGTGGCAACCTTCTTGTTGTGTTCAGCGGCCAGTTGGTGCAGCGTTTCTTCCGCCACCGTGAGCATGCCGCCTGTTCCGCAAGCCCCGTCGTAGAGCAGATACGTGCCAGACTTAATCTGATCCGCAATCGGCAGGAAGATGAGCTTCGCCATCAGCTTCACGGCGTCGCGCGGCGTCCAGTGTTCGCCGGCTTCTTCATTGTTCTCTTCGTTAAACCGGCGAACGAGTTCTTCAAAAATCGTCCCCATCGCATGATTGTCGAGGCCTGGGTGTTTCACCGAGCCATCTGAGTTCTTGACGGGATTGGGACTGAGGTTGATGTCCGGCGAGAGAAACTTGTTGATCAGCGTGCCGAGGGCATCGGACTTTGAGAGACGGGGAATTTGGTTTCGAAATTCAAACTTCTCCAGGATGTCCTGAACGTTCGGCGAAAAACCATCGAGGTAGGCCTCGAAATCTGCTCTGAGCTGCTGTTGGGCCGCACGGGCTTTGAGATCGCGAAGTGTAAACTTGGATGTATTGTAAAAATCCTGACCGGCTGCCTGACGCAACGCCGGATCTTGATGAACGACCTTGGCCTTATCCAGCGAGGCCTTCATATCCAGCACTGCTTGCTTGGTCGGCTCCAACACTGCATCTAACCGACGAAGCACGGTCATCGGCAGAATGACGTCCCGATACTTCCCCCGCACGTAGAGATCGCGCAGCACATCGTCCGCAATCCCCCAGATGAAGTTCGCAATCCAGTTCAGATCACCATTGCTCATGGCCATTATCCCGTCTTGGGCAATTGACAGATGTTTCTTGAGGATCGGTCGGGTACTCAGCGCCCGCAAGAATACCGTTTCACGTCATAAAAATCATCCAGTTTGGCGGCGAACACCTATGACGGGGACACGTAAGGAAGACAAAGGACTCAACCGTTCGCTGCACGGAAGCTATCGCCGCACATCGTTCCCAGTTGTGTTACGGTTTATCGAGCGCCATCAGGCAGCGAAGATGATCTTCGGCGAGTGACAGTTCCTCTCTGGTGGGATAAATTCTACCGAATCGTGCTCGGCAATAGATCTCTGTAATTGACGCAACTGCCGAACTGGCATCGTGCCATCGGTCTCGTGTGATGCAGACGAACTCAAGGGGCGGCGTAGCGGCTGGTTTAGAAATGCCCTTGCGAGCTAGGTGGCTGATCATTCGTCCATAGAGCTGCGTGATGAGCTGCTCGTCGCCCATCATCTTTTTCTTGCTGTCCGTCCCCTTGACCCAGGGCCGCCTGATCCCTAGCCAGAGAAGAACGCCAAGACCGATCAGCGCAGGGCCAAGCACTGCAGCCAAAGACCGTATGGTTCCTTGAAGTCCATATTCTGTCATCCCGCTCAACATCGCTGCGAACGAGCCGAAGAGCGCGCTCATGGAATCGAGGGCCTTGTTTCGTGCCGACGTACTCTCCGCTTTTAGTTCCCGCACGACGGCAAGCTGATCCGCGGCACTGTACTGGACAAAAAAGCGGCTCCAGTGGAGTCTGATCGTATCCATCATGCGTTCCAATGCATGCCATGCGGGAGACCCGCTGCCGGCACTCTCGATCGCAGGGGGAGTGGGATCCATCGTAATCCACCCGGAATTCGGTAGGTGGATCTCGACCCAGGCATGGGCGTCCTGCTGCCTGACCAAGTAGTAGTTTCCGTACTCGTTCCATTCGGTCGCGAGGAAACCCGTGACGAGCCGCGCGGGGATTCCGATGGTCCGGAGCATGATCACCATGGCTGTCGCATAGTGTTCGCAATAGCCGGTCTTGCGGATGAAGAGAAACTCTTCAAGCGGCTGGTCTTGATCTCTCAGAGGCGCATCCAGGCTATAACGAAAGTTACGGGTGAGGAACGATTGAATGGCGTCGGCTTTATCGTGCGTCGTGCGTTGGGTGTGAGAGATTTCCTGAGCCAGGGCAGCGATCCGCTCGGATTGAGCAGGGATCTGCAAGAAATGTCGGGTAAATGATTCCGGGTAGAGGCTGGATTCCGAACTGAGATCCGCCGGTAGTACCGGGTTGGAGCGGGAAAGGACGGAATATTCGATTCGGGACGAACTGGGGAATGGCAAGTAGGCAGATCCGGTTAGGTCTGACTGGACGTTCGGGAACCTTCCACTGACTCTCTCGACAAAAGGGGCAGCAAAAAGCACGGTGGTGTCGAGCGGTTCCAAGAGGATGTTCTGGCGGATGGCTTCGCCAAGGTGGGCCGACGCGGGAGATCGACTACCGTGGAGGACGAACGTCCCGGTCCCGTCTTCGCTCACAGTCCGCCGGTAACTCAGTCGATTGGTCCAGGCCTTGCCGTCGTATTGATCGAATGCCACACCTCGTAAGTAAAGCCGACCCGCTTCATGTCGAGAGCCGTCGGACAACTCGACTCGCATCACGACTGTGGGATCTCGCTTGATGGGCCCGATCTCCCCCAAGTTCACCGTTTCGGAGAATCCCGACGTGCGCATGTTCTCCCCCAAGCCTTTTTGGTAGAACCCGGTACTGACTCGGGGAATCGTAAAGAAGATCGCCAACGTCAGACCAAAGGTTGCGAGGGCAAGCCCGTTCGCAAACCAAAAGAGTTGTGGTGTCACCTGACTGACCGAGGCAGGAGGTTGCGCTCGCAGAGTGGCCGACGTCGTCGGTATTCTGGTTCCATCCAGATTGTTGGTCAGCTGAAACAGCAACAGGGTCCACACAGCGGCTAAAAGATAGAGCAAGAAAATGGGGAGGTACCATAGTTCCGCCGTGAGGGAGCCGGAGGCCAGGATCGCCACGAGGCTGATGGCGTAGAGATGCAGATAATCGCGGCGAAGCTTGAGGTTGAACAGCTTGATGATCATGAGGAGCATGAGGAAGTGAATGCCTGCGGGGAGCAGTTCGCCCGAGACCCACAATACATCCACCCAGAATCCGAGAAATCCGATGATGACGAGAAGATTCCATCTCGCAGTTGAAATCGATGTCAATGAGGCAAGTTGGTCCACAGCCTTGCCCCCTCTGTTCCGTAAGAGGGCAAGAATCAGCGCGGCCCCCGTCAGCGCAGCCAGCCATTCCGGCAGACCTGCCCCGAGCGTCAATCCGATGAAGGACGTGGTAGCCAGCCAAATCGATGCGAACCGATGGGCCTGATCAAACTGCATGTGAGGCTCCGGCAACGACGGATCCGTTAATCAGTATGGTGAGGTTTTCGGGCTCGGTATCCTCTGGCCCCAGCCATGACTGCACGACGATGATTGTCGCTCCATCGAGCTCCAAAGGGTGTCTCAGCGATTCTCCCTGCATAACGGACTCTGCATGAGGCGAGCTCCGTTCGCAGAGAGCGAGCATTCGCTGAAGGTCCAAGAGGTGGAGGTCCCCTTGACCGAAAGACGAGCGCGACGCCCCCACGACCAACTGAAGAATATATCCGTGCTGCGCCAGGTGGTGGACGATGGAGGCCGTGAGGGAGACCGCCTGTTCAAACAAGGCATCGTGGCTCATTGGAGCGACGATCGGTAGATGAACGATGGCTCGACGTTGGTCTTCGGCCTCGGTTTCTCGGACCGTCAGTTGGGAGGTCCGTGCCGTCGTCGGCCAGTGAATCTTTCGCGAGTCATCCCCTGCTTGATACAGGCGCAGATTGTACAAATCATTGCCATAGCCTCGTCGGTGGATGCTACGGTCCGGTCCCGCAGTGAAAAGACCCCCTAGCCATCCCTCGTCCATCGGCTTGAGTTCCGGACAGACAATGATTGCTTCTTCAAGCGGGTAAAAGGTTTGTTTCTTGAAGAGTCCGAAGGGAAACTCCGTCTCGACGCATACCCCGCTAAGTTGCAGCCGGCCACGCCGCGTGGCAATGAGAGGATACGACAAGAGTCGGCTCGCGCCTGGTAGGAGTTGGCGAACCTCCAGGCCTCGATGCAGCTCGTGACCATCGCTGACATCAAACATCGTCAGGGAAAAGCTGGGGAGCCATGACTTCCGATTCTTCGCGACCAGCGTGACGGTGGACGGTTCATTCACAAGGAGATGATCGGGAAGATGACGATGGAATTCCAACCGCCGCAGACAGTATTCCGCCACAACTCCCGAGGTCAAAATGAGGCTCAGCATCATCGCGAACAAGAGATAGAAGAGATTGTTGCCGGTATTGATGGCTGCGAGGCCGATCGCCAGGGTAAAAAGCAGGAATTGAACGCCTTCTGAGGTCACGTTCGTTCTACGGTGGCGAAACAATCGACGGAAGAAGGAAGGAGATTGATGCGGCATGGACCACCTGCGCCAGGCGAGAACGGAGATGCTAGACAGGGACGGGAATCGTATCGACCAGATCCTGGATGATCCCCTCAGCTTGCTCAAAGGTTCTCTGATGCAACCCTTGTGTGCGGGTCACCATGATGCGGTGAGAAAGCACGATCGGAGCCAGCTCCTTAATGTCGTCCGGCAGGCAATAGGTCCTTCCACGGACAAGCGACAATGCTTTAGCAGCCCGACTCAAGGCCAACGCCCCTCTGGTACTCACCCCCAATGACAGCAGGTCTGACTGCCTGGAGCTCTGGACAATGGCCAAGAGATAGTCCGTAATGCTTTCATCCATGAGAACCTGATCGACCTGTTCCTGGAGCAGAAGGACATCATGAGCCGTGAGCAACGGTTGGAGAGCTTCGGCCGGATGAAGCGATTGCGGTCGGTCGAGGACCTTTTTTTCCTCCTCCGGCGAGGGATAGCCGATGCGAAGTCGCATCAAGAACCGGTCCAGCTGCGACTCCGGAAGCGGAAAGGTGCCATGGTATTCGGCCGGATTCTGCGTTGCAATGACCATGAAGGGCTGATTCAAGGGATGGGTCTTATTGTCGAATGAAATCTGCGCTTCGCTCATCGCTTCCAACAGACTGCTCTGTGTTTTCGGCGTTGTGCGATTGATCTCATCGGCGAGCACGATGTTGGCGAAGATTGGACCCGGCATGAATTCAAAGGCCTGTTTCTGACGATTGAATATCGAGACTCCCACAATATCGGACGGAAGCAGATCGCTCGTGAACTGAATCCGTTTGAAGGAGCAATCAAGCGATCTCGCAAGACTATGCGCCAGGGTTGTTTTTCCCACTCCCGGTACGTCTTCGAGGAGGAGATGTCCGCGCGCCAGGAGCGCGACGAGGGTCATCTCGATCACATGCGGTTTGCCCTTGATCACTCGCGCAATATTCTCCTGGACGGCTCGAATGGTCTGCGTCGAATTCATGTTGGGACTAATGCGTGGGGTGTCGCTTGAGAATTGCTTGGTGATCGGACACGATCGAAGTCTAACAATAGGTCGAAACACGGTCAATTATTCATGTGTTTTCGTCCCTACGCCGATAGCAACGAGCCGTGGGGCTTGTACCGAAGTTCTAGGCCGGAACAAGCGTGAGCATCCAGGGAGGCACTTCTTCCACCATGCGGGAAAACTTCCGCGCAGTACTGCTCGCCGGAATGCCAGGGAAGATGGCTCCTCGGCTGATGCGGACATAGCGAAAATGGCCGGCAACGCAGTCCATGGAGGGAGATGAGGTCGATCGAAGGTAGTGACGCCGAAGGGCCGCCACTTCCGCCAAGTCAATCGATTCGCCGATCTGCAGACCGGTGAGAATATGATAGACCTTGCCGAAGATCTTGGGCAGATTGGCGGAGTCAAAGGGTTGGTCTCGTGGACGATAGCGCGAGTCTTCCAGCAACTGCGCGAGCAGTTCCCAAAATACTTGCGCATCCACTGACCCCAGCACGCACAGCAATCCACGACAGGCGAGCAGGTTCAGGAGGGCCAGGGGTCCGACGATGTCAAACTTCCATGGTGGGAAGAGAAGAGCGCGGCCGGCATGCAGGACTTCGAGCGCCGGTTCTTTGTCAAAACGTGTCCGGTGAAATGTGCCTTTGGAGTGCTCCAGCTCACTGCGAATGAGCGTCTCAGAGAGCCTGGATGGTTCATAGGCAAAAGTCGGTGTGGCCGGCGCCCAACAGGTGGCGATAGTGTATCGTGGGGCTAAGAACTCCTGCTTATCAAGTTCTTTAAGTTCAAACATGTCTTGATCACCGAAGAAAGAGAAGGATAGGCCCTCCGTCCGCTGGAACTTTTGTAATCTCTCCGGATTCGCATGGAGCGGACCGCCCAGTTTGGAGCGGGGATCGAGTCGGTCTAGGCAGTGGACGATAAATGGCCGCTCTTGTTGTTTGAGCTCAGAGGCGTACAGATCAACGAGTTCCTCAGCGAATGAGAGATCGCCTGCTCCAATCTCCAACACCGACGCCACGTCAGTGCGACGAAGGAGATGGAACGGATCGTTCAGGTTGCTCACCGCTTGCTCGACTTCCTCGCTCGACAGATGAGCCACAGGCCATTTTGCGGCGGCTTTCGGCACCAGGCCGAAGAAGACGGCAAGCGCACGCACTGCTTTGGACGGAGGAAGGCCGGTGAGGGACTTGAGGGCTGCTCCATCGAGATCCTGAACCCTCCGTGGCCTGGACCGTTCAAATAGGCACAACAAAGGTTCTTTCACTGTAGGCGGAAGCTCTTTGTTCCGAACTGCCTCACACAGTCGCGCGATGGTGGAGGGAAAGGTGGTTTCTTCCAGCAAGTTCTTTGAAGCCTCCCATTGTTCGGGGGACTGATGCGCCCGGAGAGTTACGATACGGCGGAATTCTGCGAGTGGGTCGCGACTCATGGGAACGTAATGGGCTGTGTGTGAGGTATCAATGAGACTATATGATGCAGGAGGATAGTAATCATCAAGCTTCAGGGTCAAGCCCGCTTGTTCACGTTCATTCTATATGGTAGGAGTGATTTCATGAGCGCTCGAATACTCTCTGCCAATTCACTGTGTCGACAATCGATCGTCATGCTGGGCTTGTTCGTAGGGCTTCTGGCATTCCCGATCGTCTGTGGGGCGGAGCACGACGGCAACTTGGGTCCCGTTGTCGAAGAGGAATGGCAGCCCTGGCAGATCCTCGAAAGCCAAACCGGTCGTGTGGTTCCCTTTCCGGAAATCATCACGAGGCTGGAACAGTCCGACATTGTTTATCTGGGAGAGGAACATCACAATCCATACCATATCGAAGCGGCGCTCAAAGTATTGAACCAATTGGTTGCCGACGGCATTGAACCCACCATTGGAATGGAGATGTTCGGCTGGGATGGTCAACCGGCACTCGATGATTACGTCTCGACCCCCCAGTCGGACACGAACGAGTTTTTGGAGCAGGTGCGGTGGAAGCAAAATTGGGGTGGAGCGTTTGAGGACTATGCGCCATTGGTGAGGTTTGCTCAAGAGCGACATTTGTCCGTCCAGGCGATGAATCCACCCAAGCCATTGATTCGTCGAGTCGTGAAAGAGGGGCTTGAGCAGGCGAGGCAAGAGCCTGAATGGGCCCCGTGGATTGTCCTCCAGGAGGAGGTCGTCGACGATCCAGCGTACCGCGAGAGGATCGTCGATCAGTTGAGACGGTGTCACGGAGGAACCGAGGAGCACTACCAAACGATGTACGAGGCGTCGATGGTTCGTGATGAGGGCATGGCGAGAACGTTGGCCATCATCCAAGAGGCGGTTCGGCGCGAGGACGGCGGCTCTCGTCGTATGATCGTCAGCTACACGGGTGCGGGTCATATCCAATATAATCTCCCCGTGCCGAAGCGGGTCGCCAGGCGCCTGGGAGGCGAGGTCAAACAGACCACGATTTACATGATGTCGTTCGAGCCGGCCAAAACATCCGATGTCCAGGGTCTCATGCAGGAAGCCATCGCGGACTATATTTGGTTGACACCCATGGGCAAGTCCAGCTCGGCCAAACCCTGTCGCTAAAAAACTTAGACCTGTTTTCTGTCGATGATCAAGTAAAGGGAGGGTAACGCAAAACCGGTCAACGCTTGACAGGATTCAACTCGCTCGTCACACTGAGGCGGTCATGCATGATGCTTGCTCAAGGTCTCAGCGCGTTTAGATGCGAAACAAGATTTCCTGCAGTGCCGAGCGACTTGGATTGTTAACCTCTGAAATGATCCAGGCCGTGTCGAATGCCTCGGCCTTTCAAATTGCCCATCAGTACTTGACTGCGAATCGGGTCCGTATTGTTGAGGCCGATGATTCCCAGATCACTTCCACGGTCGTCGGTAATGCCGGTCTGTACGAGCAGAACATTCGATTGAACGACGGCCACCTCGTCTCGAAATGTTCCTGCACGCTCCCTGAAGAGCCTATGTGCCGCCATTGCATCGCGGTGCTGCTGGAATCGATGGGCCCAGCCTCCTCAATCCCGTAACTCCAGCCTTGCGAAGGACGCGATAGCGGCTTCTCCGAGGGGACCTTCTGATAATGGGAAAAGAACCACCGGGCATTCGATCCCGTCCGACATAAAACTGAGCGATATCATGGTCTTTGTGGAATGGTTACAACCTGCGACGAAAGCGCTTGAAAGGCAGGAGCCTCTTCCCGGTCCTCCCGCAGTCAGTCCTGGAGCGATCTCAACATGGATTCAAGCGAT
>PHGD01000082.1 GCA_011090425.1 Nitrospira sp. LK70 | reverse complement strand
TCGACTCCCGCCGGCGGAGCCGGCGGGCTCATTGCGGGGCATCCCGACAACAATCATTTGTACAACGATCTGACCAAGCCGGCGGTGCGGCAGCAATGAGGGGTTGCATCTGCGGCCCGCACGGAGGTAGAACAGGACCAGAATTGCTGGTCTGGAATCCACGGGCTCGGAGGCATGAGTGACGGGAAGTCGAGCAGGCTCACCGAAGGGCATTAGCTCAGCGCCACCCTTCGCTCCGGCAACTATCTCTAGAACGACTCGATTGACGCTCAGGACCGTGGCCCCTAGTCCGTATTATGACGGGGCCACGAGTACACATGGCGATCCGTAGGAGAAGTCACCCGTGATGGGTGGAGGGAACTGCTCTCCCGAGAGTGGCATCAGGACGAGAGGAATGAGCACAGATGGATCAAGCGCAGATGAGAACCCTCATCATTGTGGCCCGGGACTCGATGTTAGGGGACTTAGAGGAGCTCCTGGGGAAAAACGGGGTCAAGGCCTACACGGTCCTGAGCAACGTCATGGGGAAGGGGGTCACGGGTCGCGTGTATGGGACCTTCCTCAATCCCGACACCAATACGATCATTTTTGCGGTCCTCCCCTCCGACCATGCGGAGCAGGCGATCACCGCGCTCCAAACCATGCATGCCGCACGCAAGGCGTCGTCCCATGATACCCCGATTCCCCTCAAGGTTTTTTCGTTTCCTTGTGAGGAGCATGTGTAGCGTTATGGACGAGGAGCTGACCCCTGTCTCGCCAACGATCTGGCAGCCTGTAACTATCCAGACCGTTGGATCAAAGGACTGAGCCGGAGTCGCAGTTTGCCCCTTGAGAGAAGGATGGGTTCGGCTCGTTTCAAACAGAGCCTTTATCATCAGGGTTTACCGCCCTTCTTCCCGAAATATTCTTGCCTACCCACGGCCACGTCGGAGACGAGCATAAGGCCGGCATGCCGATCGAAGAGGGGACGGAGACCCGCCAGAATCGGCTCGACTTTGTCTTCTGGAACGACGGTTAAGATGATTTCGAGGCTCTCCTGTTCGCTCGACATGAAGTGAGCCTCCCGCACCCCGTGGTGACCCTTTCCGGACACGTTGCCGATAATCGTGTAGCCGCTCGCTTTCACTCGATCCAACAGATCGGTGACGAACGCTCGGTGTTCTCCCGCGACGATCACCCGGATTTCCTTCATCTGATGCAAAGTTAATCCCATCAATACGCTCCTTTCACGGCCTGGCTTTCCATCCCTTCTCGAACCGACGCCGTTTCTAAGGCTCTCACGATCGGGTGCCACGTCCCATCGGGACGATAGCGATACCAAACCCGGTCCTCCGGGTCGAGCATCACCAGATGGACCCACTCGTTGTGATAATAGTGCTGAAGGATTTCATGGCGCGCAATGAGTTTTTCGATTCCCTTCCGTGGCGCCTCAACGATCGTCAACAGTCGCATCGGCTCGTGGTAGGCGCCTTCGCCGCTCATGACGGTTTGTCTGGCCAATCCAAGCCGAAGATCGCTCCATGGTCCCGACATAATGCCGAGCCGACCGACCACATTATGGTAGATCTTGCTCCCACTGCCGTACACTTCGTTATCTACGGCGGAGAAATAATGTTCCATGTTGATCCACTGTGCTACCACTTGTGGCGCTGTGAGCAACACTTCCAGCAGTCGATTGCTAGGATCTTCTCGATAATCGTACGATTGCAGGAAGACACGGCCCCCCAGGTCCAGGCCTTTCGTCAGGTCGCGCCGCCCGATGACGAACGACGTATTGTTTGACAGGCCCCACTCCGGTCTGACTTGACTCCAGTCCACGCTCCGTCTACGGACATGCGCCTCGGCTTCCGTCTCCGTAAGACCTTGTTGGATATCGGGAAAACGACCACAGCGTTCTTGACTGGTGAGCGCGGAGGCTTCTCTGAGGTCTTCTTGGAGTCGAGCAATGTCCGCGCGATGGGTGGACGGCGCGTCTTCGAGGTCGAAAAGCTGTATGGCATCGGTCGTCGTGTCCATCTGGCCGGCGAGAAAATGCGTGTCGGATGGGATGTCAATCCCATGTTTGGCGATTCGCTCGCGGACTTTCAGATTGTTCGCCATGATCGCGAGGGCACGTGCATTGGGCTTGCCTTCATTGCCGCCGCAGGCCCCGCAATCGAGCGCGGATTCGTAGGGATTGTTGTCCGACGTGCTCCCGTGGGCGCAAAAGAGGACGAGTCGCGCGAAGTTCTTGGTCAGTCCCATCATGCGGAGTGCCGTATCGACGGTCATGACCTGTTCTTCCAAGGTGAAACCGGTCCTCGTGAGCCGTTCCCTCTGTCGTGACGTCGATCGCGCCGTCAGATCGTATTGCCGCCGCAGGGTTTCGACAAAAGCGTTGATCGTCTCCGGCGTCAGTCCAGCCCGCTCAATCTCTTCCACATCGATCGGCGGCTCAGGATCTCCGTCCGCCGTCAGCGCGCGCTGGCGCAAGCCTTCGACGAGGACGGGCGTGATACGGAAGCCGCGGAGCCCCAGTTGTTCGCGCATGGCCTCTCTGATCACGGCTTGTTGCTCCGCTTCGAGCATCTCCGCTGTTTCACCAGGCGCCAGCTTGTCTATCGTCAACGTAGTGGCCAGCGAGGGAACGAACAGGCTCCGCAACCAGGCGGTCCAGCGCTGATAGAGGGCCGGGATCAATGTCTTGCCGAAAATCGGCAAGCCGTAAAACCAGCCGAGCGATTCCACCATGACATAGGGGGTCACGACATTTTCCTTCAGGTCGTGCAAGAGGGTATGGCCCGCATGCACCCACTTGGCCCGCGCCGCGTGCAGCGAGACCTTCTGATCGAGATAGCTGCGCGGAACCTCCCGCACCTCGTTCTTTGCCCGCATGATCACCGGGAACTGTTCGGTATCATGCTCCTTTCCCCAAGCCCGATAGCGTATGAAGGCGGCAAAGAAGCCCGCGAAACCATAGGTCTCGTGCGGGCCGACCGATTCGAGATGGCGGCGGAACGGTTCGGAGCGCACGTCGATACAGTAGACCGACTGTGAGGACGGGCGCGCCGGTTCAGTGAGAGTGGTCTTCTCAGTACGCGCGCGTAATTGTCCCAGGAGCTGTTCCTGGTAGCCAGCCTCCAGGGCCTTAAGCCACACCGGTCCATGGTCCGATTCAGGGAACGCTTCCAGCCAGTCGACGACTTGCTTGAGGTCCGCAGGGACACTTTCGACAAGAGCGGTTGCATCAATGTTCAATGAACGGGCCAAGGCGAGAAGTCGTCGCGCGGCCGCGCGACGAACGGCCGCCTGCAGGCGGGGAATGACTTCGGCGCGGTACCTCGCGAGGACATCATTCCAGTTATGCCCCTTCCGATGCGAGAGTCGATCGACTTCCTCGGCGTAGAGAGCGGGCAACCGCCCGGTCACCCGCTGCCGTCGGAGATAATATTCTTCCGGATAGTCGCGCATATAGGCCATGACGGCCTCGTATCGCCCGTCGATGCCGAGCTGCTCCTTGCAAGTCTGTTGGACCAATTCTCTCGCGTACCAGAGACGAATCGCCAGAAACTTCACGAGACCGACCGGGTAAGCTTGCTGCCAGGGGTAGTCACGTTCTTCTCCACGCCACTTGATGAAGCCGGCCCAGCCTGGCAGCGCGGTCAATTGTAACGATAAGTAATCTTGTAATAGATCGGAGGGAATCCCCATCGCATCCAGGTGTTCGAGGAGGGCGTCTTCGGGATGGTCCGGCAGCCGGGCGATCTTCCTGCAACTATCTTTGATTCCACAGGGAGACCATTCGTGGGAAGCCATGGCCTTCCAGGCTTCATACAGACCCTTTTCTCGACCCGGCATGGTCCAGGTGGCATGACCTTCGTCCAGGAAGGCGCCGCACCACTTGATCATTTGTTCATTGATCTGAGGGACGATTTGTGTGCCGAGCGTATCGTCGCACCAGTGCGAAAGCGTGAGCCATCGGCAGAGCGCGCCTTGATTCTCATCCACGACCTTGCGGACTCGATCATCCAGTGAGAACGGAAGGAGGACGAGCTCCAACTTACGGACGAGGGCCTCGATCATCGGCCTGTCGGGATCATCGAGTTGATCATCAAGCGGTTCCATGGCCGGAGCACAAAGTCCTTCAGCTAGACAGGCGCGCAAGACCGAGCCCTGGGTGACCTGGTGCGATCCGATGGTCACAGGTCTATCGATGACTCGCGTCTGGAGGGCGTCATCGAGATGAGCCGCGCTGATTCGACCGGTCTTGAGGTACTCACGATACAGATGGCCGGGAAGATAGCCGTTGCCGTTCATAAACTGCTTCCCGCGCTTGACGGCTTCTTCGAACGACAAATATTCGATGCTGTGCAAGGGATTGTGGTGCACGAAGGTCCGCATCGGCCAGTACTGCGCGATGACTTCCCCCGCAAGGCGGACGACGCCGCGCAATTCCATTCGCCTGGATTCACTGTCAGGAACGTGCTCTAGCGGTTCCATGAGAGAGGCTGCTCCATGTCGGCGGTCTCATTCGGAGTCTGATCCGGCGCATACAAGCTCGTCGGAGCCAAGCCGAGCGCCAGCAACGCCAGCACCACGATCAGCAGGGAAGTAAATTCTGGATGACGGAGATCCGCGTAGCGTAAATCCGACCGGTGGGCGCCGAAGAGCAACTGTTGCACCATCTGCATGATATACCAGGAGGCGGCCAGCCAGGCCGCGAGCGCGATGAACAGGCCGATCGTTGAAAAGGGCGGAGCGGTCAGCAGCAACCCCATGAACCCCGCGAAGACCCCGAAGGGAGGAATTCCCATCGCCGCAAGGCCCAACAGAGATAACAAGACCGCATATTTCGGCATTGCAGCGGCCAGTCCTCTGATGGCCTGCGGGTCCACATCATCGCCGTATCTGGTGCGGATCACCTGCCAAGCCACCAACAATCCGCTCGTCGCGAGGCCGACTGCTCCGGCCAGCACGGCCGCGCGCGCGTTCGCCCTGTGGGCCCCAGCCACAAACCACCAGAGGATCGAAAAGAACGAGACGCTGCCGTAGCCGACCAAGAGACGGACACGCGACTGGGCCAACGCCTTGATCGCACCATACAGGGCACTGATCAGGGCCATCAGACTGATGAACGCGACAAAGTCGTCCGGCATCGTCGGCATGACTGTGGCCAATTCGTGGAGGCCCAGCACCGGCAACAGCAACACAGTAAACGACGGCAAGCTACCAGGCAGCCTGGTCAGAGCCGTGAGGTAGCCATCATGAAAAGGCATGAGCGGCAACAGAACGGCACAGGTCGCCAAGGATGCCACCGATGAGATAGGCGGTCCCGCCATAAGAGAAAGTCCTGCGCCACCGACAGCGACCGCGAAGCAGCCGATGCCCCACCAGGAGATGGGCCACAGCGTGGTGTGGTGACGGTATAGGAGGAGCATGATGGTCAGCATGACCGAGATCAGGCACAACAGACCGACCGAATTCCCGGCTGTGAGTAGACCGATTCCCAAACCGAGAAAGACCAAGGTCATGATCCAGGAGAGCCGATGGGTTTCGTGAACCGGCTGACCTAATGCGGACACCACGGCTGCGAGCGGCAGCAAATAGAGCGGTAAGAGACCATCGGGTGGAGTCGGAAACCATTCGGGGACTCCGGCGATCGACGCCAAGCTGATGACGGACCAGACGATCGTGGACATCCTCACTCGGTAGGGATCGGACCAACAGGCCAGACACGCAAGCGCACCGACAAACGGAACACCGGTCAACAGCCATGGTATGAGCAGATCCGTCATCGAGACCACCCGCGTTCCAACTTATCAATCCGATGAATCAGTTGCGCGGCCATCGAACCGATCAACTGATAGAGCTCATCGGCGTAGATCCGATTCAGGAATACCGTATAGAGGCGAGCCCTTATGCTGTCGATCCAGGCCGGCATCCAGACTGTCCGGCCGTGGGCACGCATGTACAGGTAGGTCCAGCCAAAGATCGTCATGAGCGCGGCCATCGCGACAATGAGGTCAAAGAGCCAATCCGGAAGATCGGCGGCCTTGAAGTAGGACGCCACCTCTTCCGGATTCGGGTAAAGAAATGAAGTGAACGACCCGACGGCGAACAGATAGACGAACACGATGAAAAGGAGCGTCAGCAACATGGCGGATGAGACCTTCCATGAGGCCACAGCACGAAGTCGTGTGAGCGTCAAGATCGCTTGTGATGAAGTGATCCAGATGAAAAACAGGATAATGACGCTTCCATGGGATTCCAGCAATGGAATGTGCAGGACTCCGTGCGTGACCAAGAGGATCAGCAGCGGAATAAAGAGTGTCGTCACAAAGCCGGTCGACCAGGTTAGGCGAGAGAATCCCACCTCCTCGCCCACATGGTCCACATGGGGGAAATGGGGCTCCTGTCGCGCCTTATGGATCACGTTGCCGCAATTCAAGAAGACGGTTGCCTTGAACAATCCGTGGGCGATCAAGTGGAACACCGCCAGCGAAAAGGCTCCCAAGCCGCATTCCATGATCATGTAACCCATTTGGCCGATCGTCGAGAAGCCGAGCGTCTTCTTGATGTCGTTTTGCGCCAGCATCATTGTCGCGCCCAGGGCGGCCGTCAGGGTCCCGATGACGAAGGCGAGATGCAGCGTGGTTGAACTCATTCCGAAGAGCGGGGCGAGTCGGTTGATGAGAAAGCCTCCGGCGTTGATGATGCCGGCGTGCAACAATGCGTGGACCGGGGTGGGAGCGAAGAGCGATCCAGGCAGCCACAGATGCAGAGGAAACTGTGCTGATTTGCCCATCGCGCCGATGAAGAAGAGTAAGGTCACCGCCGTCGCAGCACTGATATCCATCCCAGGCAGAATCGAGAGGGTCATGGGTGCGGCGGCCGCTCTTGCAAACAGCTCTTGGAATTCGAGGGTGCCGTAGAGTTGATAAGCGAGGACAATGCCGGCAAGAAACGCCGTATCGGCGACCCGCAACAGCGTAAACGTTTTGAACGCGCCTGCCAACGTCGCGGTATGGATATGGTTGTGCGCGAGCAAGTAGAGCAGGTAGCTGAGGAGCTGCCAAAAGAGAAACAGCATCATGAGGTTCCCGCTCGAGACCATGCAGATCAACACGAAGTCGGTCAGACAAATCAAGGTGAGATACCGGCGCGCATGACGATCCTGGTACATATAGCCGGTCGAGTAGCAGTAAATGATGGTGCTGACGCCGGTGATCAACGTCATCATGACCGCGCTCAGCCGGTCGACATAGAAACCGATGGGAATAATGAAGGATGCGACGGAAGCAGGATCGTAGAACCGAACGGTGATGGGTCCCTGCGATGAGACGAGGGTCAGCGTGCCGATGGAGCCGAAGAAGGCCAGACCGACGAGATAGGCGGCAGCCTTCGTGCGGGTGAAACGCGTTGTGTCACCACCCGTCATCACGACGCCGGCGGCGGTGAGCAAGAGAAGCGGAACAATCAGCACCAACGACAGGAGCACGTCATTTCCTCAGCAGACTGTTGAAAAAGTCCACCAGCGTCGTTCTCGCGGCGCTCAACGGCTCAACGTACCACCGGGCGAGAGCTGCCAAAGCAGCTCAGGGCGGGTGGGTGAGAAAAATTACGCCTCGCCGATTCGCTCGCTGCGGCCTTGCCGGACGTCCTTTTTGAACAGTCTGCTGACCCTTTCAAAAAAGAACGTTCGTTTCGTCGGTCAGGCGACAGGCCCACCTCACACAAGGGTGGGAGGCTAACCATTAATACGGGCTCTCTCTATTCGTCAAGCAGAGACTCGGCGCCGATCCCTCCTCCTGAGCCGTTGTCCGCCTCGCCTCTCTCTTCCGAAATACTGCGATCTCAACTCCCTGTCCCCATACCGGTGTCGATCAAATCGAGCGTTCCCGGGCTCGTTTATCCAAGCGTTGAATGGCGGATGTGAGGGTGTGACTGACTCGATAGAGGACCGCGTCCACATAGAGTCGATTCAGGAACAGTACATAGAGGCGGAATCGGACGTTGTTGATCCAGGCCGGCGTCCAGACGGTCCGGCCATGGGCCCTCATGTACAGATAGATCCAGCCCCCAATCGTCACCATTGTCGAGGCCACGAGCAGGAGGTCGAAAAGCCAGTCCGGAAGATCGCCGGCCTTGAAGTACGAAGCCACTTCCTCCGGGTTCGGGTACAAGAATGCCGTGAACGATTCGACGGCAAACAGATAGACAAACACGATGAATAAAAGGGTCACCAACATCGCCGCAGACACCTTCCAAGATGCGACGGCCCGCAATCGGGTCAGCGTCAAGATCGCTTGCGAGGACGTGATCCAGATGAAAAAGAGAAAGATGACGGTGCCCTGGGACTCCAACAGCGGAATGTGTAACACGCCGTGAGTCGCAAATAGAATCAGCAAGGGAATCAGCAGGGTCGTGAGAAATCCCGTCGTCCAGGTTAGAGGCGAATAGCTTTCCTCTTCCACCTCGTGTCCCGGATGCGGGACTACCGGTTCTTGTCTCGCCTTGTGAATGACATTCCCGCTGTACAAGAACACCGTCGCTTTGAACAGACCGTGGGCGATCAGGTGGAACACAGCCAACGAGAAGGCTCCCAAGCCGCATTCCATGACCATGTAGCCCATTTGGCCGATCGTCGAAAAACCGAGCATGTTCTTGATGTCGTTTTGCACCAGCATCATGGTTGCGCCGAGGATGGCCGTCAACGTCCCGATGACGAGGGCGATGTGCAGAGTGGTGGAGCTCATCCCAAAGAGCGGGGCGAGGCGATTGATGAGAAAACCTGCGGCGTTGATGATGCCGGCGTGCAGTAAGGCCGTCACGGACGTCGGGGCATAGAGATACCGGGGAAGCCAGCCGTACAGCGGAAACTGGGCGGACTTACTCATTCCGCCGACAAGGAGCAGCAAGGTGACCGCCGTCGCGCCGTTGAATTCGAGCCCGGGGAACAGGGACACGGTGGCCGTCGATTGCGCGGCGACCGCAAACAGATCGGGAAATTCCAATGTGCCGTACAGCGAGTAAGCCAGCACGGTGCCGCCCAAGAAGGCGACATCACCGACCCGCAAGAGCGTGAAGGTGCGAAATGCACTTTTCAGCGTCTCTTGGTGGCTATGATTGTGAACGAGGAGATAGAGGAGGTAACTCAGCACTTGCCAGAGGATGAACAGCATCAATAGATTCGCGCTGGACACCATGCAGAGGAGGACAAACAGAGCCACCCCGATCAAGGCGAGATACCGCCGCTCGTGCAAATCTTGGTACATATACTCGACAGAGAAGGTGTAGATGATCGTGCCGATGCCCGAGATCAACACCATCATGATCGCGCTCAATCGGTCGACGTAGAGGCCGATCGGGACGGCCAACACCGTGGACGCGACCGGATCGTACAATCGAAGCGCAATCGGGCCTTCCGTGGCCACCACATACAGCGTGACAATGGCGCCGCAGAAAGCCGCACCGATCGGCCAGGCGGCGATCTTCGCGCGAGCGTGGCGCGTGGCGTCCGGACCGACGCCCACGATAAGGGCGGTGACCAATGGAAGCAGCGGCACCAGCAGCACAGCCGACATCATCACCCCTAATCATGATGCTGAAAACACGAAAGCCAACCGCACGCTCGATCCTCCATCGAGGCATGATCGGTTGGCTTGTACTGCGACCGGCCACTCATGCGAACTGCCGGCCGCCCTACGGCCCATCATCCAAAAATCGGGCGCTCTTGCCCGTCCCGCGAAAAATCGTTGGATGGACAACATGGCCCTGTAGCTGATACCGCTTCATCCATAATATGGGGCAAAGGATAGCGTCAAGCCTGAAATGAGGATCAGGTCCTCCATCCATGGGAATCCTCGGCCGAAAGACCCAGCGATTCGGACGGTGAGGAAGGCGAAAGTACTAGACCACACTTGTTCGCCCCCTCACGCGATCCTATAATTGTGCGGGAAGGACTCATGGAAAACGCAGTCCGCAATGCCGTCATCAAATTCGAGCAGGAATTCTTGGGGCGAGGCCCTGATGAAGTCCGTGCCTTCATTGTGCGAGACCTGGTCGTGGTCCGTCTGAAGGGGGTACTCACACCGGCCGAGCGGCAGCTGGCAAAAACCGCCGAGGGTGTTGATATGGTGAAGCGGTTACGACAAACGCTGATCGCGCTGGGTCGTGATAAGCTGTGCGACCAAGTCAGCGAGATCACCGGTGCCAAGATCTTGGGTCTGTTCACAGATATGGATGTGCAGCTCGGAGAACGAGTCTTTGTCTTTACGATGGATCGCGATATCCAGAACGGCGGCCGGTAAGATATAGTCTTCCATGACTCGACGCACGTTGGAAACGCTCTCCTTCGACAACACCTATGCCCGCCTTCCCCAAGCCTTTTACGCGCGGTTGAATCCGACTCCGTTCAACGCCCCTCCCTATCCGGTTCATGCCAATCGAGCTGCGGCTGAACTGATCGATCTTGACCCGGCGCAACTTACGCGACCGGAGTTCACGGCGCTTTTCGGCGGGAGTGCCTTGGCGCCGGGGATGGAGCCCCTCGCCATGCTGTACTCCGGCCATCAATTCGGCGTCTATGTGAGGCAGCTCGGCGATGGACGAGCCATTCTCCTCGGCGAGGTGAAGAACGACCAAGGGGAACGTTGGGACCTGCATCTCAAAGGCGCGGGCATGACGCCGTTTTCACGCGATGGAGACGGCCGGGCGGTACTGCGCTCCACGATCCGCGAGTATCTCTGCTGTACCGCGATGAGCGGTCTTGGGATCCCGACCACACAGGCGCTCTGCCTGGTCGGCAGCGATGACAAGGTGTACCGGGAGCAGATCGAAACCGCCGCGATGCTGGTCCGCATGGCACCCTCCCATGTCCGCTTCGGCACGTTTGAAACCTTTTATTACCGGAAACAGCATGATCACCTCAGAACTCTGGCCGACTATGTGATCGCCCAGCACTTTCCCCATCTCCGCGATGCCGACGACAGATACGTGCGTTTCTTTGGTGAAGTCGTCGAACGTACCGCGAAGCTGATCGCCCAATGGCAGGCTGTCGGTTGGGCGCACGGAGTCATGAACACCGACAACATGTCGATTTTGGGCCTGACCCTGGACTATGGTCCGTACGGCTTCATGGACGATTACGATGCCGGCTTCATCTGTAACCACTCGGATCACAACGGCCGCTATGCCTTCAATCAGCAGCCCTACATCGGGCTCTGGAATCTGAGCTGCTTGGCGCAAGCCTTGTTGTCGTTGGCGGACAAGGATGCGTTGAAGGCGGGCCTGGATACCTATCAACCCGTGTTTGAGCGAGAGTATTTGAAGCTCATGCGGGCCAAATTCGGGTTCATAGACGAGCGAGCAGAAGACGACGAACTCATTCGCGACTTTCTGGGTCTCCTCCAAGGCAGCCATGCGGATTATACGATTGCGTTGAGGGAGTTGAGTACATTCTCCACGGCCGACGGCGCGACCAACGAAGCGTTGCGTGAACAGTTCCTCAACCCTGACCGGTTCGACGAATGGGCGGGACGCTATCGGGATCGACTGCGGAACGAACGCAGCTACGACGATGGGCGGCGTGACCGTATGAATCGTGTGAATCCCAAATATGTGCTGCGTAACTACCTTGCTCAGACGGCGATTGAGAAGGCTCAGCATAAGGACTTCTCCGAAATCGACCGGCTCTTCACGTTGCTCCAAGACCCCTTCACCGACCAACCGGGCATGGAAGCCTATGCGCTGCCGCCACCGAACTGGGGCAAGCATCTGGCTGTAAGTTGTTCATCGTAAGATGAGCGTAAGACGACGCTGCGTGATGTCACCACCCCGCAATACTGATCTCCGTCTTTCCTCTGCGACCTGTCTGTTGTAGAGTGTCGGCGCTCCGTCACGGATAGAGGCTCCTCTCCCCTGTACGGTCCAAAGACATGGCAAAGAAGCAAGGCGATTCCAAACTAGCCCTGGCGGGAACGATTACCCTGGGGTTGGCGATCGCCGGAGTGCTGCTTGTCCAGCAGCCTCTGAAGAGCACAAGGCCTCCCTCGTTGGGAGGTCAGCCTGCGCCGCATCTGGCGGAAGGCGTGGTACAGGCTCGACTGTGGGAGGACCCGCTGGAGGCCGTGCGGCGCGTGGCAAGAGGCGAGGGGGACCACACACCGGTCGGCGGAGAGGTGAAAGACGATGTGGAGCGGGTCAGAGCTCTCCGCCAGGAAGTGGATGACAAGATCGCCCAGGTTGAAGGACGGCCCATCACCGTCCTGCTGGTGACGACGGATGGCGGTTCATCAGGGGAGAGCCGGGAAAGTCGCATCCGTGATCGCTACGCTATCGGCTCGGCCCTCGGCGTGGCCTGTTATGCACCGCGGCAGGAAGATCGGCTGTCGTATATCGTCTGGCGGGACCAGAGCGGTGCAAGTCGGGTTTTGCCCTACGAGTGGTATGAAGAGGGGACGCGCACTTGTTCGCTCGAGCCAAACTGGGCCCAGGCGGTCCTCGTTTTGTGGATCAGCAGCGAGATCCTTGGAGATCGCCCGATCGCGGCCCTGCAGCGCCTCACAGAGTCCATTCTCTGTACCGAGAGCTCCATAGGACGCCATGTCTGCCGTAGGGCTGAAGACGGGACGGTGTTGATTGATCTCCGGCGGGAGCAGCATGTGCGATTCAAAATCGTCGGCCCGCGCAGCTCCTCGGCTTTCCGCAATCTCCTGGAAGAAGCCGCTGCCTCGGTCCAAGGGCGGGAGGCACACATGATTTGGGCCAACTACGGCGGCCGCGTCGAACTCTATTCACCCTGGGCCACGGCCATGCCTAAGCTTCTGACGCAAGGGGTCAACGTCAGACCCAAGCCGCCGAAATCCACCGAATGCGCCTCGCCCGATGCGAGCCGGGCGGAGCTCTGCTGGATCCTGTTGCGGGTCGGGATCGAGATCAAACACAGCATCGGATCCGACGATCATCTGTTTGAGGCCATGATACAGGAGCTTGAGCGTCGCCGGGTCAAGTTCGAGCGTGATGCCGTCGTCCTGATCGCGGAATGGGATTCGTTCTACGGCCGTGTGCTGCCGGTCGAATTCACTGCGGCGGTCTGCCATCGCATTGCCCATCGGCCCGGAGCGGACAACCGTGCCATCGAGGCGGATCGCCTGGCCAGGATTCAAGCCGGTTGTGCGACCTATGATCAAGCGGTTGACCTCCAGGTCAGGAACCCGTCAGTGACCCGCGGGCTCGACCTGAATATCCGGCGCTACAGCTATCTGCGTGGACTCGATGGAGAGCTTCCTGGCGGGGACAAGGGCGAGGGGGCGAAGGGGAGTGGAACGAAGCAAGGCAAAAGCACCTTCTTCGAGAGTGAGATCCTTGAACGGCCGGTCGGCACGAGCCAGTTCGATTATGCGCAACGGCTGGCAGCCCGCATCGAGCGGGACATGACCGAAGAGGCCAATCTCAGGAAATATTTGAAGGCCGAGGGTGAGGAAGGAGACAAGGAGGAAGGGCTCAAGCCGGTTGCGGCCATCGGCATCCTCGGCAGCGACGCCTACGACGCATTGCTGGTGCTACAAGCCCTGCGCGAGCGGTTTCCTGACGCGGTATTCTTTACGACGGATCTCGACAGCAGGCTGGTCTATGCGGAGGACTACCATTGGACGAGGAATCTCGTGCTGGCCTCCCATTACGGGCTGGAACTGTATGGCCTATTGCAGGGAGACGTGCCGCCCTTCCGCAGTAGCTATCAAACCTCCACCTATTTCGCGATCCTTCAAGCGGTGGGACATGTGTGGCCGCTGCGCACCTGTCCCCCCGGAGCCGCGAGCCGGCCGAAGCCGGCGGGCGACACGCCCTTATCGCCCTGCGGCTACAAAGCGAATCTGACGGCGGATCGTGTGTGGTTCAGCGGGGAGGAACCGCCTCGGCTCTTCGAAGTCGGCCGTCATGGCGCGATCGATCTCTCAGTGGGCACGATTGAAAAAGGGTACACCCTCCACCCACCTCGGGTAGATCTTTCCAATCACGATCCCCAGACGAACGGCCGACGCCCTCCCTCCGGGGCCCTCTATGGGACCGCGGGTCTGGCGTATTTGATCTGCTTCGTCATCTGCTGGACCAGACCTGCTTCCCATCGGTGGCTGACGCGGCACACAGGAGCTCTGGCACTCGGCGCCCTGGGCGCCTTCGCGCTGGCCTTTGTCACCGACAAGGTTGTGCTTGATCTGTTGCTGCGGGACCACGACCAGGGCGAACCGTTTTACTGGTTCGAAGGAGTCAGTCTGTGGCCGACCGAAATACTGCGTGGCCTAGGCACGTTGCTGGCGCTGGTTCTGCTGGTCAAAGGCTGGTGGAATCTCCGGTCGAATCTGGAGCACATGACGGAACGATACGGGTTTGCCCTCGAGGCGGACAAGGCACAACCCGAACGATGGCGGCGATATCTGACGACGGTGCAATGGGGTTTGTCTCCGCGCGGCGGGCAGAGCGACATGCAGGCTTGCCCTCTGTGGCAGCTCTACCGTGAGGCCGGGTCAGGTCTGAACCGTCTCATGCGGCTGCTGATCCTCATGACGGTCTATGCCATGCTCTTCATGCTGCTCTGGAAGGTCGTGGGGACCGAAGACTTTTCCGGCCCCTGCCGGGGGCTGTTTAGTTGTCGTCTCGATGTGGTGCTGGCGCTGGCCAGTTTCGCCTGCCTGGCTGGGCTCAACCTGTTCGTCTTCGATGCCGTCCTCCTCTGCCGGCGCTGGATCGGCGCGCTGGATCAGGTGGCGGAGGGCTGGCCCGCGGCCCTGACGGACCATCTCGAATGGCAGACACCGGAGAATGTGGTCAAAGCCCAGGAGTTGATGAAGATCGAGCTGATTTCGCAGCGGACCGACGTCGTCAATCGGCTCGTGCGGTATCCCTTCATCGTCCTGCTCGTCGTGATGGTGGCGCGCAATAGCTATTTCGACGACTGGCATTTTCCCCTGACGATGATGGTGGGATGGATGGTCAACGTCCTGCTGGCGATGGCTGCGGCGCTGCTCCTGTACCGCGCGGCGGAGCAAGCGCGTCATGCCAGCCTGAGGAGGCTCAAGCACGCTGTCCTGAAGGGGCTGGACCGCGGCGCGGCAAGCGATGGCGATGTGAAGCTGACCCGTCAGGTCATTGAAGACATCGAGGCGGTGGGCCAGGGCGCCTTTGTGCCCTTATGGCAGCAACCCGTGGTCGAATCCTCATTCTATGGCCTGGTGGCGTTCCTTCAGTATCTCTACCTGAGTTAGTGAGCACTCACATGCGAGAAACCTTATTGGGTGGATTGAAGGTCCGACTCGTCGGCGGGTCAGACGGTCATGGAGGCGGTACCGGGCCGGTCGTCATGCTCCTCCATGGCTTTGGCGCGCCCGGAGACGATCTGGTGCCGCTTGCTGAGGTGATTGATGCTCCGGCAACCACCCGCTGGCTCTTTCCCGAAGCCCCGCTCTCCCTCAATATGGGGTACGGCGATTCACGCGCCTGGTGGATCATCGACTTCGCGAGGATTCAAGCCGATCGCGAAGCAGGCCGCATCCGTGATCTCTCCGTGGAGATTCCGCAGGGCTTGGCCCTGGCACGTGAGCGGTTGCTCGTGTTTCTCAAAGAGTTACCTCGGCAGCTCTCGATTGATTACAAGAAGACGATTATCGGCGGGTTTTCACAGGGCGCGATGCTCACCTGCGACGCCCTGCTCCATACCGACTATCCGTTTGCGGGATTGGTGCAGCTCTCCGGAAACCTCCTGGCTCAAGCGGTCTGGGGCTCTCTCATGCAGAAACGCAACGGACTGCCGGTGTTCCAAAGTCACGGTATCCAGGATGACATCCTCCCATACATCGGAGCGGAGCGTCTCCGCGACGCGCTGATTCAATCTGGTCTTGCCGTGGAGTGGCACAGCTTCCGCGGCGGGCATGAGATCCCTGAGTCGGTACTACGGCGACTGAGCACATTCATCATGAAAGCACTCAAAAGGTAACCATGCAGTCCATTGCGCTCACCACAGCGCTCATTCCTGGCGACCATCGACTCAGTAGCCCAGAACACTTTGAGCTGGTTCGCCGATTCCTGCTGAGGGAAGTCTGATGTTGGTCTTGATTCACAAAGAATGCGGCGGGCCAGCGCTGGAAGAATCGCCGGTGGGGGAAGTCTGCGCCATTCCCATCGATCGCTTTCCCTTCCCTTGCTTCACTTGCCTAGAAGAGATCCTCGACGAATCGGAAGTGCGGCTATCGGAAGAGCTAGGGATCTAGGTTGCGCCTAATTCCGCCTAGCCGTCACGCAGCCTGCAGTAGAAACTCAACCCTGACGGCTTCAAATGGGAACTCAACGCCAGCACCTGGTGTCCGGATGAGCAGCCCGGCCGAGAGGAGGGCCGTGATATCACCATGCACGGCTTTCACATCGCGGCGCACTCGACGGGCTGCCTCGCGAATAGAAACGGGTCCGGCTCCACATAGTGCCTTGAGCAGCTCCCATCGCTTGGCCGTCAGCACCCGCCACAACAACTCGGGAGTGGCAAAACTAATGCGCGCAGAGCGTTGTGCTTTACGGGATTTCCACGCACGTGGGAAGTCGGCCATTGCATCGGATGGAGAGCGAACATCAAGTATCACGGTTTTCATGGTTCCACCTCGCAATATCGGTTTGAAAGTCAGCGATCAGTTTCTCCGGGTCTGAGAACTCATAGGCACGCTCCTTCCCCGCATAGTGACGATGATCACCTTTGCCGGCCTCGTTGTCATACCGAAGCACGCACGTCCCATTAACCACGTAGGCGAGCCGGTATTTGAAGCGATGAGTGCATCCCGCCAATGGTTTGGACAACTGCCACAGCACTAACTCAGCGAACGCCGTTGCGGAGTAGACGATTCTCGTGCGGCTGAGCACGACGGCCTTCACGTTGGAGACGATACCAACGCTGCGATGGCGTTGTCAATGGATCCAACGCCCCACGATCGTTGAATCAGCCGACGGGCGTCCGTACATGCTCAGGCCGGACTCCAAGCCCGATCATTCTGGCGGGGATACGCCGTAGAAAGGGGAACCGCGCAAGGAGCCGGAGGGCCCAAGGAGCCGCCAGCGGACCTTTGCTATCCAGCACGCGTCTAATGGCGCGATTCTGGACGATGAGTTGTGCCCGTTGCGTCAGCTGAGTAGGCCACATACGGCGGGCCTGCACCTTGGCCAAATCTGCTTCGGTCACGCTCCCATTGCGCAACGGCTCCGCCAACAGATTCGCCGCCGCCACCGCGTCCTGAATCGCCAGGTTGATGCCGACTCCTCCGACCGGCGACATGGCGTGCGCTGCGTCTCCGATACAGAGCAGTCCGGGCTTGTACCACTGCCGCAATCGATCGACTTGCACGGTCAGCAGTTTGATCGGTTCCCAGTCTCGCAGCTCCTGGACGCGATCTGCGGCAAACGGAGCCAACTTCGCCACGCTGTCGCGGAATAACGGTAGACCTTGCGCGCGAATCTCGTCCAGTGATCCCTTGGCAATGACGAAGCCGCATTGCCAGTAGGCACCTCGGTTCAACATGATAAAGATCCGACCGGCCTCGAAACGGCCCATCGGATCGACAGGGTCCTCAGCCTTGCGCGGCAATCGGAACCAGAGCACATCCATCGGAGCGCCGAATTTTTCTACAGATAGTCCTGCTTTCTTGCGGACAATCGAGTCCCGGCCATCGGCCCCAACGACAAGTGTCGCGCGAACCACCAGAGGCCCCGTCTCGGTTTGAGCGCGAAGCCCGACGACCGAACCTCCGCTCTCGATTAGCTCCGTCACCTCCGCACTCATTTGAACGTGAAATCCCGGATACCGGCTTCCCACCTCCACGAGAAAGTTGAGAAAGTCCCACTGCGGCATGAAGGCGACGTAGCGGCATTGGGTCGGCAGATGAGAAAAATCCGCCACCGTGAACTCCAGATCTCCGAACCGCGCGTTGATCCGCGATACCTTCTGGTGAGGCAATTGAAGGAATCGGTCGAGCAGCCCCAGCTCATGCATGATCTCCAACGTCGAGGGGTGCAAGGTGTCGCCCCGAAAATCACGCAGAAAATCTTCGTGCTTTTCCAGGACAAGCACCGAAACGCCTGCCCTGGCCAGCAAGAGACCCAGCATCATCCCGGCAGGCCCTCCACCGGCAATGCAGCATTGGACCGAGATGGTTTCCGGCATCAGGCCACCGTTAGATGTGCAGAAAGGGGGTAGTGAGGGATTATAAACTGAACCATCCTTAAATCGGATGTACGGCGCTCGGAGGAGCTAGGGATCGAACAGATTCCAGACCCTAGTGATGCATCCCAGAAATACGTTCATGGTGAGCTTGTCGAACCACGAACGGAAATCACATGCCCTTCGACAAGCTGCTATGTGGATGTCAAGTGGCCGATAGAGGAGTCCTCTTTCGGTTATCATCTGCGTGTCCTTTCAGCCCAAAGAGAGACTGGCTGCTATGCGTGGCACGGCACACGGCCGTCACACTGACTTGGAATG
>PHGD01000081.1 GCA_011090425.1 Nitrospira sp. LK70 | reverse complement strand
GCCAATACGTATGAATCTTGCCATCCTTGTGGCGTGTCGTATGGCGCAGATACATCCTGCGTTCCATATGGACTGAGCGCCCCGTTCACGTCAATGGGGTTGGTCGGCACTACATCGTGGTTTCACGTAGGTGGTCTTAAGTCTGTCGCGGGGTTGCGCGAACGCAGAGGGCGAAAAAAGACTCCGAGGTGACCGAACTGCGGAAGTTGGGCTAGAAATCCCATCGCGAAACGCGATGCTCGCGCCGGGACGCCAACGAGCTCCGGTCCCTGCTCGTGCGATGCTGGTTTTTTTGGCGCGGGAATGGGGCAGACTGACCACCGGCGAGCTGGGCCGGCGACTCCGGCGCGATCCCTCAATGGTCAGCTGCCTCGCGGCGATGTACGCGGCACAACGTGATGCGGCGCTCGAAGCCTAGGTGCGCCGAGTCCTCGATTCCAAGATTCCTGAATGACTCCATACCCATGTTTGACCCCAGATTGTGGGAGGTGTTCGGCTCAGGTCGCTCGCAGGTCAGCCCGCCAGGCTTGAGCCACCGGTACAGGCTTGCCTCGCCCACCTTGAACCGCCGGGCGGCCTCTGCCTTGCTGCCACCACTTCGAACACAATCCACCACACGTTGGCGCAAACCTGATGAACATCTCATGCCCCTATTCTTCCAGAGGTCAATCCATTTATCCATCAGTAATTGTGGGCTTAGCTATAATCGTGCGGGAGCAAACGAAGGACGGCAAGGGACCGCGCCTCGATCTCGTAGTGTTTCCCTCCCCTGATCAGGCCGGCTTTCTTGGAATGGAAGCTACTCGTAGATGTGTCGAACAACGGCTGCCAGCGTACGCCTCGCTTGTGTGCCGGAAGGGTAAAGGTGAGCGGTGTGTGGTGGGCGTTCAGGAGGATCAGGAGCGTATCATCCGTGATGGGCCTGCCCTTCTCGTCGGTCTCGGCGATCGCGTCACCGGCCAGGCGCAAGGTCAGTGACTTGACGTACCCCGCGTCCCAGTCCGTGTCGCTCATCTCTTTCCCGTCCGGTCGGAACCAGGCCAGATCCTTGACCATGGAGCCGCGGAGGCGACGGCCCTGGAAAAAGCGCCGGCGTCGCAGGACCGGGTGTTGCTTGCGGAATGCGATCATGTCGCGAACGAAGGACAGTAGATCGCGCTTGGCCTGGTCCACCTTCCAGTCGTACCAACTGATCTCATTATCCTGGCAGTAGGCGTTATTGTTGCCATGCTGCGTCCGGGCGATCTCGTCGCCCCCGGAGATCATCGGCACACCTTGCGAGAGCAACAGCAACGCCACCAAGTTCCGTTTTTGCCGTTCGCGGAGCTCGGCGACGGAGGGATCGTTTGTGGGACCCTCCACCCCGCAATTCCAACTGAGATTATCGTCGGTCCCGTCGCGATTCTCCTCCCGATTGGCTTCATTGTGTTTCGAGTTGTAGGAGACGAGATCGTGCAACGTGAATCCATCGTGCGCGGTGACGAAATTCACGCTGGCGAACGGGCGTCTGCCGCTTCCTTCATAGAGGTCGCTGCTGCCCGTCAGCCGGTAGGCCAATTCGGCGACCTGTCCCCCGTCCCCTTTGACATAGCGCCGGATGCTGTCGCGATATTTGCCGTTCCACTCGGCCCAGCCGACGGGGAAGTTGCCGACCTGATAGCCCCCCTCGCCGACATCCCACGGTTCGGCGATCAGTTTGACCTGAGACAGAACGGGATCCTGATGCAGGATGTCGAAGAAGGCGCTCAGCCGGTCGACCTCGTGCAGTTCCCGCGCCAGCGCGGACGCAAGGTCGAAGCGGAAGCCGTCGACGTGCATCTCCATCACCCAGTACCGCAGACTGTCCATGATCAGTTGCAGCGTGCGCGGGTGTCTGACGTTCAGCGTGTTCCCGCAACCGGTATAGTCGACGTAATAACGCGCGTCGCCCGGCACCAGTCGATAGTAACAAGCGTTGTCGATACCCCGAAAACAGAGGGTCGGTCCGAGGTGACTGCCCTCGGCGGTGTGGTTGTAGACGACGTCCAGGATGACTTCGATTCCCGCGCTGTGGAGGGTCTTGACCATCGTTTTGAACTCGCGCACGTGACGTCCCCGCACGGGAGACACAGCATATCGAATATCCGGGGCGAAGAAGCCGAGCGTGTTGTACCCCCAATAGTTGGTCAACCCACGATCCTCCAAGTTCCGGTCGCGGACGAACCGATGCACCGGCAACAACTCGACTGCCGTAATGCCGAGGTCAACCAAGTGGTCAAGCACGGCCGGAGTGGTCAGAGCTGCATAGGTCCCGCGCATCCGCTCCGGCACATCAGGATGCTGAGCAGTGATGCCCTTGACGTGGACCTCATAGATGATGGTTTTTTCCCAGGGTGTTTTGAGCTGGCTGTCACCTCCCCATGTGAAGGCCGGATCGATGACAACACACTTGGGCATATTCGCCGCGTTGTCGCGATCATCGAACGAGAGGTCGGCTTGGGGGTCACCGATGCGGTAGCCGAACATGGCGTCCGACCAATCGATCCTGCCGGTGATGGATTTGGCATAGGGATCGATCACCAGTTTGTTGGGATTGAACCGGTGCCCTTCCTCGGGCACATATGGGCCATGCACGCGATAGCCGTAGTGTTGGCCCGGCCAGAGTCCTGGAACGTAGACATGCCAGATCTGATCGGTACGCTCTTCGAGACGAATCCGGTGGGATTCTTTCGGAGCGTCCGGCCCGGCGAATAGGCAGAGCTCTACGTCGGTTGCATTTTCGGAAAAGAGTGCGAAGTTGATCCCCTCACCATCCCAGGTTGCGCCAAGGGGGTAGGGATGACCCGGCCACGTTCGTATGGACTGTCCTGTCACCATCGCATTTCCCTCTTCCACCGACTCCGATAGCTGTACCTTAACTACAGTAGCGGGCCGACGCAAGACCGGTTCCTTCACCGTGGACTCAATGGTTCAATCCGCTCTTGGATTAAGGAGTTCGGTTCAGGCAAACTGAAGCAAGGTGGTGTGATGGAGGCACGGGTCGGCAGCGCGTGGCGACTGGATCTCGGCGCGAACCTCATCGGTTCGTCGGCGGTGCGGTTTCGACTGTGGGCTGCGCGCGCGAAGCATGTCTCCGTGCACGTGCTTGATCGAGGACATAAGCCGATTCCAATGGAGCCGCGCGAGGGCGGCCATTTCGACCTCACGGTCGAGGGTGTGCGGGCGGGGGGCCGCTACTGGTATGTCTTGGACGGCGAGAAAGCCCTGCCAGATCCCGCCTCGCGGTTCCAGCCGGACGGGGTCCATAAGGCTTCCGCGGTGATCGATCCCGATGCGTTCGCTTGGACGGATGGCAATTGGAGCGGCCTCGCACTCAACGACTTGCTGATCTACGAGATTCATACCGGGACGTTTACACCGACCGGCACGTTCGAGGCGATCATTCCCCATCTTGAATATCTCAAGCAAGACGTGGGGATCACGGCCATTGAACTCATGCCGGTCGCGCAGTTTCCTGGCAGGCGAAACTGGGGTTACGATGGGACCTACCTCTATGCACCTCAATCAACCTACGGAGGTCCGCAGGGCCTGAAGGCACTCGTCAATGCCTGCCATGCCATCGGGTTGGCGGTCATTCTAGACGTGGTCTACAATCATCTCGGGCCAGAAGGAAACTATCTGGCTTCGTTCGGTCCCTACTTCACCGATCGCTATCGCACACCTTGGGGCGACGCGATCAACTATGACGGAGCAGACAGTGACGAAGTCCGGCACTTCATCATCAGCAATGCACTGTATTGGGTCACTGAATACCACATTGATGCGCTCCGGCTGGACGCAATCCATGGGATTTACGATTTCAGCGCGACTCACATTCTCCAAGAACTGGCTGCGGCGGTGCACGACCAGGCCAGGCGGCTCGGGCGGCGGATCTTTGTGACAGCGGAAAGCGCGCTCAACGACACGAGAGTCGTTACGCCTCCCGAGCAGGGCGGGTATGGGCTGGACGCCCAGTGGAATGACGACTTCCACCACGCACTCCGAACAGTCCTGGCGAAGGAACGGGCCGGGTACTATCAAGATTACGAAGGGCTCAAACATCTCGCGAAAGCCATGAATGACGGGTTCGTCTACTCCGGGCAATATTCCCGGTACCACCGGCGCCGTCATGGGAATTCGTCTAAAGGCTGCGCTCCCTCCCGTTTCATCGTGTTCTCACAGAACCATGATCAGATCGGGAACCGGGCATTCGGCGACCGCCTGAGCACCCAGGTTTCTTTCGAGGCGCTCAAGGTCGCGGCCGCAGCCGTCCTGCTGTCCCCCAACATTCCGTTGCTCTTCATGGGCGAAGAGTCCGGCGAGACAGCGCCGTTCCTCTACTTCATCGATCATGGTGACCCGGCGTTGGTCGAAGCCGTGCGTCGGGGGCGACAGGAGGAATTTGCATCCTTCGCATGGGAGGGGGAGATTCCGGATCCCCAGGATCCTCTCACCTGGGAACGATCACGCGTCAACATCGACGGTCCGCTGGATGCTCGGCGGGCCGCCATGCTCAAGTGGACCAGGGAATTGATCGGCCTCAGAAAAACGATTCCATCATTGGGCGTGGGAGGCGCCCACCCCGAGTATCACGTCGTGGCTCATGAAGAAGAAAACGTGTTGATCACGCATCGTCGGGGACCACAAGGGCCAGACGCCTTGGTCGTCCTGAGTTTCAACAACGCACCGGTGTCGGTGCGTTTGTGCGAGCCTGAGGGGCGTTGGCTTCCTCGATTGGTCTCCACAGCACAGGAGTTCGGCGGCGATGAACAGGAATGCCTTTCACGGAAAATTATCATCGTGCCGGCGGGCGTGACCCTTCCTCTTCAGCCCTACGCCGTCGCGGTGTTTCTACGTGATACGTGACTCCCCTACCCTTATGACGGACATGTCCACAAGCGAGTCCTCCCTCCCGGTATCTACGTATCGGCTGCAGCTCAATCGAGGGTTTCCGTTCAAGGCCGCGACCGCCATCGTCCCGTATCTGTCTGCCTTGGGTATTACGGACTGCTATCCCTCGCCTTATCTGAAGGCGACGCCCGGTAGCGAGCACGGCTACGACGTGGTGGATCCCACCCTGCTGAATCCTGAGCTCGGCACCGAAGACGAGTATCGCGAGTTCATCCACTCGCTGCACGCACAGCAGATGGGCCACATCCTCGACGTCGTACCGAACCATATGGGAATTGGGCGCTCAGCAAATGCCTGGTGGTTGGACGTGCTCGAGAATGGGCCCAGCTCGCGCTTTGCGCATCTGTTCGACATCGACTGGCATCCGGTCAAACGAGAATTGGAGAACAAGGTGCTCCTGCCGATCCTCGGTGATCTCTATGGCACGGTCCTGGAGAATCAGGAAATTGTCCTGCTGTATGAGGAGGGACGGTTCTTCATCAAGTACTACGACCATCGGCTGCCCGTCGGGCCGAAATCATCGGCGATGGTGCTCACACACCGGCTCGATGAGCTGATCGCCGAGGCGGGAGCCTCGTCTCCCCATGTGCAGGAATTGCAAAGCATCGTGACGGCTTTGCGCAATCTCCCCGCCAGCACGGAAACGGATCCGGAGCGTGTGGAGGAGCGGAACCGGGAGCGAGACATCATCAGGCAGCGGCTTGCCATGTTGGTGCGGGACGGAGCGGCCATCGCAAGATTTCTCGACGACAACGTCCGGATCTTCAACGGGACGAAGGGCGATCCGCGCAGTTTCGATCTGCTTGATGCCTTGCTCAATGAGCAGATGTATCGGCTGGCCGACTGGCGGGTGGCGGCGGAAGAAATTAATTACCGGCGGTTCTTCGACGTCAACGAGTTGGCCGCCGTCCGCCTGGAGGACGACGCGGTCCTCCAGGCGTCGCATGTGCTGGTGTTCCGGCTTGTGAAACAGGGTGCAGTGTCGGGGCTCCGAATTGATCACGTGGACGGTCTATCCGATCCGGGCCGGTATCTGCGTGAGTGGCAGACGTGGGCCCAACGCGAGTTAGGCCGCCCCCTGTTCGTCGTGGTCGAAAAGATCCTCGGCAAGGACGAGCCGCTGCCCGAAACCTGGCAGGTCTCCGGCACGACCGGTTACGAATTCCTGAATCTGATCAACGGCCTCTTCGTACAGACGACCCACGAGCGGGCGATGAATGAGACCTATGTCCAATTCATTCGCCGCCGTATCTCGTTCGAGGACCTGGTCTACGAATCGAAGAAGCTGATCATGCAGGCCTCCATGGCCAGCGAAATCAATGTCCTCGGACACCGATTGAACCAGCTGTCCGAACGAGATCGCCGATCGCGGGACTTTACGCTGAACAGTCTCACCAACGCCATCCGCGAGATCATCGCCTGCTTCCCCGTGTACCGAACTTATATCGCGGAGGGTCCCGAGCCTCTGTTGGATCGAGACCGCGTCTATATCCGTCTGGCCGTGGCCAGGGCCAAGCGACGAAACCCCGCACTCAGCGGGCGAGTCTTTGACTTCGTCCGATCCCTCTTGCTGAAGGAATGGGATGAGCGGACCAGCCAGGATCGCCGGGAACAGCTCCGGTTCGTGATGAAGTTCCAGCAAATGACCAGTCCTGTGACGGCGAAGGGCATCGAAGACACAGCCTACTACCTGTACAACCGGTTGGTGTCTCTGAACGAGGTCGGGGGTAATCCCGAATCGTTCGGCGTGACGGTCGCGGCTTTTCACAAACATCTCCGGGAGCGCCAAGCGCGCTGGCCCTTTTCGCTCTCGGCCACTTCCACCCACGATACGAAGCGGAGTGAGGATGCGCGAGGGCGCCTCAATGTGTTGTCGGAGATGCATCGAGAGTGGCGGGCCTGCGTGAATCGGTGGGCGAAACTCACCCGAAAGTGCAAAGTCGACGTGGAGGGACAACTCGTCCCGGATCGTAACGAAGAGTATCTCCTCTACCAAACGCTCGTCGGCATCTGGCCCCTCAGGCCGCTCGATGACGCACAGTACAGCGCGTTCTGCGACAGAGTGCAGGGCTATATGAACAAAGCACTGAGGGAAGGCAAGGCCCATACGAGTTGGGTCAATCCCGACCAGGCCTACGAGGACGCGATGCGGCAATTTGTCGACGCGATCCTCGACCGGACCAAGCCCAATGCCTTTCTTGACGAATTCCTTCCGCTTTTGCGGCGGGTCGCCCAGTGGGGGATGTGGAATGCGCTGTCCCAAGTGGTGCTCAAGACGACCGCTCCCGGCATTCCGGATTTCTATCAAGGGACGGAACTCTGGGATTTCCACGTCGTTGACCCGGATAATCGTCGTCCGGTGGACTATACGATACGCGCCTCCATGTTGAAGGAGTTGCAGTGCAGGCTCGCGGAGTGCGGTTCAGATCTCCGGCCGTTGGTTCGAACCCTGCTCGCTGAACGAGTCGACGGAAGGATCAAGCTGTACACGACGATGAGGGCTCTGCACTTCCGTCGAGAGAACCACTCACTTTTTCATCAAGGGGAATACATCCCGCTCGAGGGTTACGGAATCAAGCAGGAGCATTGCTGCGCGTTTGCCCGTCTTCACCTGGAGCGGGCGGTAGTGATCGTCGTTCCGCGCCTCGTGGTTTCGCTGACCGGCGACGCCGTGACAGTACCGCTCGGATCGGATGTGTGGAGAGACACCTATGTGGCCGTGCCGTCCTGGAGGCTGGATTCGATCTATCGTAATCTCTTTACCGGCGAGAGGCTGTCGACTCAGACAGTCGAAGGGCGCCAAATGCTGCCGATGGCTGATGTATTGTGCGAATTTCCGGTCGCTCTGTTGGAGCGCTTGACGTAGGAGCGGAAGAGCGTCCGGGCAACTTGCCTTCACGAGGATGTGGCGGTGATGCAGATGTGATCTTCCCGCCTTGCACGAGAAGAGGAGAGTTCGTACTATGGCGCGACTATCTATTGGAGAATGAACGGAGGTTTGTGGCTGACGACATTCACAAAATCCTACCGGTAGCTCACCTCCAACGATTGCTCGATGCCCTGAGTGCGAAGGGGTACCGAATTGTCGGACCGACTGTGCATGATGGGTCCGTGGTATGGGAGACGATCAGAGTCGTGGCTGATCTGCCGATCGGCTGGCGCGATCACCAAGAACCGGCGCGCTATCGATTGGAACAGACCCGTTCCAGCGAAATCTTCGGCGTCGTCCATGGACCGCAATCGCTGAAGCCCTTCGCCTTTGCACCGCGCGAGTCGCTCTTGCAGATCGAGCGGACGAAGGATGGGTTTGCCACACATCAGATGGCTGCTCAACCGGAGAAGGTGGCGGTCATTGGGGCCCGCGCCTGCGACCTCGCCGGGCTCGCGATACAAGATCGCATTTTCTTAAAGGATGCATACCGTGATCCTTACTACGCGGTTCGCCGTGAAGGCCTCTTCGTGATCGCCGTGAATTGCACCAGAGCATTGAGCACTTGCTTCTGCGCATCCATGGAGACCGGTCCTCGCGCTAAAGCCGGCTTCGATCTCGCTTTGACGGAAGTAGACGACCGACTACTCATCGACGTGGGCAGCGAGGCCGGCCGCCAGGTACTGGAAGGTATCTCGCTGTTTCCCGCCTCGGAGGAACTGATCGGTGAGGGGGCGACATCCATCGATGCCTGTGCGCGAAGCCAAGTCCGCCGACTGGATCGCGCCCGCCTGCCGCAAGCGCTCTACGATGTCCATGAACATCCACGATGGGACGATGTGGCGGGGCGCTGCCTCGCTTGCACGAATTGCACGATGGTCTGTCCGACCTGTTTTTGCCATACGATCGAGGAGACGCCGGACCTGTCGCACCAACAAACCGCGCGGGCCAGATTGTGGGATTCCTGCTTCACCCAAGAACATGGGTATATCCACGGCAAGAACATTCGCCCCACGATCAAGGATCGCTACCGGATGTGGCTGACCCATAAGCTCGCCTCATGGATCGATCAATTCGGCATGTCCGGCTGCGTCGGCTGTGGCAGATGCATCACCTGGTGCCCGGTCGGAATTGATTTGACCGAGGAGTTGTCGGTTTTGCTGGCATCGAGCAACCGGTCGTCGGTTGCTGGACGACCGGTAGAAGGCAGATAGCCGTGCATACCGAAGCTGATTCAATAGCGAACCCCTATGTCATCCACCCAGCCACTATTGTCAGGAAGACCCAGGAAGCCGAAGATATCAACACCTTCCGCTTGCAGCTTGTCGATGAGGAGGTGCGGCGGCAATTTCGATTCAGAGCCGGCCAGTTCAATATGGTTTATCTATTCGGGGTCGGCGAGGCGGCGATTTCCATCGTTTCAGACCCGGATCAGCCTGAATTGTTGGACCATACCATCCGAGCTGTCGGTCGAATCACCAAGGCGATCGCGGGTCTCCAGCCGGGTGAGGTCTTGGGCGTCCGAGGCCCGTTCGGACAAGGTTGGCCGCTGGAGGAGGCCCGCGGCCGCGACGTCGTGATCGTCACGGGCGGCCTGGGTTGCGCTCCGGTGGTAGGGGCCATCGAGTACATCTTCCGTCGGCGAGTTCAATATGGGTCCGTCAAAATCCTGCACGGGGTCAAAGCTCCGCATGATCTCCTCTATCGCGAGCGGTTCGATGCATGGCGGCGCTCTCCTGATACAGAAGTGACGCTGACCAGCGACCAGCCGGACAAGAGTTGGAGGTATCACATCGGTGTGGTGACAGAACTGTTCGAGCTGGTATCGATCGACCCGTCCAAAACCATCGTATTGATGTGCGGACCTGAGATCATGATGCGTCTGGGCGTGCCCATCCTACTAAGGCGCGGCGTTCCGGAGAAGGCCGTCTATGTCTCGTTGGAACGCCACATGGAGTGCGGGATCGGTCTCTGCGGCCATTGCCAGATGGGTCCATACTTCGTATGCAAAGACGGTCCGGTCATGCGGTATGACCGAATCGAGACCTGGTTAGGGCGGACGGGGGTGTGAGGCGAAGCGATGTTCAATCCTGATGAGCGGCAGCGGCCAAGACTGGCGGTAGTCAAGTTCGCTTCCTGCGATGGTTGCCAGCTCAGCATCTTGAATCTTGAGGAAGACCTGCTTGCTTTAGGTCGGACGCTGGACATCGCCTATTTCCCTGAGGCTTCCAGCGACATGAGGCCGGGTCCGTACGATATCGCTCTGGTGGAAGGATCGATCACGACTGCGGAGGACGCCCATCGCATTCTCGCCCTGAGACAACAGACGAAGGTGTTGATCACGATAGGGGCCTGTGCGACGGCAGGCGGTATTCAAGCATTGCGGAACTGGGCCGATGTCGAATCGTTCAAGCGCGCAGTCTATCCGAGCCCCGAATATATTCAGAGCCTCAGTACATCCACGCCTATCTCGGAACATGTCCATGTGGATTTCGAACTGTGGGGCTGCCCGATCGATAAGGGCCAGCTCCTGCGCGTGATTACGGATCTGGTGGTCGGGGTCCAACCTCGCCTACCGGCCGACAGTGTATGTCTGGAGTGCAAGCGACGAGGAAATGTTTGTGTGCTGGTCGCGAAGGGGCTGCCTTGTCTCGGGCCGGTCACGCGAACCGGCTGTGGAGCGATCTGTCCAGGCATGGGCCGTGATTGTTACGGCTGCTTTGGACCCAGTGAAGGCGCACGCAAAGGACCAGGCCTTCCACCCAACACGACCTCGCTTGCCGGGCACTTCCACAGCGACCTGCAGCTTATTCCGATCGAGGTCATGCGCCGATTTCGTGGCATCAACGGTGCTGTGTCGCCCTTTCGTGCAGAGAGCGATATCTGGGAGAAAAAACCATGATGCCCACAGGGTCTCCTGCCGGCGAGGATTGAGGGCACAATGCCTGAGGAAACAGCGCAGACGAGAACCATCGCCGTCGACATGGTGGCGCGCGTGGAGGGCGAAGGCGCACTTCGTGTGACGGTGAAAGGCGAAACCGTTCAAGAGGTGGAGCTCAGGATCTTCGAGCCGCCGAGGTTTTTCGAGGCATTCCTGCGGGGACGACATTACGAGGAAGTGCCGGACATCGTCGCTCGGATCTGCGGGATCTGTCCGGTCGCCTACCAGATGAGCGCCGTGCATGCGCTCGAACAGATTTTCGGTCTTCGTGTAGAGGGGGCAATCCGTGACCTGCGCCGGCTTCTCTATTGTGGAGAATGGATCGAGAGCCACGCGCTGCACGTCTATATGCTCCAGGCTCCCGACTTCCTTGGTTACGACAGTGCCATTTCGATGGCAAAGGATCATGCGGCAGTGGTCACGCGAGGCTTGCGACTCAAGAAGGCCGGCAACGCGATTATGACGCTGCTTGGCGGCCGTTCCGTCCATCCGGTCTCCGTGAAGGTCGGCGGTTTTTCGCGGGTGCCGCTGCGGGGTGAGCTGGAAGGCCTGAAAGAGGAGCTGCTGTGGGCGCGCGATGCGGCGGTGGAAACTGTCCGTTGGGTCGCAGATTTCGAGTATCCTGATTTTGCACTGAATTACAATTACGTCGCGCTCCGGCACCCCGATGAGTATCCAGTCAATGAAGGGTGGGTCGCCGCCTCCAGTGGCTTGCAAATCTCTGCGAGCGAATTCGAGCGACATTTCATCGAGCATCAGGTGGCCTATTCCAACGCCCTCCACTGCACATTGCAGGGTTCACCCTATTTGGTCGGTCCCCTTGCGCGTCTGAACGTGAATCAGGAGGATCTCACGCCATTGGCCAAGCAGGTCCTGACAGACAGGAGAATCGAGTTGCCCCTGCGGAATCCGTTTCACGGGATCATCGCTCGGTCCGTCGAAATTCTCTACGCGTTGGAGGAGTCATTGCGGCTCATGGAGCGGTATGAAGCTCCGCCCTTATCGGCGGTACCGATCACTGTGCGATCAGGCACCGGTATGGCTTGCACGGAAGCGCCCAGAGGAATTCTCTATCATCGGTACGTGGTGGACGGCGACGGGGTGATCCGTGAGGCCAAAATCATTCCTCCGACCTCGCAGAATCAATCTCGCATCGAACAAGACTTGCGCTTGTTCATGCCGCGCCTCCTGCGCCTTTCCGATAAGGAAGCGGCGCTCGCCTGTGAACGGGTTATCCGTTGCTACGATCCTTGTATTTCATGTGCGACACATTTTCTGAATCTCGAGATCAGGCGAGAGAGCATCGCGTGAAGGATGACGGTTCCAGCTCTTCTTCCATTCGAATCATCGGCCTCGGCAATGAGCTAAGGGGAGATGATGCGGTCGGCCTTCTAGCCGCTCGTCGACTTCGACAAGCCGTAGGCATCAGCGTCGAGGTGATCGAGACGGAGATGGCGGGGGTCGACCTCATCGAATTGATGAAAGGGGCGCGCGTCGTGATTCTCATCGATGCAGCCCGGAGCGGGCAGAATCCCGGGATCATTCATCGTCTCGATGCCTCGGACAGCCCGATCGGTGTGCAGATGTGTCCTCATTCAAGTCATGCCCTCGGAATATCGGATGCGCTGGAGTTGGCCCGTACAATGGGAGTCCTCCCAGCTAGAGTGATCGTCTATGGGATTGAAGCAGGCGATACGGAGGCAGGACAGGTGCTGTCGGTCTCCGTGGCCAAGGCGTTGGACGAAGTCGTAGGGCTGGTCCTCCAGGAATGTGAGGGGGCCCATGCATGAGCTCCATCTCATGGCGCAAGTCGTAAAGGTTGTGGAAACTACGTTGGGTGACACTGTGGACGGTAAACTATCCACAGTGCGACTGAAAGTCAGTGCGCTGTCTCACCTCTTGGCTCACGATCGGTCGGCGTTGCAGACGGCATTTATGTTGGCCGCCCGCGGCACCAAAGCTGAAGGGGCGACATTGGAGCTCATCCCTGTCCCGTGCAATGCCTGGTGTCCGCAATGTCGGCGAGATATGTCGGTCACACAATCCCAGGAAGCCTGTTCTGTCTGTGGAGGGCCTTTGGTCGTAGGATCGATCGAGCCCGAAGTGGTCATCCACGAATTGTTGGTAAAACAATGAACGAGGTGCTTTGTCAGCGCAGGCGGGTCGAGGTGGAAGGAACGGTACAGGGTGTGGGGTTCCGTCCGTTCATCTATCGGCTGGCATCCGAGTTGGGGTTGACTGGGTGGGTGAAGAACACAAGAAACGGTGTGATGATCGAAGTAGAAGGGGCTGTACCGGTTGTAGAGACATTTCTCCAGCGGCTGCGATCCGACGCGCCGGCCTCAGCCTCTGTCGAGGTAATAAACACCGGCGGCATTCCGACGCTCAACGACGAGAGCTTTTCAATCGGTCAGTGCACTGAGCCGGGTCAGCGAGCTCTTGTCATCCCGCCGGATCTGGCCACATGCGCCGATTGCCGGCGCGAGCTCAACGACCCACATGACCGTCGCTTTCGGTATCCGTTCCTCACCTGCACACAATGCGGCCCACGCTATAGTCTGCTCACAGCGATTCCTTACGAACGCTCCAATACAACCATGACCGGATTCGACCTCTGCTCCACCTGTCACTCAGAGTATTCCACCGAATCAGATCGACGCTTTCACGCGGAACCGATCGCCTGTCACAACTGCGGCCCTCACTTGTCCTTGTGGAATATGCAGGGTCAGGAAGTTGCGGATGGTGAGGAGGCGTTATCGCAGGCATCGGCTCTGCTCGACGAAGGCCTCATCGTCGCGGTGAAGGGATTGGGCGGATTTCAGCTCTGGGTCGATGCGAAATCGGAGGAGGCAGTCCGGCGATTGCGCGATCGGAAACGAAGATCGGAAAAGCCATTTGCGGTGCTGTTTCCTTCGATCGAGATGGCTCGATCCTACTGCCAGCTGTCCTCCGATGAAGAGGCGTTGCTCTGCTCACCGCAGGCGCCGATCGTCTTAGCGCGCAAGCGGCGCGATGCGGTCCTTGCTGAATCCGTGGCGCCGGACAACCCCTATCTCGGGATGATGTTGCCGGCAACACCGCTCCATCATCTCTTGATGGCGTCACTCCAGCATCCGGTCGTGGCCACGAGCGGGAATCGTTCCGAAGAACCGATCGTGACAGACGAGCGAGAAGCACTGGTTCGACTCCAAGGCATTGCTGACGCGTTGCTCGTGCATGACCGGCCGATCGCAAGACCGATCGATGACTCAGTCCTGTTGGTGGTCGGCCGCAAGCCGGAGAGCAACGGCATGGGTGAGGCAGGCAAGCTGAAGGCCGGAATGATGATCCTTCGTCGAGCGCGAGGCTATGCGCCTCAGGCCATCCGTTGGAGTGATGGCCTGGCCAATGGAAATGTGCAGGGTCCGATCCTTGCTGTGGGCGGGCATCTCAAGAACACAGTTGCCCTTCTTACCGGGAATCGAGTCTTGCTCAGCCAGCATCTCGGTGACCTTTCTACCGTCGAGTCGGACAGAGCCTTCCGGCAAGCCATCGAGGATCTCCAGCTGATGCTCCAGGTCACACCTGAGGCTGTCGCCTGCGATTTACACCCTGATTATCGATCGACGGCCTTTGCGAGATCGTTGAGCGAAGCCCTTCTAGTGCCTCTGCTTCCCGTGCAGCATCACCACGCCCATGTGGCCTCCTGCATGGCGGAGCACAGACTTGACGGTGAGGTGCTGGGTATCGCCTGGGACGGGGCAGGGTACGGAGGAGACGGCCAGATTTGGGGCGGAGAGTTCTTGGTTGCGAGCTACCGGCAGTTCACCCGGTTTGCGCATCTCCGGCCCTTTCGCTTGCCGGGTGGCGAAGCCGCCATACGAGAGCCAAACCGGTCTACCGCAGCGGTACTGTGGGAGCTGATGGGAGAAGCGATACTGGATTACCGACTTCCATCCTGGAACGCGACGGGGGAGCAGCGTGCTCGGTTGACAAACTTACTCAGGTCGGGCATCGCCTCACCATGGACGACGAGCATGGGGCGACTCTTCGACGCAGTGGCATCACTCACTGGATTGTGCTCTCAGACCTCCTTTGAAGGGCAGGCAGCGATGGCAGTCCAGTTTGCCGCGGAGCGAGGAGCAGATGAAGGCATAATGAGCATGGATGGATATCCGATGAATGTGGTGCCCAGTAATAGTTCTGATACCAATCGGATGGCCGATTGGCGGCCCATGATCAGCGCCCTACTCGATGACCTTCGCAGAGGCATTAATCCTGATAAGATTGCCGCCCGGTTTCATGCTGGTCTTGTCGCCGCAACTGCCAGCTTGGCTCAAGAAGCCGGCCTGCCTCGCGTCGTCCTGACCGGCGGCTGTTTTCAGAATCGGCGCCTCCTCTCGCTTGTCAGGCAACGTTTGGAGGAGGCTGGGTTCACTGTCTATAGCCATGCGCTGGTTCCACCTAACGACGGCGGATTGTCACTCGGGCAGGCGGTGGTTGCTGCGAACAGTATTAATATCGTTCAGTAAGATGTAGAGCAAAGAATGTGTCTCGCAGTTCCGGGACAAGTTATGAGGATCGAGGATGACACGCTTCGCACTGCGACCGTGTCGTTCGGCGGCGTGACGAAGTCTGTCTCATTGGCGCTGGTGCCGGAAGCCGAGGTCGGCGACTATGTCATCGTCCATGTCGGTTTTGCCATCAGCCGATTGGATGAGGAAGCGGCACGACGAACGTTGGAGACCTACGCCGAGCTGGCGGCTTCTGATCCGAATCGAGGGGTTGAACTATGAAGCGCGACTACCATCCGGCCAGCGATTCGCTCGATATTGAAAGATATATGATCAACAAGGAGGGTGAATGATGAATGATAACGACGGGATGTTGTTTGTAGCTCATTGGACGCACACGCCTGAGAATTGCCCGGGAAGAAGTAAAGAGGGAGCCACGATGCTCAATGAGTTCTGGGCCAAGCGGGACCTTGCCGCCAAGAAAGGAGTGAAGATCCTGAGTGCCTATGTCGCCGCCACGGAACATACCTACTACATCACCGTTCAGGCCAAGGACTATCAATCCCTCTTGGAGTTTTTCGAACCGTTGGCCCCGACCCAAACCGGCGCAATTCATCCGGTGACGACGATGGATGAATGGACGAAGCACATTGATCCGAAGCGAAAGGGATGAGTGGCTCTCCGCCAATCGAACCTGGGATTCCACGTTTGTGGGTCGTCATCAGGTATGGCGCCCAATGTGATCCGGTAGGTGTTGAGAGACGAAATAGAAAGGGCAAGGGATCTGGTCTGTGGCGGGCGCGAAAGTGGAGAAAAACGGCAGGCGGGCTGACAATTCCACCACTAAGCGAGCTGCGCACAGGGCCAGGCAAAGACGCGGATCGCGGGTTTCACCCACACTGAGTGCTTCAAGGTCTCAGCGCACCACTCTTTAATCGCAGTGGCCACCTGATCGCGCTGCGCTGGTTCGAGAGCGACCAGGATCACGCTGTTGGTCCCGGGATAATACGAGATCCCTTCGGCTGGTCCGGACTGCCCTGTTCCGACTGTTTCTGGGATTTCCGTAAAGGCCAATACGCCGCAACTCCGTAAGATCTCGTGTACGCGAACTTGCAGCGAGGCGCGAAAGACGATCATCAACATGTCCATGAGTGACCTCCAAGCGGGTGGGCTGGCACTATAGCAGGTTCCGGCGCGATCGAGGAAGGCGCGCAGCACGCGGGCGGCTGTACGACCAAGCCTTCGATTGCTGGCTTGAAGCGGGAGAGTACGCAAGCCGCCCTCCCGGAGAGCGACATGGGCCGTCTATGCCCGATGTCGGGTGTGTCGTGCTAGAGGTGTCATTCCCCAACGGAGTGGAGGGCTGAAAGAGCAGCTCATGGGAGGAATCGGGGGACGTCCGAACGGCCTGATCGCTCCGCCGAAATTGCTCTCTGATCCATAATCTCCTGTAATGCGAATCGGTCTAAACAGTGAGAGGCGTCTTGAATCAGTAGTGGAATCGGAGCTGGGCAATTTCTAACGCATCATTTACCACGCGATACACCATGCGATGTTCATCTGTAATCCGCCGCGACCAAAACCCCGATAGCGCGTGCTTCAATGGTTCCGGTTTGCCAACGCCGTCGAAGGGTTCGCGTTGTGTGTCGCGGATGAGCTTGTTGATCCGTTCTACCATGCGTTTGTCGTGTTTCTGCCAATACAGGTAGTCTTCCCATGCCTCGTCTGCGAACACCAACTTCACTTGGCCAGCTTCCGCTCAACGCCCTTCCCTGCGTTCAGTTGCGCAGCGGCTGAGAGAAGTCTCTTGACGTTAGCGGGCGTTCGTAGAAGATAGGCGGTTTCTTCCAGCGCCTTGTAGTCTTCGAGCGACAGCATCACAACGGACTGTTCGCCATTGCGGGTAATAATCAAGGCTTCGTGGTCGTCGCACACCCGGTCCATTGCGCGAGCGAGATTGGCACGAACGGCGGTGTAGGTCAACGTATCCATGGTGGCCTCCTGGTATGTACGGGTTACCGTACATATGAATGCGGGAAATGTCTAGTGTTTCCACAACGCCTAACCCCGTATCCCACCAGGCGCTAGGTGATAAAGCCGTGCGATGCCGGTGCATTGACACGTTCGGCCGATGGTAGACCACAACAGAATGTGAGCAGCCTGGTCTCGTCGTGTTTCATAAGAACGGGTGATAAGTGATCTCGCAGCCCCATCGCATTGAAACGCCAACAAGCATGGCGTTATGCTCGGACCGATTGAAGACGTGCTAGAAGGTCAGAACACGGCAGATCCGGCTCTTACGGATCGGCTTAAACATTGTGTGGGCGACCGAGATTTTCCGGCATTCTTTTGGGACCGTTCAGCATCACGTCGGTCGAACGTATCCAGGAAACGGTGAGATGAAGATCTTTGTATCGTGGGCGGGAACTCGGAGCCGCGTCCTTGGATCTTGCATGAAAAGCTGGCTTCAAGAAGATTTGATGCATGGCGGCGAAATATTTCACTCCGATGACATACCAAAAGGCAACGATTGGTATAAGGATCTAACATCTGCACTTCATGCATGTGATGCAGGGATTTTTTGCATTACCCCTGAAAGCCTGCGATCTCAATGGATGCTGTTTGAGGCAGGTGCATTATCTCAGATAGGTGACAGGCCAGGATTGTTCGCCTACCTCTACGGCGTCTCCAAGATCGATGGACCTCTAAAACACTTTCAGACGACACACTTCGACAGAGACGATAGCCGTAAATTCATCGAGGCCTTAGCTACCCGTAGAGACACTCTGGATAAGAGTGCAGTTCTTGATGCCTTTGACAGGACTTGGGCAACGTTCGAGGCCAAGGTGCTTAGGCTGATGGCACAGCCAATTCGAGACGTTTTACCTGAATTTCCAAGTCTTTTTGAAGCCAGTAAAACGTTCAATGAACCATTCTCGGAGTGTTCAGATCGAGGATGGGCGGCCCGTGTGGCAAGAATTGCGCGAATCCGTGAGCGGCTATCTACATCCGAGTATGCTGAAATCATGTCCTCAGACCCATATTCGCCAGGCGCCTACAAGACGTTGATGAACCTTTTGGATCGATACGAAATGCACATTGTCAGCCATCTGATACAGGAGTTAGATTTTGAGGTGCTTCCGGGTTTCCCGTGGGTAGGGTGAACGGATAGGATGGTCGGCCGAGGAGGAACCGACCATGCAAGACACCGCACTCTATCAGTACCTGTTGGGCCTGCAGTCGCCGTGGACCGTGAGTCGCGTGAACCTGGACGTCA
>PHGD01000009.1 GCA_011090425.1 Nitrospira sp. LK70 | reverse complement strand
GGGGATGACGACCAGCGGGACCGTCATCGCGACCGTGGCGGCGGGGGTGGCCAGTGATGCGGCGGGGAACCTGAACCAGGCCGCCACCAGTACGGACAATACAGTGACGTTTGCGACCAGTGCGCCGACAGTGCTCTCGATCAACCGGGCCACGACGAGCCCGACGAACGCGGCGACGGTGCAGTGGACCGTGACGTTCAGCGAGGCGGTGACGGGGGTGGACCTCGCGGACTTTGCGTTGGCAGCGACAGGGGTGACGGGGGCGGCGCTCAGTACCGTGACAGGGAGCGGGACGACCTATACCGTGACGGCGAACACGGGGACAGGGAACGGGACGCTGGGACTCAACCTGGTGGACAACGATTCAATCGTGGATGGGAGCGCCAATCCGTTGGGCGGGACCGGCGTGGGCAACGGGAACGTGACGGGTCAGGTGTACACGATCGATAAGACGGCGCCAGGTGTACTAGTGAATCAGCCGGCGCAGGGAGCGCTCGTGAATGACATCGTGGTAGTGGGAGCTGATGCGACCGACGATGTGGCGGTGGCGGGCGTCCAGTTTTTCGTTGACGGAGTCGCGACAGGGGTGTTGGATACGACGTCGCCCTATGCGCTTTCGTGGGACACGAGAACTGTCGGTAACGGGGCCCATACGCTTACCGCGCTGGCTTATGATACAGGTGGCAACTCGACGCTCTCAGCGCCAGTGACAGTAAATGTCTCGAACACCAACACTTTCAGGAACGAAATTCTGGCCACCGGTTTCGATCTCCCGGCAGTGCTCAAATTCCTTCCCGACGGTCGCGCGTTAGTCGCAGAGGTAGCTGGCGTTATTAAGGTGGTCCCTCCGCCTTACACAACGCCGAACCCAACGCCTTTCCTCGATTTGAATCTGAACATCCCTGGCTATGCCGGCATCCAACAGGGAATTCAGGGTATGGCGCTCGATCCAAACTTCGTCACCAACCACTACTACTATGTGTTCTATACGAATGACTCTCCCAACAAGGACCGCCTCTCTCGCTTCACAGCCAATAGTACGCTCGATGGGACAATCCCCGGCAGCGAAGTGGTCCTGTACGAGGATCCACAACTCGCAGATACCGAACACCACGGTGGAGCGGTCAATTTTGGTAACGACGGCAAGATTTACTTCACCACTGGTGACCATTTCCAAGGGGCGCCTGCACAAGATTTAACGAGCCCGCGCGGTAAGGTGCTGCGTATCAATCCCGACGGCACCGTGCCGACAGACAATCCTTTCTATGATGGGAACGGCCCAAATTACGATGCGATCTGGGCCTACGGCCTGCGGAACCCGTTCCGTGCCTCCTATGACGCGCCGACTGGTCGGTTGTTCATCGGTGATGTCGGCGGCAACGACTGGTCGACGGCGAAGGAGGAAGTGAACCTCGGTGTGCGGGGAGCCAATTACGGTTGGCCCAACGTCGAAGGAAATTCCAGTAATCCAGCCTATACGAATCCGATTTATTCCTACCCACACAACGGGCGCGATGCCGCAGTCGTCAGTGGGTTTGTCTATCGCGGAAACCAATTCCCAAGTAGCTATCAAGGAAGCTATTTTTTCGCTGACTACACACAGAATTGGATCAAGCGGCTGACATTCGACGCCAATGGGAATGTCAACGGTGTGTTCAACTTCGAGCCGGCTGACGGTACGGTCGATGGGCCTTATGGGGACATCGTGGATCTCACGGAAGGTCCCGATGGCGCTCTCTATTATCTCGACTTGGGTTACTCAGATGTCGGTGGTACGTTCGGGATCAGTAAGCTGCGCAGAATCCAGTACAACCAAGACAACCTGCCCCCGGTCGTACAGGCGTCTGCAACTCCGACTGAAGGTGCCAACCCGTTAACGGTCACGTTTTCCAGCGTGGGCTCGTCTGATCCAGAAGGTCAACCCCTTACGTACCAGTGGACCTTCGGAGATGGACAAACCTCCACGCTTGTGAATCCGCAGCACACCTACGCGACACAGGGTCTCTACAACGCTCGACTCACCGTCTCCGACGGGGTCAACTCGACGATTTCACCACCAATTCAGATTAGTGTGGGGAACAAACCGGTCATCACGACCTTCACTACGACTCCAGCAAATAACGGCTTGTTCAGAGCCGGCGATGTGATTTCCTTCAGCGCAACAGCGTCGGATAATGAAGATGGTGTGCTTCCGGACAGCGCCTTCACTTGGGTGATCGATTTTCTCCATGGAGGACACGTTCACCCTGGCGCCCTTCTCACCGGTGTCACCAGCGGCACGTTTACGGTTCCAACGTCTGGGCACGATTTCAGCGGCGATACCCGCTATCGCATTACACTCACTGTCACTGATTCCACCGGCTTGCAGGCGACTCGGACTTCCATCGTCTATCCGGACAAAGTCAATCTCACGTTCGATACGACACCTGACGACCTCACAATCTACCTGGACGGAATCGCACACACTGCGCCGTTCGTCTATGACACCCTAATCGGTTTCAATCACACGATAGAAGCCCGCAACCAGACAGTGGGGACGAACTCCTATACCTTTGCCTCTTGGTCGGATGGGGGAGCGCAACAGCATACTATTACTGTCCCGACAGCGGCCCAAAGCTATACAGCGAGCTACACGGTCGTGGCCAATCCCCTTCCTTCCGGGCTCGTGGCAGGATGGAATTTCAATGAAACCTCTGGGACCAGCGCCCAGGACATCTCAGGCAACGGGAATACTGCTACCCTTGTCAACGGCGTCGCAAGAACCACAGGAAACTATGGCGGAGGCCTCACACTCGACGGAGTGAATGACTACATCACAGCCCCGAATTCGTCATCGTTGAATATTGCTGGAAGCGGCTTGACGTTGGGCATGTGGATTAATCCGCAGGCTTCCGGTAGTGATGCGGTCGTGTTGGGCAAGTTCTGGAATGCGACGATGACGAGTCCGTACTATCAATATGGGTTGGAACTCACGGGGGGTACCATACCGAACTTCTTTATTGGCTCATCTGGAGGACCACTATCAGCATCAATGGGCTCCGCACTCCCGCTAAACCAATGGAGCTATCTTGCGGTCGTGTTTGACGGTTCGCAGGTACGGTACTATGTCAACGGTGCGCTTGTGACGACTGCATCACTTTCGGCGACGATTACGGCTCGCAACAATGGTTTCCAGATTGGCGCTGATAACAACATCCAGCAGTTCTTTAACGGCTCGCTCGATGAGGTGCGTATTTACGACCGCGCACTGACGGCTCAGGAAGTGCTGACTGACATGAATTCTGCCGGTTAGCATAGCAGTGCTTAGTCTCGAAGACATCTCGCCTCAAGAACGGGCTGGCCAGAGGAGAGAGCGGCAACGGCTGGTTGTGCCGTGGTTCTGTGATGGATTGCACGCCGTTGCTATCTGTAGTTGAGGTCAAACATCGAAGAGACGACGTCTACGTACAGGCCATCGATGTGGCATTTATCCAGCTAGAATGGTGCCCTGTTGAACAGAAAGGTGTGGATCTCAAGGCAATTGAACCTCACCTCTCGTTAAACGCTTGGCCCTAGTGTCATTGACCCTCACGACGCTTATCAACCTAGCGAGGGGGGCCTCGGCTCATGGTATTTCGGATTATGAGTCTTGTGTTAGCCCACTTATCTAGCTGAACTACTGCTCCATTCACGGACGTGAACGTCACCCTTTACGCAGCCTCCTCCAGTGCCTTAACCCCTATTGGGGGGTCATTCCTTTGCAAACGTTGTGATAAGTACTGGCCTGCGAGACGACCTGCTTCTGCAGAATCATGGAACAGACAGGCTGTGTTGGAGCGGCAGGATTTACCATAACCACAGCGGGACGGGGCCATGAAGGAAACAAATACCAAGATGGAGACTACAGAAGTTCACAACCGAACCTACGGTGAAGTTTGATGATGCGGGATCGCACAAGGCTTATGCCAATGTCTGTAATGCCTCCAGCTCGCGGGAAGAAGTCGGATTGACGTTCGGTGTGAACAATGTTTGGCAGCGCGATGCATTTGAGGTCCGATTGACGCTCAAGAGTCGCGTCTATTTCAGCCCGTTCGCGGCCAAGCGGCTCGCCTTGCTGCTGGACAATGTGATCAGGCAGTATGAGGCTCGCTTTGGCACGATAGATGTGGAGGTTCTGCAACCGGCTTCTGACAAGGCTGCCGCCAAGTAAGTCTGTTTCCCCTGATACTGAAAGCGACATGGACGAACAGATCAATTCGCAGCACGCGAGTCTGCAAGACGAGGCGGAGGCAGTGCTGTCGACGCTGGCACAGGGCGACGCTGCCCAGGATCATGGCCTCTGGACAGCCTTTGTCGAGGCTGCGACGGTTGAGGCCTTCTGCCGGAGTTGGCTGGCGCTGCAATGTCGCATGATGGCGGACGTTCGGGCCGGGATGGTGCTGCTCGGGCCAGCCGATCGAGGTCCATTTCGTCCCGTTGCGACTTGGCCGGAAGGCCACCGCCAGTTCAAGCATCTCTCGAAAGCGGCCGAGCGCACGTTGCGTGAACGGCGAGGTCTGGTCTTGCCCAGCGAGCCGGTGGATGGCGAGACACAGAACGGTCGGTACGAAATCGGGTATCCCGTGGAGGTGCGCGGATCACTGCATGGTTCCGTCGTGCTGGAAGTCACCTCAACATCCGATGTAGAACGGCAAGGGATGATGCGGCAGTTGCATTGGGGGGCTGCCTGGCTTGAGCTGCTGTTCTCGCGGGAGGCCCTTGCAGCAGAGAAAAACACGCGCGAGCGGATTCAGACCGCTCTGGACCTGGTGGCCACGTCCGTCGGCCACGAACGCTTTTATGCCTCGGCATTGGCGCTGGTGAATGCGATGGCGACGAGCCTCTCGTGCGATCGAGTGAGCATCGGATTTGTGAAGGGAGGTCGGACACAGGTGACCGCCCTGTCGCACAGCGCCGAATTCAAGGAGCAAACGAATGTGATTCGTGGGTTGGCTGAAGCGATGGACGAGGCCATCGACCAGCGTGAGACGATTGTTTATCCTTCTCCGGCGGAAGGGGTATCGGTCGTGACGCAGGCTCATGCGGAATTGGCGAAGGAGGGTGGAAGTGGGGCGCTGCTCTGCGTCCCGTTGGAAGCGGGTGGGCAAGCAGTCGGGGCTTTGCTTCTGGAGCGGCCGGCGGAACGGGCGTTCGATCAGAAAAGCGTGGATCTGTGCCGATCCGTGGCATCGCTTATCGGGCCCGTACTGGATCTGCATCGACGTGAAGATCGGTGGGTTGGCGCCAAGGTCTGGGACTCGTTCACACGGTATGTCCGCGACCTGCTTGGCCCCACCCATGTCGCATTGAAGGTGACGACGGTGTCCATCGCAGGCCTGCTGGCTTTCTGTGTCCTGGCCGAGGGCGAATATCGGGTGTCGGCCAAGACGGTCTTGGAGCCGATCGTTCAGCGTGCAGCCGCGGCACCCTTCAACGGATATATCCGGGAGGCGTCCATTCGTGCCGGCGATGTGGTGCGCTTAGGCGATGTCTTATGTACGCTCGACGATCGCGAGTTGAGGCTCGAACGAGCGAAGTCCTCAAGCAAACTTGAAGAGTATCGGAAAGAGTACCACAAGGCGATGGCCGAGCGGCAGGCCGCCAAGGTCGAGATTGCCACTGCGCAGATGAATCAGGTGGAGTCGGAGATCGCGCTGCTCGATGATCAGCTGGCCCATACCCGCGTGACCGCGCCGTTCGACGGGATCGTCGTCAGCGGAGATTGGACCCAGTCGCTGGGTTCTCCGGTTGAAAAAGGAAAAGTGTTGTTCGAGGTTGCCCCGCTTGACGGTTACCGCGTGGTGCTGGAAGTCGACGAGCGCGACATCGCCGACGTTCGGGTGGGACAGCAGGGACAGCTCTTGCTGTCGGCCTTTCCTTCCGATCCAGTAGCGGTCACGGTCGCGAAGGTTACGCCTGTATCGACAGCGAAGGAGGGGCGCAACTTTTTCCGCGTGGAAGCCACACTCGATCAGCCGCACGGCCGGCTGCGTCCGGCGATGGAGGGAGCGGGCAAGATTGAGATCGACCGGCGTTTGCTGATCTGGATCTGGACGCATCAAGTCGTCGATTGGCTCCGACTGACCGCCTGGACATGGCTGCCGTGATAGGTCTGATTCGCACGGGACTCGCGAGATGCGCAAGAAAGGTGGGACGAGGCGGAAGCTTCATCTTCGCGGGTCGCCCCTGTCACGCACATCTCGCTTGTCTCACCTGCGCGTCACGAAGGATGCCTTGCGTACGAGCATCCAAGGTTTTTATTGATGAGTGAAGCGCTCTTCAGCCCATCCTGGTACCGCGTCGCATCGCTCGCTCCGCGCCTGCGCAGCCATGCGGCCCTGCACCGGCATCAGTATCGCGGGCAGACTTGGTACATCCTGCAGGACCGTTCGAACGAGCGATTCCACAGATTTTCTCCTGCTACATTCTCGTTCATCGGCTTGATGGACGGCAAGAGGTCGGTCCAGGACATCTGGGATCTCTCCTCCTCCCGGCTCGGAGACAACGCTCCCACCCAGCCGGAGGTCGTGCAGCTGTTGAGCCAGCTCCATGCCGCGGACGTGTTGCAGTGCGATATCCCTCCCGACACCGCCGAACTGTTGGCCCGACACGAAAAACAACAACAGCGGAAATGGCAGCGGCGGTTTATGAACTTTTTTGCCTGGCAGTTTCCTCTGTTTGATCCCGAACGGTTTCTGCAACGGTTCGCCTCGCTCGTTCACCCGTTCTTTTCCTGGTGGGGCGCGGTTCTCTGGTGCCTCATCGTTGGGCCGGCCGTTTTGGTCGGCGCGGCTCACTGGTCCGATCTCACCGCCAACCTGATCGACCGTATGACGGCACCTCAGAATCTTGTGCTGTTGTGGCTGCTCTTCCCCGTGATCAAGGCGCTGCATGAATTCGGCCATGCCTTCGCCATGAAAGTGTTCGGCGGGGAGGTCCATGAAATGGGGATCATGCTTCTGGTCCTGTCGCCTGTGCCCTATGTGGATGCCTCGGCCTCTTCCGCCTTCGCCAACAAATGGCAACGCACAGTCGTGGGAGCGGCGGGCATGTTGGTGGAACTGGTGTTCGCGTCAATCGCGATGTACGTGTGGGTCAGCGTCGAACCGGGCACGGTGAGAACCCTGGCCTACAACACCATCTTTATCGCCGGCATCTCGACCGTGGTCTTCAACGCCAATCCGCTCCTGCGATTTGACGGCTATTACATGCTGGCCGATTTTCTGGAAATTCCGAATCTCCGCCAGCGGGCCAATACCTATCTCAGCTTTCTTTGCGAGCGGTATCTGTTTGGGCGAGACGATGCGCCGGCGCCCCATGCCACGGCAGGCGAACGGGCTTGGTTCGTCACCTATGCCGTTTCTTCCTTCATCTATCGTGTGCTGGTCGTCGTGGCGATTCTCTTATACCTCACGGACCAACTCTTCCTGCTGGGCGTTGTGTTTGCTGTCCTGACGGCCGGTACCTGGTTTCTGCTGCCGCTGGGGAAGGGTGTACTGTACCTGTTTACGAGTTCCCGGATTCGTCTGGTGCGCGGGCGCGCCGTCGGGGTGAGCATGGCTGTGGTGACCGGATTCGTGGCCGTGCTGACGCTCGTGCCGGCGCCGTTCCGCACCAGAGCCGAGGGCGTCGTGTGGATTCCCGATGAGGCATTCGTTCGGGTCGAAGTCGATGGGTTCGTCGAGCGAGTCGTGGCGGCACCAGGTTCGATTGTCCGGCCGGGTGATCTCCTGGTGGTCTGTTACGACCCTGTCATCGAGACGGACGTGAAGGTGCTCGAAGGGCAACTACAAGAGGTCACCGCGCGGATTCGGGAGCAATTGGTCGACGATTTGGTCAAGGCGAAAATGTTGGAGGAGGAGCAACGGTACATCGAAGAGCGGTTGTCTCGCGCACGGGAACGACAGTCGGAGCTCGCGATCCGAAGTCAAGCAGCGGGGACTTTTGTGCTTTCGAAGGCGGAAGATCTTCCTGGACGATTTGTGAAACGCGGCGAGTTGCTCGCCCATGTGGTGGACCTGAAGACGATTACAGTTCGTGCCATTGTCGATCAAGGCGATATCGACCTGATTCGGCATCAGATCCAGGATGTCGAGGTCAGGTTGGCGGAGCGGTTGGCCGACCCGATGCCGGCGACGATCACACGCCTGGTTCCGGCCGCCAGCGAAGAACTGCCAAGCCCTGCCTTGGGCAGCGAGGGTGGCGGGCAGGTGCCGCTCGATCCGCACGATGAGAAGGGGCAAAAAGCCATCAAGAAACTCTTCCAGATCGATCTCGAGTTGCCTGCCCAACACGGCATCCTCAATGTCGGCGGGCGGGTCTATGTGCGGTTCGATCACGGCAGAGAAGCTTTGGCAGTCCAATGGTATCGACAGGGACGCCAGCTGTTCCTGGCGCGATTCAATGTTTGATCTCGCACGCGAACGCACCGCGCTCCACAGTGCCTACCCTGAACGCCATGTACCGAAAGAAGGGTGGTTCGACCGCCAAGGGGTTCGATTGATCAGTCCTCTGCTTCGTCGCCTGCGCGTGCGGCAGTGTCAGCGGTCGGCGATCGTCGATCAGGTTTCGGCCTATGGTCAAGACATTGCCCACCTGACAAGCGAGGAGATTCGGCGGCGGACCGCGCAACTCCGTGAAAGACTGCGACGGGACGGCCTTTCCGAAGATCTCGTCTGTCGGTCTTTTGCGCTGGTTCGTGAAGCGGCGCACAGGACGCTCGCTCAACGGCACTATGACGTCCAGATTGTCGGAGGGTGGGTGTTGCTGAACGGCTGCGTCGCGGAAATGGCGACTGGAGAAGGCAAGACGCTCACCGCCACGCTGGCGGCAGCGACTGTGGCCATGGCAGGAGTGCCGGTGCATGTCATCACGGTCAACGACTATCTGACCGCTCGCGACGCCCGTGAGATGAAACCCCTCTATGAGATGCTCGGCCTCAGCGTCGGCGCCGTCACCCATGAGCTCGATCCAGTCGCGAGGCGGGGTGCTTACAGCCGCGACGTGACCTACTGCTGTAATAAGGAACTGGCGTTCGACTATCTCCGAGACCGGCTGGTGGTGGGGCGGCAACCGAATCGTATTCAGCTGCAACTGGAGCAGCTGTACGGCGCTGCCACCAGGCTTCGTCAGCTCGTCCTGCGCGGACTCTGCTTCGGGATCGTCGATGAAGCGGACAGCGTGCTGGTGGATGAAGCGCGGGTTCCTCTGATCATTTCCGGCGCCGGAGGCCAGGTCCCAGAGAAACACATTTATGAGACGGCCCTGACGCTTGCGCGGAGCTTGGAGCAGGGACCGGACTTCTCGCTCGACGGGCGAGAACGGAGCATCCGCCTGACTCCCCAGGGGCAGGCGATCCTGGCGAATCGAGCCTATGATTTGAGGGGAATTTGGTCGGGACCGAGACGGAGGGAGGAACTCGTCCGTCAAGCGTTGACCGCCTTGTATCTGTTTCATCGCAATATTCAGTACTTGGTCCGTGATAACAAGGTGCAAATTATCGACGAATATACGGGGCGCGTCATGGGAGATCGGTCCTGGGAACAGGGTCTGCATCAGATGATCGAATTAAAAGAAAGCTGTTCCCTCACCCCGATGAACGCACCGCTGGCGCGGATGACGTACCAGAGATTTTTCCGGCGCTATCTCTGGCTCTCGGGGATGACGGGAACCGCGCAAGAAGTGGCCGGTGAGCTTTGGAATGTCTATCGACTCGCGACGGTCACGATCCCGACGAATCGCCCTCTGCAGCGTCGCTGGATGGGTGAGCGGCTGTTTGCCACGGCGAACCAGAAGTGGGACGCGGTCGTTGATCGGATCGGAGAGCTGCGGGGACAGGGGCGTCCGGTTCTGGTTGGGACCCGTTCCGTCGCAGCTTCCGAAATCTTGAGCAAGCAATTGATGAGGGCGAACATCGAGCATGTGGTGCTCAATGCCAGACAGGATGAGGAAGAAGCATCGGTTGTCGCTGCTGCCGGTGAACCAGGGCGAGTAACGGTGGCCACCAACATGGCGGGGCGTGGCACCGACATCAAGGTGACCCGTTCCGTCGCGCAAGCCGGTGGGCTCCATGTGTTGGCGACCGAACGACATGAAGCTCAACGCATCGATCGGCAGCTCTACGGGCGGAGCGGCCGACAGGGGGACCCCGGCAGTTACGAAACCCTGACTTCGCTGGAAGACGAACTGCTGGCCACGCCTCGTGGAAAAGTCGCTCGTTGGGTGGCGCGGCTGCTGCTGACATCGGGCAAGCCGCTGGAGGGATGGTCGGCAAGGTTTTTGGCCCGTCGGGCCCAGTTGTCGGCGGAACGGCTGCATGCCCGCGTGCGCCGAGAGCTGCTGCAGCATGAGGATCAGCTCGAGTCCACGCTCGCCTTCTCGGGACGGGTCGAATGACAATAGGACTGGATGCAGGATGGTGAGGATCGATCCAGAGTTCTTGGTTAGGCAGGTCACGAACAGCCCTCGTCGGTGGCGCGGTTTCGCACGGATTGCGGCCGTCTTGGCCACTGGCTGCCTTGGATGGGGGACGTGGGCTGAGGCCGTGGACAATCTGGCCTGTGTCATGAAGCCCTACATGGAAGTATCCATCGGGGCGCCGGTGGAAGGAATCATCCAGACGGTGCACGTCGAGCGGGGCGATTGGGTGTCCAAGGGCCAGGCCGTCGTCACGTTGGAGGCAAGCGTGGAAAAAGCCACCGTCGCGCTGGCCAAAGCAAAGGCGGAGGCGGAGGCGACGATTAAAAGTACGCAGGCGAAAATGGCCTTCAGCGCGAGGAAGCTCGAGCGGGCGACGGATCTCTACCACTCCAACTCAATCGCAAAACACGAACTCGATGAGGCTCAAACAGAAAAGGTCCTCGCGGAAACAGCACATCTGGAGGCGATCGAAAAGAAACACATCGACGAGCTGGATTGGCATCGGGCCACGGCAGCTCTGAATCTCCGCACAATCCATAGCCCGCTCAGTGGGGTTGTGGTCGATCGTCTCTTGTCTCCCGGAGAATTGGCCGGCAAGACGCCGATCTTGAAGCTGGCGCAGATCAACCCCCTACGGATTGAAGTATTCGCGCCGTTGAGCCTGCTGGGGAAAGTGACGCCGGGCATGAAGGCTGATGTGAGCCCGGAAGGCAATGCCTTGACCACCTATCAAGCTCATGTGACCGTCGTGAATCGTGTGGTTGATAGTGCGAGCGGAACGTTCGGAGTCCGTCTGGAAATGCCGAATCCTCATAATGCTCTTCCAGCAGGGCTCGCGTGCAGCGTGAAGTTTCACGCAGCTCGTTAGGAATAGGAGCGACATGATGAGAGGCATAACCGCATCCGGACGAATCAGCCAAGCGCAAGAGGCAAAACGCGGACGAACCCGCGAGCGAGGCGCCCTAGCGGCCAGCCTCGTTCTCGCCATGGTTCTATCAGCCGGTGTCGCTGCATTGGCCCAGGAGAGTGCGACGCTTCCGCCGTTGACGGAGAATCCGCCGGTGCTGAAGCTGTCCTTGACGGAGGCCATCGACGCGGCACTCGACAAGAATCCAAACATCCGCCTGTTTCGTGAAAAAATTGAGGCAGCCCGCGCGGCGTCCCGAACCCAATTGGGCGCGTTGCTCCCGAACATTGCATCCACGGGCAAATACAACACCCAAACATTTTTCCGCGGCACCATCGGTGGGCCACCGGTTCGAACCGATCCGTTCGACATCGTCGACGGCCGCGCCTCCTTCACCCAATCAATCTTCAGCTTAAGTCTGATCGAACGGTGGCGGGCGTCCCGCTCCGCCCTGCAGGTTGCCGAGCTGGACTCTGCGATCACCCAGAACGATACCATCGCCAAAGTCGCCCTGACCTACTTCGAGGTGCTGCGCAACCGGGAGACGTTGGATGCCCGATCGGCCAGCGTCCGTCTGTATGAAGACCTGGTCGTGTACATTCGGAGTCGACAGGCAGGAGGCATGGCGACCGGCCTTGATACGGCGCGGTTGGAAACCCAGCTGGAAAACGAACGGCAACGACTCGAACTGGCCAAGGGAGAGGTGGAGCGAGCCAAGTTTACGCTGCTCAATTCAATCGGGATCGGCTACGATGTCACGCTCCAGCTCACAGACGAAATGAAGGGTTACGAGGGGCTGGTTCCCTCGTTGGAAAGCGCTCTGGAGGCGGCCGGCGTCAATCGGCCTGAGCTCAAGGCGCAGACGCAACGGATCAGGACCGCGGAATTGAGTTTGCAATCGGTCAGGGGGGAGCGGCTTCCTTCCCTGTCGGCGGACGGCAACTACGGGCTGATCGGCTATAGATTCGATAGCATGACAGGCACCTACAATGTCGGAGTCCAGCTGTCTGTTCCGATTTTCGATGGAGGGCAACGCGAAGGTCGGATCGGGCAGAGTTTGAGCGAATTCAACCAGGAGAATTACAAACTGGTTCTGGTCAAGAACCAGGTCGGCATGGAAGTGAGAGACGCGCTGGTAACCCTGAAAGCCTCACTGGCACAACATCGGATCGCAAGAGACGGCCTCAAGGCCTCGCTGATCGAGGTGAGTCTTGCTCAAGAACGCATCCGGACATTGAGCTCCAACACGCTGGAATTGTCGAACGCGTTGTTTTCACTCGTGCGCGCGAAAGATAACATGATCGACGCCCTTTTCCGCGTGCATGCCTCGCGCGTCAATCTGGCTCGATCCCAGGGGCAAGTGGAACAACTGCGCACCCCGTAATCCTCCCAAGTCACATAGTTGGTTGCCCGAAGGCCGTGAGCACTCTTCGACAGCAGGATGAAACCCGGCGGATCGATGCTCACTGATCTGCTATGCTTGCTGTTTTAACATGAGGCCAGAAAGAGAAGGGAGCGTAACAGTCAGAGAGTATCGGAACCCATGGCTGGGTGTTTCCGCCGCATGAACACCGCTGCAGTTCCCCATGTTACTGCCGCCGTAGATTGTATTGTGGCGACTGGCCTCGGATAATGTGGTGGCTCTCAGGACGATCCGTCTCCGTTCAGTTCCTAGAAAATACATGTCATCTCTGACGCTTGCTCTTCTCATCTTCGGCCTGTGCTATCTGCTTATCATGACCGAACGGCTCCACAAGACGATTGTGGCGCTGTCCGGCGCGGCATTGATGATCGCGTTCGGCGTGGTGTCACAGGAGGAGGCGTTTTATTCCCACGAATTCGGGGTCGATTATAATGTCGTCTTTCTGCTGATCGGCATGATGGTCATCGTCAACATCGTGCGGGAGACAGGTCTCTTCGAAGTCCTGGCCATTTGGGCGGCGCAGCGCGCGGACGCAAAGCCGTTTCGCCTACTGGTTCTGCTGGCCCTGTTGACAGCCGGGCAATCGGCCATGCTCGATAACGTCACCACCGTCCTGCTGATGGCGCCGGTCACCTTGGCGATTGCAAGACGGTTGGAGCTGGATCCGATCCCATTTCTGCTGACCGAGGCCCTCGCCTCCAATATCGGTGGAACTGCCACGCTCGTCGGTGATCCACCCAATATTATGATCGCCAGCAAAGCCGACCTCAGCTATCTCGATTTCCTGTTCGTCATGGGGCCGATCGCGGTCATCATCATGGCCGTCTTCTTGGGTACGATATGGCTCATCTTTGGTCGGTCGATGACGGTAGAACCTCATCTACGAGAGGCCGTCCTCGCCCTGAGCTCACGGGAAGCGGTGTCGGATCAGGCCTTCTTGCGGCGCTGTCTGGTCTTATTGGTCGTCGTTAACGTGGGGTTTTGTCTCCACTCTCTGGTTCATCTGGAGCCGGCTACGATCGCGCTGCTTGGAGCGAGTCTATTCATGTTGATCGGCCATGCCAGACGAAAGCCGGAGGATGCCGAAGAGTTGACCTATTTGGCTGAAGTCGAGTGGAAAACCATCTTTTTCTTCATCGGCCTGTTTATCCTGGTGGGGGGGTTGGTCAAAGTGGGCGTGATCCGTTATCTGGCTGATCAACTGGTGGCGGTGACACGCGGGAATCTCGGCGGCTCGACCATGGCGGTGCTGTGGGGATCGGCAGCCCTCTCCGCCGTCGTGGACAATATTCCTTATGTCGCCGCCATGAATCCGTTGATCGTCGATCTCGCCCGGTCGCTACATCCGGAGATTACCGACTACGTCACCTTGGTCCATCAACCGGACATCATCCCGCTCTGGTGGGCATTGGCCTTGGGAGCTTGTTTAGGTGGTAACGGCACGATCATCGGTGCGAGCGCCAACGTGGTGATCGTGGACATCGCGCGAAGAGCCGGTTACCGGATTACCTTTTGGCAGTTCTTGAAGTTCGGGTTTCCAGTCATGGGCGGGTCCGTGGCGCTTAGTGCGATCTATCTCTGGCTGCTGTTTCTGCGGTGAGGCGCATTACTACTTACCATCGACCTTCAGATTGAGTGATCCGTCACTCATCACCCGAACGTACAGCGCGTTCACATCGGCGAACACACCGATGCCCTGCACCGATGTGACGGTTCCATGCGTCGTGATAGTCGGACTCAACTCTCGACTCAGGGCCTTAGTCACAAGGTCGCGCATGCGATCAGTCGCCGGAGTCAGACCGAGCACGGCTTCACCCATAATGAGTTCTCTGATGGAAGAAGTGGAGAGCCAACCAGGGCCGCTCTTCTGGAGGAGCTCTTCGGAATCGAGATCCATGCGGAGGCCAGCGATCTGAACGGACTTGGCCAACGTGTTCATTGCAGGTTTCCCTACGAAATATAGATGACCGGTGGCGTCTCCCGTAAACGCAATCCGTAGAACAACTTGATTGCCACCACGGCCGAAAATAGCCGCATCGGTGATGTGAATGAAATCTCCTTTCACTTGGACACGTTTTCCCTTCAACCGCGTTGCAAGTGATCGGGACAGCGAGGGATAGTCCAGTGGGAGGTCAGCGACGACGTGAAACCCAGTGGAAGCCAGCCGGTTCGCAAGTGTCCTGGGCATTGTGCTATACAACTGGGCATCGGCGGCGCCATGGAATCCAGTGGAAGCCGCTTCAGTTTCAAGTTGAGGAAGAGCCCCGCCGGTAGTTGGTGGTTCGGCACCGAACACGAGAACCGGTTTCGCGGTTACATGAATGGTGTCCTCGATGATATCTCCACCCCCTGAAGAGAAGCCACTGCGCCACACGTTACCGATGTTGAGCAGGAGCCAGGCGTCCGGTTCTAGTGGTATGGGGTTGAGCAGCGTGTGCCAAACATCTTCCACCCGGGATCTGGCTGTCAGCGTGTTGATACGTGCGGCCGCGTTGCCGAGCCCACCCCGTATTCGCTCTGTCAGCTGATTTTTGACTTCCTGAAACACATCGGTATCGGTGATGCTGATTTTGCAAGGATCAATGGCGTCCAGCGTCACACCGGTTACTGATGCCGACACACCGTAATTCGGTGTCATGCCAACGGCGAGATTCCCGATCAGCGTTGCTCTTTTCGGCCATTCGGTGCCATCGCCACATTGAAGTGGAGGGGCTCCAATCTTATAGCGAAGGGCTGAGCTGATGGATAGACTAGAGCTTAATGGTTCAATGCCCTTCCACCAATCGTGGATCACACTCCCGGAATTCGTGCTCCTGGCTTGATGGGAACCTGAAGGTGCCACAGCAAAATCATCCCGCTCGGCATAATACTTATACTCGGCACCTTTAGGATGTTTGATGGAGTTCCTCCAATGATCGAACTTCTTGGGAATCACGCTCTCATCGTTGGCAGCATAGATAAATGGCGACAGGTCCACCTGAACGGGAAAGCTGACGGTGGACTCTGTGGTCGATGAGAGGGTGTTCGGAGTTGGCGGCAGTAGCGTCGGAGGCGGTGGGTGAACGACATGCTCGCGCATGAAACAACCAGTTAACGACAGCAGCAAGCATACAGCTACGATCGAGTTGCTTCTAGAATTGGCATGCATTCGCCTTCCTCCTTAGATATGGTCACTCATAGTAAGGTATGTTTATGTGATGTCAAACAGTCTCAAACCTGCTGAAAATTGGCCTAGGTGGTAAAGAAACGGGCGCTAGGATATCAGAAACATATGCCTATTTGTCAGACCCAAAAATTGAGGAGGCGCTGCCTGGGTCCCGTATAGGTCGAAATCTCACCGGCCCCACGCTGTGTGGTAACGGTACTTCGCAAACCTTTCTTCTAATCGTACCCATACAGCCAGCACGTCATAGAGGAGGCAATATTCTTGACGGAATGGCGAACAGATTTCGGAATAAACACTTCGTCGCCCGGCTCTGCGATGATCTCTTCTCCGTCGATGGTCAGCCTAAGCCTCCCATCCATAACGGTTACCAGCTCGTTCGTCGAATGAACGAAATCATTCCACTCCCTGCCGGGAGGATCGGTTAACAGGTCACAGGAGTACCCCCTCCGGCGCCAGTTTTGCGCGACCTGGTCACGGTCGAGCGGCACTGAGAATTTCTGATGGGTAAGATAAGGCATTGAACGACGTTATTTCGGATTAAGGTTGGCTCCTTGTCTTGAATCGTGCAGCGAACCGGGAATCGCCTACCCTGATGCGGTAGAGCTTGTCCCTTTCCTGCGAGTGCCTTGGCGCCCTGCGGATGAGGATTGCACTGCAGGGTCTTCAGGCTCGGGATGACCCGTTCTGGATCACTTCGGTGAGCGTCTTGAGTTGACGTTCTGTAGGGGACAAGAAGGACCGAGTAGGCACTCCTATTCTTCACACCTTCTTGATCCCCTCCACTATTGACGACAGAACAGCCCGCCCGTCTTCGTTGCCCAAAACCGATTCGGCACAACGTTCCGGATGCGGCATCATGCCCAACACATTGCCTTCGGCATTGCGGATGCCGGCAATATTATCGAGCGAGCCGTTCGGACAAGCCTCCGGCGTCACCTTCCCGTCTGCCGTACAATAGCGGAAGATGATCTGGGCATTGGCTTGAAGCCCGGCTAGCGTCACTGGATCGGTATAGTAGTTCCCATCCGCGTGAGCAATCGGGATCTTGAGCACCTGTCCGGACCTGCACACATTCGTAAACGGCGTCGCAGCATTCTCCACTTTGACACAGGTCTCACGGCAGATAAAATGCAACGACTTATTCCGCAACATGGTGCCCGGCAGTAGTCCTGCCTCGAGGAGAATCTGGAATCCATTGCAAATCCCGAGCACTAACCCACCTCCGGAGGCAAATTCTTTCACCGCGTTCATCACCGGCGAAAACCGTGCAATCGCTCCAGTCCGGAGATAGTCACCGTATGAAAATCCACCGGGCAGGATGACGGCATCCACACCGGCCAAAGAAGTTTCCTTGTGCCAGATCATCGTCACATCTTGTCCCAGCACGTCTTTGAAGACATGCTGACAGTCGTGATCACAATTGCTGCCGGGAAAGACAACGACGCCGATATTCATAGCCCAACAAGAAGAACGTTGAGGTTAAGTCAGCTTTGCAATTCGTACCGATACTCTTCAATGATGGTGTTCGCCAATAACTTTTCACACATACCTTTGATCTCAGCCTCAGCCTTGGTCCTATCGTTTTGATCGAGATCCAACTCCATGTACTTTCCTACGCGAACATTTGCGACATTCTTGAATCCCAGGGAGTCCAGCGCATGTTCGATGGCTTTACCTTGCGGATCCAAGATGCCCTGCTTCAGCGTTACATGAATTTTGGCTTTCACGACTTGCTCTCCCGCTTTTCTTCGGCTTCGTTCAACCGATCCACGTATTTCTTGATCCACAAGATGGCCGCGACGGTCAACCCGCCGGCACATACCAGGCCGACGAAGGCCCAGCGCCAGGGCGACTCGTTCAATCGATAGGCCATCATCCCCACAATGGCCGCCCACACCACCACCGATGCGATCAGGCCATAATTCAAATACACCCGCAGCATCTTTCTCTTCTTCCCTGTCCCCTTCTCATCCACATACCCTTTTCAAAACCTCCTGATACGCCTCCTCGATCTTCCCCATGTCCTTTCTAAACCGATCCTTATCCATCGACTCACCGGTCGTCATGTCCCAGAAACGGCAGGTATCCGGAGAAATTTCGTCCGCCAGAATCAGTTTATTGTGAAAGACTCCGAACTCGAGCTTGAAATCGACGAGCTGCATCATCCGCTCAGCGAAGAAGGGTTTGATGACCTTATTAATCGCGTGCCCCAGTTCGCGCAACTCACGCAACACGCCTGGCGTCGCAACATTCATCAGCCGCAGATGATCGTCATTGACCAGCGGATCGCCAAGAGCGTCGTTCTTGTAATAAAACTCAACAACCGCCGGATCGATGCGGTTCCCCTCCTTCAGTCCGAGCCGTTTGGCCAAGCTGCCCGCCACGACGTTTCGGATCACGACTTCGATGGGTACGATTCTGACTCTCTTTGTAAGCATTTCACGGTCGTTCAGCCGCTCCAGAAAATGTGTCCCTATCCCATGTTGCTCCAAGAGCCGAAATAGTCGCTCGGAAACCTTGTTGTTGATGACGCCTTTATCGACGATGGTGCCGCGCTTCTGTGCGTTGAACGCCGTCGCATCGTCCTTGAAATACTGCACGACTTGGTCGGGATTGCCCGTCGAAAAGATCTTCTTCGCCTTGCCTTCGTACAGAAGCTCGCCCGTCGCCATGATTCGAACCTCACATGGTTCAACTTACTGCGCCAACAGTTCTACAACCTCATCCAACGATTTCATCGTACCGAGTATGATCGGATGTCCGATTCGCCGCGTATGGCGGAATTCTTGCACTTTTTCGAGCGACAGCATCAGGCTGTGAAAGTCTTCCAGCTTGGAGGTTTCAAAATAGGTAATAAAGTCCTGATCATCCAGTCCGCTGGAGTGATAGAGCTTCCGTCGGACCGTCTTCGCGTAGGGCAGCGTGGCGGCGGTATGTTCCTGCATCATCGCGGCTCGTTTCTCCTGATCCAACCCCCACCAGTCGGCCGATTTCCGGATCGGAATCACAATCGCATAGGGTTTCCGGCCTGGCTCACTGACGGCATTTAAGTCAGCCTTCATCTGATCCGAGAATCCCGGCACATAATTCGGCTTCTTGCTGAGCCCGTGCATGATCCCGACCGTCTTGAGGTGTTTCCCAAATTGGCTGCTCTGCAGATCCAGGAGAAACTCCTGTGTCTCGTGCAATTCCGCAGCATGAATACGGAACATGATGTCGCCTTGATCGGAAAGTCCTCGAAGGAGGTACAGATCGATTGTCACATGCTCTCGATGCTGTTCCACCACACCTTTCAGCGACGTCAGACGGACGATCCGTGTCGCTGGGTCCTGCTTCGCCCACTCCTCATTGAGTGCGAAGACGGCGAACGTGCCGTAGGCTCCCGGTTCAGTGAGAAGCTTTTCTCGGTCCGCCGCCGCCTGAGCGTTCGATACCCAAGCACCAACCATCACCCAAATCAGCACCAGCCCCATGACACGTGATCGAGTCATGATCTCGCTCCCTTCGCACTGATGTCAGGCGAACGTTGCCTGCTACGCCCGAACACCCGCCGATAGATCTGATCCAGGTGGCGCAGATAGTGTTGTGGGTTGAAGCAGACGGCAATTTCACTCTTTGTGAGATGCGCTGAAATAAAAGGGTCTTTGCCGACCAATTCTTGCAATCCGCCCCCTCCCCTCCAGGATGCCATGGCATTGCGCTGAACCGCTTCGTACGACTCCTTTCGCTGCGCCCCCTTCTCAACCAAGGTCAACAGTAACCGCTGCGAATAAATGAGTCCTCCCGTCAATTCGAGGTTCTGCCTCATTCGATCCGGATAGACGACCAGGTGCTTGATCAAGTCCGTCACCTTGGCAAGCATGTAGTCGATCAAGATTGTACTGTCCGGCATGATCACCCGCTCGACGGACGAATGGCTGATATCGCGTTCATGCCAGAGCGCGACGTTTTCCATCGCCGCTACGCTGTTGGCCCGCACCACCCGAGCCAAGCCGCAGAGGTTCTCCGAGACAATCGGGTTCCGTTTGTGAGGCATCGCCGACGATCCCTTTTGTCCTTCGGAGAAAAATTCTTCCGCCTCGAGCACTTCCGTGCGCTGAAGGTGACGAATCTCGGTGGCGAACTTCTCGATGCTTGCAGCAAGCAAGGCAAGCGCCGTTGCATAGAAGGCATGGCGATCACGCTGGACGACCTGATTCGAGACGGGATCCGCCTTCAAGCCGAGTTTGTCACACACATATTCTTCGATGTCGGGCCCCTGATGCGCGAAAGTCCCCATCGCGCCTGACAACTTGCCGACGGCAATCTCGTTCCGCACCTGCCGCAACCGTGCTTGATGACGTCGGACTTCTTCATACCACAGGGCCATCTTCAGACCAAATGAGATTGGCTCACCATGAATGCCATGCGACCGTCCCACCATTATCTGGTTCTTGTAACGGAGCGCCTGCTGTTTCAGCACGACGAGAAGCTCATCGACTCCCCTCAGAATCAGATCGAGCGCCTCGGTCATTTGTATGGCAAGCGACGTATCGACGATGTCCGAAGACGTGAGTCCCATGTGGAGAAACCGATGTTCCGGTCCCACTGTGTCCATGAGCGATTCAAGAAAGGCGATCACATCGTGTTTCGTAACCTTTTCGATTTCGGCAATCCGTTCAACATCGATCTTGGCCTTTTTCCTGATTTTCGCCGCCGTCCCATGCGGGGCCTGTTTGGCCAGTTCGAAGGCCGCACAGGCTTGCAGCTCAACCTCCAACCAGATCTCATACTTATGATTCAGATCCCAGATGGCCTTCATTTGAGGACGTGTGTACCGCTCAATCACTGTCGGCTCTCCTTCCAACCGGTCGATCCAGTTCCGCCCGCTTTGCAGCCAACCGCGACTCGGTCGCCAAGGCCTTGTCGAGAACCGCGTTCACGAACTTTGAGGCATCGTCATCGCCGAAACTTTTCGCAAGTTCGATAGCTTCATCCATGGTGACCTTTGCAGGCACCTCATCCAACCAGAGCAACTCGTACAGTCCGGCACGCAAGATGTTGCGGTCGACGACCGGCATGCGACTTACCGTCCAATTCGTCGCATACTTCCCGATGACGGCATCGAGTTCCTTTTTATGCTCCAACACACCCTGGACCAACCGTTCCGCGAACGCTTTGGACTCCTCGGACGCCGAGTATTCATGCCAAAACTCGTCGAGCGGCACGTCAGCCTTCCCGTGAATGTCATGCTGAAACAGAATCTGCAAGGCTCGCTCGCGCGCCTGATGACGAGCTCCCATAAGCTAGCTCGTAAGCCGTCGCACGGCCGTCCGTGGTGCAACCGATGTCCCCGCATCTGATTTCTGTCTGATCCTGTCCACCTGTTTCATCACCATCACCATCTCGATCGCAGACTTCGCGGCCTCGCCGCCACGGTTGAATTGCTTCGGGTCCGCACGCTCCACTGCCTGCGCAACTGTCTCTGTGGTCAACACACCGAAGATGATCGGAATCTCGGTGTCCAACGCCGCCTGGCCGATACCTCGGCTGACCTCAGCACTGATATACTCAAAATGTGGGGTATCGCCACGAATGACCGCCCCCAAGCAAATCACCGCATCAAACCGACCGGACTTGGCCATGGCGCGCGCGACAAGTGGAATTTCGAATGCCCCCGGTACCCGCAAGACCTGAATGCGCTCCTTACGAACACCATGGGCCGCCAGCGTTTCGACGCAGGCATTCAGTAATTTGTTCGTGACCTGTTGGTTGAACTTCGCCGCGACAATGCCGATTCGAAATCCCACCGCGGAGAGTCCCATCTTTCTGTACTTCATCTTTCAACTGCCGCCCTGTCTGAAATTCCAGAGATCGGACTTGAGCTGAAACGGCTCATCACACTTTCTTGAGAAGATGGCCCAATTTCGCCTTCTTCGTTCGAAGATATCGGACATTCGCGGCACGCGGGGGAATTTCAATAGGAACACGTTCGACGACTTTCAGGCCATAGCCTTCGATCCCGACGATCTTCCGCGGGTTATTCGTAATCAACTTGATCTGGTGCAAACCGAGATTCGCCAAAATTTGCGCGCCGACTCCATAGTCGCGGAGATCCGCCTTGAAGCCGAGTTGCAGATTGGCTTCAACCGTATCACTCCCTTCATCTTGTAACGCATAGGCCTTGATCTTATTCAGCAACCCGATTCCTCTGCCTTCTTGATTCAGATACAGGAGAACGCCTCGGCCTTCCTTATGAATGATCTCCATCGCGGAGTGCAATTGATCGCGGCAATCGCAACGGAGCGATCCTAACGCGTCAGCCGTCAAACATCCGGAGTGTCGGCGTCCCCCCGTCGACAGGGCCCTTCACCAGAGCAATGTGCGTCACTCCGTCGATCTGATTCTCGAATGCCACCGCCTCGAACTCGCCGAACGTCGTGGGCAACCGTGCAGTTGCCATCCGTTTGACGAAGGTTTCCCTCCGCATACGGTATTCGATCAAGGCCTTCACGGTCACCATCCTCAGTTTATGGGTCCTGGCGAACTTTGTCAGCTCGGGTACGCGGGCCATGGTGCCGTCTACATTCATGATCTCGCAGATCACTCCAGCAGGGCGCAGCCCTGCCAACCTAGCTAGGTCGACAGATCCCTCGGTTTGCCCAGCGCGCCGGAGCACTCCACCTGTCTGTGCCTTGAGCGGAAAGACGTGACCCGGCCTGGCGAGATCGCTGGGTTTAGATTTGGGGTCGATCGCCACGTGAATCGTCGTGGCTCGATCAGCTGCCGAGATCCCCGTCGTCACGTCTTTTCGTGCATCGATCGAGACGGTGAAAGCGGTCCCGAACGGCGCGGTATTCTCGGAAGCCTGCTGTGGCAACTGCAGTTCTTCTACTCGTTCAGGCGTTAAGGCCAGACAAATCAACCCTCGGGCATGGGTGGCCATGAAGTTGATCACGTGCGGAGTGACTTTCTCCGCGGCGATGACCAAGTCACCCTCATTTTCCCGATCCTCATCGTCCACCAAGATAATGCACTTCCCTTTCTTGATGTCGCGAATCGCATTTTCGATGCTATCGAACGGAGTGGCCATGTCTAAGTCCTACCGGGCACGGTACGACAATTTACCATTAAACATCGAAGATTTAGCAGCTAGATGCGTGACACATAACCTGGTTTCAGTCTCGACTGTCAATCAAAATATAAACCAAACGACAAACGAAATCTCCTTGACCCTACTCAGAAGGAGAGGCCTCAAGTCTGAACATACCGATTAGATAGGCGAGCGAAGTGTTTGCTTTTCGCCGTCTTTGCCGTCGCACAAATGGCTCGGGCCGCTTTCAGCATTGTTGCGACCTAGGAATCTGGTGTAGTCTGCCGTCTGTATGTCCATCCTCGACGAGACAAACCTGCAGCTGGAGGAGCCTGAAGATGGAGAACCCTCTCAGACCGACCCACATGAGCTTCCTATCAGCGCCGAGCTGAGTCCTGCTCCCGAGCAGGAGACAGTACCTCGATCGGACACGACCGCGGTAGTGCCGTTCACGGCCCTACAGCAATACCTCGCCGAAGTCCGCCGATACCCCTACCTGTCAAAAGAGGAAGAGCTTCAGCTTTTCCAGGAGTACCAGACGCATGGCAGCCGCGAGGCAGCGGTTAAACTCATCATGGCCAACCTGCGCGTGTCGGTCTCGATTGCAGCCGAGTATCTCCACACCGGCGCCGACCACATGGATCTGATTCAAGAAGGGAATGTCGGCTTGATGCAAGCCATCAAGAAATTCGATCCCTCGAAAAACGTGCGCTTCTATGCCTATGCAGCCTGGTGGTCCAGGGCCTATATCCTCCGTTACCTCCTACACACCTTTCGGCTCGTCAAGGTCGGGACGACTCAGGATCAGCGAAAACTATTTTATAACTTAAAAAAGGAAAAGGCCAAGCTCGAGCGGGAGGGCTTCGCTCCCGACACGAAATTGCTCGCGGATCGTCTGAACGTACGCGAGCGCGACGTGATCGAAATGGATCAGCGCCTCGGCAACTGGGAGTTGTCCCTCGACCAGCCTATCGGCGAAGACCAGGACAGCACACTACTTGATGTCTTGCCGTCCCACCAAGAACCGGCGGACGAACAGCTCGCCGATCATCAGCTCAAGACCCTCTTCAGGGCAAAGCTCGCCGAGTTCATCAAGACACTGGAAGAACGAGACGAAGATATTCTGAGAAATCGCATTCTGTCCGACTCCCCTTTGACCCTCGATGATCTGGGCGACAAATACGGCATCACGAAGGAGCGAACCCGTCAATTGGAAGCCCGCATCATCAAACGCCTTCGTGACTATCTTAAAAAAGACATCAAAGATTTTGACCGATTGCGGGCCTGATATCCCGATCATCCCGCCGCCAGCCGCGCAAATACTCAAAGAATATTGGTTTCTCAATAGGTTAGGGAACGCAAAATCTCGCAGCGTCGCGAACGTGGGGCATTATAAAAATCCCTTGAGCCCCCCTCTTGACTTAGGTGAACAAAGGCCTATCTCCACCAAGTCACAGGCTGCCGGGACTGCAAGTGAGTTCCGCCTAATTTTCAGCCATCAACACCTAACGAGTTAACTTTCATCAGGAGGAGGTTCTACTATGGGTACAGCTGAGAAGGAAAAGAAGAATGTTGCCAAGGGCTTCCAACCCTTGGGTGAACGGGTGTTTGTCACATACACCGAAGAATTGGATCGGACTGCCGGCGGCATTTATGTGCCGGATTCAGCGAAAGAGAAACCTCAACGTGGGGTGGTTCAAGCAGTCGGGAAGAAAGTGGAGAACGTCAAGGTCGGTGATCATGTGCTGTTCGACAAGTATTCGGGCAGTAAGCTTCGGATTGAGGACGAGGAGTGCTTGATCCTCAAGGAGGAAGACATTCTCGGGGTTTTCACCAGTTAGGTTCATGCCGCAAGCAGCCCAGGAAACCATAAAACAACGATAACAGGAGGAATCCAATGGCAAAGCAACTCATGTACGGCGATACAGCACGAGCGGCCATCCTGAAAGGGGTGAACCAGCTCGCGGACGCCGTGAAGGCGACGCTCGGGCCGAAGGGTCGGAACGCAATTCTGGATAAGAAATTCGGCGCACCGACCATCACCAAGGACGGCGTGACAGTAGCTAAGGAAATCGAGCTGAAAAACCCGTACGAAAACATGGGTGCCCAGCTGGTCCGCGAAGTGGCCAGCAAGACCAGCGATACGGCGGGCGATGGGACGACCACGGCAACAGTGTTGGCCCAAGCCATCTTCCGTGAAGGTGCGAAGAACATCACTGCCGGGGCCAACCCGATGGAGATCAAGCGAGGGATCGACAAGGCGGTCGAGGCCATCACCGCCGAACTCAAGAAGCTCAGTAAGCCGTGCCAAAGCAAGACCGAAATCTCCCAAGTGGGCACCATTTCAGCCAACAACGACAAGACCATTGGGGACCTCATCGCAGAGGCCATGGAAAAAGTCGGCAAGGACGGCGTCATCACCGTGGAAGAAGCCAAGTCGATGACCACCTCGCTGGACGTGGTCGAGGGCATGCAGTTCGATCGCGGCTACATCTCTCCCTATTTCGTCACCAATGCGGAGCGGATGGAATGTTCCGTGGAAGAGCCGCTCATCCTGATCAACGAAAAGAAAATCAGCAGCATGAAGGACCTGCTCCCGCTGCTCGAGCAGGTGGCCAAGATGGGCAAACCGCTCGTCATCCTGGCTGAAGAAGTCGAAGGCGAAGCGCTGGCCACCCTCGTCGTGAACAAGCTGCGCGGCACGTTGAACGTCGCGGCGGTAAAGGCACCTGGCTTCGGCGATCGTCGCAAGGCCATGCTGGAGGATATTGCAATCCTCACCGGCGGTCAGGTGATTTCGGAAGACATCGGCATCAAGCTCGAGAACGTCAAGCTGACTGATCTCGGCCGCGCCAAGCGCGTGACGATCGACAAGGACAACACGACGATCGTGGAAGGCTACGGCGATTCCAAGAAGATCGAAGGCCGCGTGAAGCAGATCAAGGCTCAGATCGATGAAACCACATCCGACTATGATCGCGAGAAACTGCAAGAACGTTTGGCGAAGATCGTGGGCGGTGTGGCCGTCATCAATGTCGGCGCCGCAACCGAGACGGAGATGAAGGAGAAGAAGGCTCGGGTCGAAGACGCCCTGCATGCCACCAAGGCGGCAGTGGAGGAAGGGATCGTCCCAGGAGGCGGCGTGGCCTATCTCCGCTGCGTGAAGGCGCTCGATGGACTTAAGGATGTCCCATTGGAGCAGAAAGTCGGACTCGACATTGTCCGGCGCGCGCTCGAGGAGCCAATCCGACAGATCGCTGCGAATGCCGGGGCGGAAGCATCGGTCATCGTCGGCAAGGTTCGGGAAGAGAAGAACGTCAACGGCGGGTACAACGCCGCGACGGACGAATATGTCGACATGATCAAGTCCGGCATCATCGATCCGACCAAGGTGTCCCGGACGGCGCTACAAAACGCCGCCAGCGTCGCGGGTTTGATGCTCACCACCGAGGTCATGATCACCGAACTCCCCGAGGAAAAGAAAGAACCGGCTATGCCGGGTGGCGGACACAGCCACGGCATGGAGGGGATGTACTAACCCTTCGACAAGCTCAGGGCAGGCCCCTTCAAGGAGCAGGCCGGATAGCTTGGAGAAAAGCATGAGGGCTCGGTGGGAAACCACCGGGCCCTTTGTGTTTTTGGCGCAGATCTCGACCCATCTCTCATCATTCGCAAGAATGGCCTTGAGTCTGAAAGATAGACATAGACATAGACATAGCCATGGGCGCGCGTGTTTACATTGTGCGCACATGGCTATATACTTCTTCTCACGTGAGGTAAGGACATGGCTACAACAGGACGGGCGGAGAACATCAATTTACGGGCCAGCCAAAAGCAAAAACGGCTGATCGATCGCGCCGCCGGTGCGTTGGGGCGGACCCGGTCGGAGTTTATGATCGAGACGGCCTGTCGGGAAGCTGAGCGCGTACTGCTCGACCAGCGATATTTTGCGCTGTCACCGGAGGCATTCACGCGTTTCCTCACGTTGCTCGATGCCCCTCTCACCAACAATCCCAAACTGAAACGGCTTCTGCAAACGAAGTCACCATGGGATCGCTGACCGATCCTGTGCCTACCATCGGGTTACCTCACAAACTGTCTCCGGCTCACGATCTCTCGCAGTTCATGTGCGGCGAGCCGACACTCGACGACTGGCTTCGGCGGCGCGCCATGGCGAATGAGGCGAGCGGCTCGTCACGGACATACGTGGTGTCTGTCGGTCGGCGAGTCGTGGGGTACTACGCCCTTGCGAACGGCGCCGTCACGCATGCGGAGGCAGCAGGACGAATCAGACGCAACATGCCTGATCCGGTGCCAATCATAGTGTTGGGGAGGTTGGCAGTCGATCAAAATTTTCAGAGACAAGGGATCGGCACCGGATTGCTGCGAGATGCCGTGTTGCGGACAGCCCAGGCCGCGGAAATCGTCGGCATCCGCGCCATTCTAGTACATGCACTCTCAGAAACTGCCAAGCGTTTCTATGAGCAGCATGGTTTCGTGGCTTCGCCGGTAGATCCACTCAGTCTCATGATCACGGTCGCTGAAGCCAAGAGAATACTGAGCGGTATAAGATCATCAGGTGAAGGGTAGAAACGCCGAGAGCGTGGTGGCCTGATAATCACTCCTGAGATCAGAATCATTGATCTCCTGAAATAAGCGCCACAATTCGTATCATTTCTGCGCACAAACCGACAAAGAACGAAAGGAGGTATTATAGGAGAGGATGATATGAAGCGAGAATACGATTTTTCAAATGCTGTTCGAGGCAAGTTCTTCCGAAAGGGAGCGGAACTGAACCTACCCATCTATGTAGGCCCTTCTATGCGCAAGCGTCTAGAGCGCCTGGCCAAGAGAAAGGGAAAGCCGGTGACAGATCTGGTGAATCAATTGCTCAAAAGGGATCTGGAGTTGCTGGAAAGCTTGTCGTAACTCCAGGCGATCGGGCTATGCACGTGACGGGAACATTCGCAAGAAGCTCAGGCGCATTCGATCGAGATAGAGATAGACGACCGGCGTCGTATAGAGGGTGAGCAACTGGCTGACGAGCAGGCCGCCCACGATGGCGATTCCGAGTGGACGTCGCAACTCCGATCCCACACCCATTCCGACGGCCAAGGGCAGGGCGCCGAACAAGGCCGCCATCGTCGTCATCATAATCGGCCTGAAACGCAGCAAACAGGCTCGATAAATCGCCTGCTCCGGCTGTTCGCCTTCCTTCCGCTCGGCATCCAAGGCGAAGTCGATCATCATAATGGCGTTTTTCTTCACGATACCGATGAGCAGAATGATGCCGATCAGCGCAATCATGCTCAATTCCGTCTTGAACAGGAGCAGCGCGAGCAAGGCGCCGACGCCTGCGGACGGAAGTGTGGAAAGGATCGTCAGCGGATGGATATAGCTCTCGTACAAAATGCCCAACACAATGTAGACCGTCAGGAGCGCGGCAAGGATCAGCAAGGGTTGATTCTCGACGGATGCTTGAAACGCTCTGGCTGCCCCCTGAAAACTGCCCTGAATACCGGCAGGCAGTCCAATCTCCCGCATCGACCTCTCAATGGCCTCCACCGCCTCGCCCAGCGACACGCCGGGTGTCATGTTGAACGACAGCGTCACACCGGGAAATTGTCCCTGATGGTTGACGAGCAGCAGCGTGTTCGTAGGTTCAAACCGCGTCACGGCGCTCAGCGGTACCGGTCCCCCCGTCTGAGACCGCACATAGATCTCCTGAAGCGTGGACGGGTTCTGCCAGTATGGCGGCGCCACTTCCATCACGACGTGATACTGGTTCAGCGCCGTATACAGGATGGAAACCTGGCGCTGGCCGAACGCATCGTACAATGTGTCGTCGATGAGCTGGGGGCTGAGCCCGAGTCGAGAAGCGGTGCTCCGGTCGAACACGACCAGCGACTGCAGCCCCTTGTCTTGCTGATCGCTATTGACATCCACAATTTCGTTGAGCGTCCGAAGCCGACGCTCGACTCTGGGCGCCCATGTGTTCAACTCGGCGAGGTCCACGCTTTGAAGGGTATATTGGTATTGCGCGCTACTTACCCGACCCCCGATGCGCAGATCCTGAATCGCCTGCAACACCGTCGGCGCGCCAGGCACCTGGGCCAGCTTGGGACGCAAACGCGCGATAACATGGTCCACGCTGACCTGCCGCTCCTGAAACGGTTTTAACGTAATGTACATGCGACCTGAATTCGTGCCACCGCTTCCGCCGCTGAATCCAGTCACTATTTCTACTGCTGGATCGCTCTTGATGATGTCCACAACTTCGGTCAGCTTCTCACGCATGGCTTGGAACGAAATGTCTTGTGCCGCCTGAATGAACCCGAACATGCGACCGGTGTCCTGCTGCGGAAAAAACCCTTTGGGAATGACAGTGTAGAGATACAGGCTCAAGGCCATGGTGGTCAGCGTGAAGGCGAGCATTCCGCGCGGATGGCGGAGAACCCAAGAAAGACTCCGGGCGTACCCGGCGCGCATCCCTTCAAAAAACTGCGCGCTCAGGCGGTAGCACCACCCGTGAGATTGTCCCTGGTCGGACCTTAGCACCCTCGCGCACATCATGGGCGTCGTGGTGAGCGATAGGACGAGCGAAACGAGAATCGCCACCGAGAGGGTGACGGCAAATTCTCGGAACAGCCGACCCATCATCCCACCCATGAAGAGGATGGGGACGAAGACGGCGACCAACGATAACGTCATCGACAGGACGGTAAACGTGATTTCCCGCGCACCACGCAGAGCTGCCTCCATGGGAGCTATGCCCTGCTCACGATATCGGCTGATGTTTTCCAGGACGACGATCGCGTCGTCTACCACAAATCCGGTCGCGATCGTGAGCGCCATCAGTGACAGGTTGTCGAGGCTGTACCCGAGGAGATACATCACCCCGAACGTGCTGATCAGCGAGACGGGGACGGCTACACAGGGAATGAGCGTGGCACGGACGTCTCTGAGAAACAGGAACACCACCAGGATCACGAGGAGCACAGAGATCGCCAGCGTCCGTTCGACGTCATGCAAGGAGGCGCGGATGGCCGGCGTGCGATCGCCCATGACCGAGAGTGTCATCGTTCCGGGAATGGACGCTTCCAGTCGCGGAAGCATGGCCTTCACTCGGTCGACAGTTTCGATAATATTCGCTCCTGGCTGTCGGCTGATAATAATGAGCACCGCCGGCGTCCCGTTCGCCACACCCATGGTCCGCAGATCCTCGACCGAGTGTTCTACGGTGGCGATGTCCGAGAGTCGCACGGCTCTCCCTTCGCGATAACTCACGATCAGCGGCAGATAATCTTCGGCCTCGTGGAGCTGGTCATTCGTCCGGATTTCCCATGTCCGTTTCCCATCGGAGAGCTGACCTTTGGGGAGATTCACGTTCGTTTCGCTCAACATCCGGCGGACGTCGCCCAGTCCGATCCCGTACTTGTGGAGCGCCGTCGGGTTGAGGTCGACGCGCACGGCGGGCAGCGAGCCTCCTCCCACATAGACCTGACCCACACCGTCGATCTGCGACAGTTTTTGCTGAAGGACACTGGAAGCGACATCGTACATCCGACCGCGACTCACGATCTCTGAGGTCAAGGACAGGATGAGAATCGGCGCATCGGCCGGATTGATCTTGCGATACGTAGGCCGGCTCGGGAGGTTGGCGGGCAGATCGCTGCGCGCCGCCATGATCGCCGCTTGAACATCGCGCGCAGCGCCGTCGATATCGCGGCTCAGCTCGAACTGCAGCGTGATATTCGAGGAGCCGAGCATGCTGGTGGAGGTCATCTCCGTTACGCCGGCGATACGCGTGAACTGGTGTTCAAGCGGTGCCGCGACCGAAGTCGCCATCGTTTCAGGGCTCGCGCCCGGCAGCCCGGCCGACACGTTGATCGTCGGGAACTCCACCTGCGGTAGAGCAGCGACAGGAAGGAACCGGAACGCCACGAGGCCGATGAGGGTCACGCCGACGGTCAGCAAGGTTGTGGCCACCGGGCGCCGGATGAATGGCGCAGAGATATTCATCGCGTACCGGGAGTCACCGCTTCCGTCCTGAGTGTCGAAGCCTGCTGCGAACGGAGACGGCGCGCCAGCCGGTCGAACGCAAGATAGACGACCGGCGTTGTGTACAGCGTCAGAGCCTGGCTCAGTACGAGCCCGCCGATGATGGCGATTCCGAGCGGATGCCGTAGTTCGGATCCGACTCCGGAACCGATGGCCAGCGGCAGCGCTCCCAGCAGAGCGGCCATCGTCGTCATCATGATCGGCCGGAAACGTAACAGACAAGCCTCGTAGATCGCCTCTACCGGCGGTTTTCCTTCTTTGCGTTCCGCGTCGAGCGCAAAGTCGATCATCATGATCGCGTTCTTTTTCACGATCCCGATCAAGAGAATGATCCCGATCAGCGCGATCACACTGAATTCGATTTGGAAGAGCATCAACGCCAACAGTGCGCCGACCCCCGCCGATGGCAGCGTGGACAGAATCGTCAGCGGGTGAATGTAGCTCTCGTACAGAATCCCGAGCACAATGTAGACGGTGACGAGCGCCGCGAGTATCAGCCATGTTTCATTCGCCAATGATGATTGGAACGCCTGGGCGGTGCCTTGAAAACTCCCCCGGATGCTGGCCGGCATCCCGATCACTTGCGTCGCTCGTTCGATTGCCGTCATGGCGTCACCGAGAGAGGCTCCTGGGGCCAGATTGAATGACAGAGTGACGGCGGGAAACTGCCCCTGACGGCTGATCGCCAGCGGGGCTGTCGTTTCGGAGAACTGGGTAAACACGTTCAGCGGAACCTGCCCTCCGGTCCACGACCGGATGTCGAGAAACTGGAGAGCCTGCGGGCCGTTCTGGAATTCCGGCATCACTTCGAGCACGACGCGATACTGGTTCAGCTGGGTGAACATTGTGGAGACCTGTCGTTGCCCGAACGCGTCATAGAGGGTGTCGACGATCAGTTGAGGGGTGATGCCGAGCCGAGAGGCGGTACTGCGATCGATGACCAAGAGGGACGCGAGCCCCTTGTCCTGTTGGTCGCTGCCCACGTCGCGCAATTCCGGCAAGGCCTGCAGCGCCTCGACCAGCGTGGGAGCCCATCGATTCAATTCCTCCGGATCCGCGTCTTCCAACGTATATTGATATTGGGTCCGGCTGACACGATCTTCGACGGTCAGATCCTGCATCGGCTGCAGGAACAAGGTGATGCCGTCCACTTTCCCTACATGATCTTGTAATCGAACAATCACGTCCTGCACGCTGATCTTACGCTCAGCAAAGGGCTTCAGGTTGATCTGGATCCGTCCGCTGTTGAGCGTCGTGTTGATCCCATCCACACCGATGAAGGAAGACAGGCCGGCCACGGCCGGATCGGTAAGGACGGCGCGGGCCAGCGCCTGCTGGCGTTCGGCCATGGCGGTGAATGAGATCGACTGGGCCGCTTCGGAAATGCCCAGGATAGCCCCCGTGTCCTGCACAGGGAAGAAGCCCTTGGGAACGACGATATACAGCACGATCGTGACCAGGAGCATCCCGACCGCCACTGCCAGCGTGGCGGACTGATGGTTCAGTACCCATCGGAGCGTCCTCCCGTAGGCTTCGATGGTGCGATCGAACACCCGTTGCGTCCGGCGGTAGAAGGCTCCCTGTTCCGCCGCACGGCGGTGGCGCAGCAATCGGGCACACATCATCGGTGTCACCGTGAGCGAGACGACGGCCGAAATCAGGATCGTGATACTCAGCGTGACGGCAAATTCTCTAAACAAGCGTCCCACCACATCGCCCATGAATAGAAGCGGGATCAACACCGCGATGAGCGAGATGGACAGTGAGAGAATCGTGAACGCAATCTGTTCCGATCCTTTGAGCGCTGCCTGAAACGGTGACTCACCTCGCTCAATGTATCGCGAGATGTTTTCGATCATGACGATGGCGTCGTCAACGACGAAACCGGTCGAAATCGTGAGCGCCATCAAGGTCAGGTTGTTGAGGCTGAACCCCATCAGGTACATCGCACCGAAGGTGCCCACAAGCGACAATGGAACCGCCACGGCAGGGATGGCCGTAGCCGACAGGGTGCGAAGAAAAAGAAAAATGACCATGATCACGAGGGCAACGGCAAGCATGAGCTCGAACTGCACGTCGCGGACGGATGCCCGGATAGAGGTGGTCCTATCGGTCAACATCGTAACCTGCACGGAGGACGGCAACGCGCTCTGAAGTTGCGGCAGGATCTTCTTGATGCGGTCCGCCACTTCAATGACATTGGCTCCCGGTTGCCGTTGGATACTGACGAGGACGGCCGGCGTCTCATTCATCCAGGCCGCCAGCCTGACGTTTTCCACGTCGTCGGCGACGTCGGCAACGTCTGATAAGTGGACCGGCGCGCCGTTGCGGTAGACGACGATCAGCGGCCGGTACTCGCGGCTCGACAGCAACTGATCGGTCGCGTTGATGATGGAGGCTCTCCGCGGTCCGTGGAATGAGCCTTTGGCCTGATTGACGTTGGCTGCAGCCACGGTCATGCGCAGATCCTCCAACGTCAGTCCGTAGGCCGACAGGGCTCGGGGATTCGCCCGGATACGCACGGCCGGTCGCTGGCCACCGCTGATGCTGACGAGCCCCACGCCGGAGAGCTGGGATATTTTCTGGGCGAGCCGGGTTTCGGCCAGGTCCTGGACCTGAGGCAACGGCAACGTACTTGACGTCAGCGCCAGGGTCAGGATCGGCGCATCGGCCGGATTGACCTTATTATAAATCGGCGGGTTCGGAAGATCACGCGGGAGGAATGTGGAGGCGGCATTGATCCCTGCCTGCACCTGTTGCTCAGCTACGTCTAAGCTCAGATCGAGACTGAATTGCAGCGTCACCACCGAACAGCCGTTCGAACTTGTTGAGGTCATCTGACTCAGACCAGGCATCTGCCCGAACTGTCGTTCAAGCGGGGCGGTCACAGACGATGCCATGACGTCAGGGCTGGCACCCGGATAAAAGGTCGACACCTGTATCGTGGGGTAATCGATCTGGGGAAGGGCCGAAACCGACAGCTGACGATAGGCGAGCACTCCAGCCAGGAGAATGGCAACCATCGATAAGGCGGTCGCCACAGGCCGCATGATGAAGAGCCGGGACGGATTCACGATCCGGCGCCTTGCTGCGGCATCTCGGATCCGGATGGCAGGGCGTCGGGGCCTTTGACAGGCTGCCCGTTCTGGTTCCGCACTTCGACCTTGCTGCCTTCGCGGAGTTTTTCGGTGCCGTCCACCACAACCAATTCATCGGGCGAGAGACCGGAGGTAATCGATGCGTCCTCGCCTTGAGATGCACCGACCGCAACGGTCCGTACAGCCACTGTCCAGTCGTTATTCACGACATAGACAAAGGTGCCTCTTGCTCCCCGTTGAACGGCGACGGATGGCACGATCGTGACGCCATGTTTCACTTCCAACAACAGGCGAGCGTTGACAAACTGATTCGGGAACAAGGCGCCGTCCTCGTTCGAAAATACCGCCTTGAGTCGTACGGTGCCGGTGTTCGGATCGATCTGGTTGTCGACCGTCAGGAGAACGCCGGTGGCCAGTTTCTTCTTCTGCTCCCGGTCGAACGCGTCGACAGTCAGTTGTTCGCCCGCTTTGAGTCGTTCCAAAACTCCAGGCAAATTATCCTCCGGAATGGCAAAGACGACCCCGATCGGCATGAGCTGTGTGATGACCAGCAGGCCATTGTTGTCGTTGGCGTGGACCATGTTGCCGGGATCCACCAGACGCAAGCCCACCCGCCCGCTGATGGATGCGGTGATGCGGCTATAGCTCAGTTGCAATTTGGCATTGTCGATCTGGCTTTGGTCGGCCTTTACGATCCCTTCCAACTGACGCACCATGGCATCCTGAGTATCCAGTTGTTGCTTGGGAACGTATCCTTGTTCATACAATCCCTTATATCGTTGCCAGTCCAGCCGCGCATTGGTCAATTGCGCCAGGTCGCGAGCCATCTGTCCCTCAGCCTGGAGCAATTGCACTTCGAACGGTCGGGGGTCGATCTCCGCCAAGAGGTCGCCCTTCCGAACGATCTGTCCTTCCTGAAACAGCACCTTCATGAGTTGCCCATCGACCCGGCTCCTCACATTGACGGTATTCAACGGCACAACCGACCCGAGTCCGTTGAGATAGATACCGATGTCGCCTGTTTTTACCGCTGCCACCACCACCGGAAATGCGCGTGATCCTCCTGATGCCTGACCGGCACGCGACGGATTCTCACCTGACTTCGCCAAGAGTGCATACCCTCCCAACGCAAGGAGACAGGCAGCTGACAACCCCAGCACCCAACGTTTCAGTGTGGTCGCAAAGCGAATCGATTCAGCCATGCCGCTGCCTGCTAGGGCATTGTGCCCTTTTTGTGAGCATCCAGATAGTCATGTAAAAGTTGCCAACGCTGTTGCAGTCCCGCATACATCTTGTCCAGTTCCGATTGCTGCTCCGTAGACAGCTTCCCTTTTATGTCCGCCATCCCCTCGCTCAAGATCTGTTCAATTTCCCCTTGATGCGAAAACCGCAGATCGAGAATTGCGACGTGAGCCCGACCGACGATCGGCTCGATCTCCAGTTGCTGTTGGGTCGTGAGCGACAATCCCTGCGTGAGACGTTTCATGATCCGTTCGTGCTGGGCGGCCGGGCCCCTCTCTCCCCGATGCATCCGTTCGGCATCCGCGTAAAGGGAGGTTCCGACGCTACCGGTCGCCACCCCTGCGCCAAATAGGACGATCATGCCAACCCATAGTTTGAGTCGTGACATGGTTCCTCTCCTTCCTGACCACTACTCTCCAAGTAAGGGGGGCGATTCAAACTCGTCTGCCAGCAGTACTCCGCTCTCCCCCGCAGTCGTCCGGAATGTGTCCATGCTGAGGATCGTCCCAATCATCACGACCGCAGCCGCGATTACTGCTGTCCGCCAGACCAGCTGATCAAGGACGGCCGACTGCATCCACACAATGCTTTTGCTGCTCGTCAATTGACGAATGTGCCTCATCACGTCCTGCGTCACTTCAGCAGAATCGGAGGAGGGTTCTGACTGTGAGCAATACACTTCCCTCAACGCGCGCTCGAGTCTTAGGAATTCGTCGTCTTGCATGGCGTGCTCCCTCCCCAACTGTAGACCAACGGTCCGGTTAACAAGCCCTGTGGTTCTCCTGACTGGACTCCGAAAATCTTCAAGGTGTTCTCGTTCGGCGAGCAACGCGAGCACATGGTTGCCGTCCCTTTCAAGTGTCGGCAAGAAGTTTGCGCACCACTTGTCTGGCACGATGCGCTCGAACTTTGACATTGACCACACTCCACCCCAATAACTGTGCCGCCTCACGTACCGAGCGGCCTTCGAGATGCACCAAAGTCAGAACGGCTCGATTCTCCGGCGATAATTGTTTGAGCGCCCATTCCAAGACCTCCACCGCCTCTCGTTTCCGCACCTGATCACGGAACTCGTCGTCAGATTGTGCAACCAGCATCTGCTCAATCCAACGGTGGTGCTCGTCAGCCAAGCCGCTGACCGGGACTTCCTTCCGTTTCCTTGCCCTCCAGAAATCGTAACAGGTTCGGACGGCAATACCAGCAAGCCAATGATCGAAGCCTACCGACTCCGAAAAATGCGCCAGACTAAAGTACGCTCTGACGAAGACATCGTGGACAACTTCTTTGACATGATCGGCTGGTACCCGTCGGCCTACGATGCGGGTGACATGCTGTTGATACCGACCGATCAGCTCGGCAAATCGTTCGGTTTCTCCCTGGCCGATGCGTCGGAGGAGGCTCTTTTCATCCGACGAAGGTTTGAATGACGAGCCGTCGGCCATCAGCAGGTGGATTCCCTAAATTGTCGGCACCCCCCAGATCGACAATGTGGCTCATGAGGCCATCTCGCGTCGGGGAAATGACCAAGAAGCCTCCCCTCATCTAGTCGCTCCGAGCTCCACAAAGGTTACAGAAAGGTGTTAAGAGCTAAGAAGCTGATGACCGCCAAGGGATTTCGGATCTTGTGTGGCAACCCGTCGAGCAGTTTTCCCAGCGCCTCCAGCTGCTCCGATCTGCGCAATTGTCTTCTGACTCTCTGTTGCGCGGATCGTTGTTGTCTCAACGATTGAGCGAGCGTGAGCAACAGAGCCAAGACCAGGGTCAAGCCCGTCAAGGAGAGGCCGACAGACATTTCGTTTCAGCCTAGAACGGCGTAAAGGTCAACTCGCCGTTGAGTGTGATCGGACCACTGTCACCGGGCGAATTTGTATTAGCACTCTTGAGGACGACATTTGTGAAGGTCGCTAAGCCGGCTGTTCGGTTGATCGTCACTCCATGACAGGCGCCCCCGGCGGGCCCGCACCCCCACCCCCCGCTTCCTCCGGAATCTATGTAGAGGAATCCCACGGTGCCCACACGACCCGCTGGGTCCAATGATACGGTCACTGTCGTGACATGAATCCCGACACCGTGAGTCTCGTTCCAATTAATCCCGCCGCCGGTATAGCCGGCAAACTTCGTGGTCGTAAGGCTTCCATCGGCCACGAATGTTCGGCCGACACTGGTCGGAGCGCCGGTCACAGTGAGTGTTCCCAAGCTCCCTCCATCTACAGATGCAGGGTTGATCGTCGTGCCGAACACGATCTCGTCAGATTGAGACGGCGTACCGTTATCTTGTACGCGGATCGTACAGGAGAACGCTCCGGTCCGGATCGGCGTGCCGCTGATGACCCCACTGACAGGATTCAGTGACAATCCTGGCGGCAGGAGGCCAAAACTAATGCTCCATGACTTCGTACCACTGCCCCCCGTCGCCATCAACGTGGCATTGTAAGCTGTGCCTACGGTCCCGGCGGGAAGTGCCGCTGTCGTGATCGCCAGAGGTTGTACCCCCGGTGCGTGGATAGTCAGTGCGAATTCCGTTGTCGCAGTCGCTCCGGTTGAGTCGGTCACATTGACGATGATCGTCGTGGTGTCGGCCGCGGTCGGATTACCGGAAATGGTGCCGGTTTCGGTTAGAGCTAGCCCGGCCGGCAAGGCATGCGACCTGGTGTTCAGACTCCACACATAGCCAGGCACCCCACCGGCCGCCTCTAAGGTCTGATGGTACATCGCTCCGACATTGCCTCCGGGATGGACCCTTGTCGTAATCGTCAAGGGTCGCGGCAGTTTCACGAGGCAATTGGGCCGCCGAATGTCTGTTGCCGATGGTCCGACATTCACCAGGTTCGAGATGAGCACAAACTTGAAGGTCTGTTGATCGAATTCAGAGAGACCGAGCTTCGCCCGGCTGCTGCGGCGCATAGCGACCTGGAATGTTCCATCAGAAGCCGTGAGACCTGTCGCTACCCCCGTATAATCGATGCCCTCCGTTCGAACAAGGGCATTGGCTACCGGCTCCCCATTGGCGTCCTTCACACAGCCGGTGACGAAGATCTGTTCTGTGGTAACGTCGGCATTCCAATAGCGGAAGTGAGCGACCGTTCCTTCGTAATACCGATCCGGAGCCGTGCCTTGTAACGTCGCGGTCCCCTCTTCCTTCCACACCCCAGCCGTCTCATCAAGAAACCAGAGCGAGACTGTGGCCGGAGGATTGGCGGACTGCGTCCCGAGCGGAATACGAATTGTCGAGGTCTTCCCTTCCGCCAATGTGTAGTGAGTGCCTGCACTATCTCTGATATCAACCAACAGGGCGCCGAAGCTTTCGATCGGCTGCGCCGCCCCGCTACCTACAGAGATCCCGCTGAACCCGCCCGGCATCAGATTTGGGTCTATGGCCGGATTGATCGGGGTCAGCGAAACTGTGACTGTCCCTGCCGGCGTCCCTCCCGCTTTCGGCACCAAACCATTGGCGGGAATCGTCACACGAGCCGGTGAGTGGGGCACCGAGACAGTATCACCCTCCGCCACGGATACCGTTGTCGTCGCACCGGTCGGCACAAGCTTCACACCTAGGTTGGTCGCTTGTCTCGATATCACGCGAGCCACAGGAAAGGCCTCGGCGAATCCGTTCGCTTCTATGTGAACAATGGTCCGATCTCCCGGAGGCGCTGGTACGCTAAACCTCCCATCGACAGCGGTTGTTGTTGTCCCTACTTTCGTCTTCACGGTTGCGCCGCTTACCGGCGAACCGTGCGCCAGTGACACGACTTGCCCCATCACTGTTCCCGTTGCCGATGGCGCTGGAACCGGCATTACTCCGACAAGACGATCACTCGCACAGCCGCTGACGAGCCCTAATATGAAAAAAAATCCGCAAATCCTGTTCAACAAGACCATCAGCGCACCTCCTTGTACGCAGCGAGAACTGTCGTAGAACCCGACTAGTGGGCACAACCTCGCTCCCTAACACGAAGAATCCCTACCCAGAAAGATATAGACCTTACGAATCCACGATTACCGAGTGCATTGTGACACTCAGTTGCGGAATTCCCGTTCTTAACTCGCTGGTTTCAATGCAGCTCTCAAGAGAGGAAAGACCGCTCGGGCTGACAGAAAAACGAAACAAACTGATCATGCACCGCCTTCGTATGTCTGGCATGGTCTGCGGCGAAGCGCTTCCGGGCTTCTATACGATCCTTCTGCATATATCCCATCCGCACGGCACATTTCTCAAGCTCAACACCGTCGTGTGGCAGGGCGTGGGTTTGTAGATCATGGACCATCTGCAACTTGTGTTCGACATCGCGTAGGAACAGATAGGCGGCCGTCAACGCATCACGGTCTTCAACCGAAAGCAGTTTTTTTTGAGCCAGCCGGTTCAGCGAACCGAGCGTGTTCCGATCCAGCAGTATCGGTATCTTCCGTCCCACCAAGATTTGAATGGTCTGTACGAAAAACTCGATCTCTCGGATCCCGCCGGTCCCCAGCTTCACATTGCGTTGCGCATGGCCGCGGTCCGTCATTTTGACGTCAATCATATCCTTGACGGCACGAACGTCCTGTACGATCGCCGACGCCCGATCCCGATCCATCTTTTCCCCCAACACGAACCGCTTGACCAGCTTGAGAAACACCTGTCCGACTTCGTAGGAGCCTGCCACCGGCCAAGCCTTCAGGAGTGCTAATCGTTCCCAAACCTGTCCACGTGCGGCATAATACTTCCGATACGCTTCCAGCGAGCGCGCCAATTGACCGACGGATCCCTCTGCCCGCAATCTCAGATCGACCCGAAAAACGTGGCCTTCTCTGGTGGGTTCGATCAAGACCCTGGTCAATTCGCGGGCGAGAATCTCAAAATATTCTTCGTTCGAAATGCCGATGCCGGCCGGTATGGCGGCACGCACCCCTCTCGGTGCTCTGGTTTCTCCATGATGCGACTCATAGAGGTAGATCAGATCGACGTCGGAACTGTAATTCAGTTCGTGTCCCCCGAGCTTGCCCATCCCGATCACGGCAAACTTCGTCTCGACCCATCGTCCCTGCCGAGTTCGATGCATGGGAATGCCATACTGTCGCTTGAGATCAGAGTCGACAATCTCATAGGCGGCGTGAATCAGCAGGCAGGCCAAGTCGGACAAGGACCCGGTCGTCTCCGGTATGGTGGCGAGGCGGAGGAGATCCCGTACGCCGATGCGCAACATTTCCCGTCGGCGCACACGTCGCAGAGCGTCCAACTTCAGTTCCATGGAACTCAGGTGCCCGATGCTCTCGCGAACCGCGGCCTCCATCCCTTTTCGCGTCGGAGGTCGGGATAGGACTTCCTCTTCGGCCAACCAATACACCAACGTGGGGTCCCGGATGAGCGTAAAGGCCAAGGCGTCGCTGCTGCCGAAGATCACGCAGAGGAGATCGAGCATGCGCGGCCAACCTCGCAAATAGTCGAGAAAGGTGGTAGAGGTCACGTTCCCCAGGAAACGCTCCCAATGGTTCAGCGCCTGATCAGGGTCGGCCGTCCGGGAAATCGATTCCATCAATATCGGGAGGATATCGACCAGACGCCGACGCTGGATCGGGTCACCCGCCATTGCATCGAGGTTGCGGTCCGCTTGGTCGAGATCATGCAGGCCATAGGCGGACAAAATGGCTCGCACTTCCTCGACATTCCGTTTGGCAGCGAGCAAAACTGGGCTGGGATCGGGGTTAGACGTACGATTGTGAACCCGAGTCTGAGCTCGTGGGAATAGCGGCGGTACAGAGGAACGACTCATAGCGCGGCATTATACTGACCCGTTCCTCTACGCACAATGAAACCATTCGGGTATACTGAAGCTTATGCCGATCGGCTCTCCTGATCGCCCATCGCTGATCAACTCGGTTCGCCCGCTCTGTCTTGACATTCCATCCGATGTGCTTCACGATTTTTTCGCCCGCCTGGACCAGGAGTACTTCCGGCGGTTCGAGCCTCAGACGATTGCCCGACATGTCAGATTGACGGCTCAATTGACGTCGGAACATCCCTGTAACATCGCCTTTGCCGAACAGCCGGACAAGCGGTTTGAAATCACGATCGTGGCCTACGACCATTTCTCCGAATTCGCCATGATTTGTGGCTTGCTCTCAGCATTCGGCCTCAACATTGAGGAAGGGCATATCTATACCTTTGCCGAAAAGACCGCTTCACCGTCCACCCGTGCCGGCTGGGCAGGATACGGACCGCGTGTCCGCGCGAAGGGCAGCCCGGGTCTGAACAGAAAAAAAATCGTGGATATCTTCCGCGTCTTTCCTGTACCGGGCGCAGAACTGAGCCTAGCCCAACAGGAGCAATTGTCAGACGCGCTCCATTCGGTCATCACCCTGCTCGATACAGGGCATTTCGAAGAGGCACGGTTTGCGGTGAATCGGCGCCTGGTCGAACAACTCGGGAGGCGACGCGGATCCTTCAGCGGTCTGCTCCATCCGGTACAGATCACGTTCGACAACAGTCAATCGCCCACCGACACCGTCATGGACATCCGATCAGACGATACTCCGGCCTTTTTGTACGCCTTCGCCAACGCCCTCGCAATGCGTGATGTATATATTTCCAAGGCACAGTTCGACCTCGAGGATGGGAAGATTCATGATCGCTTCTATGTCCGCAACCGCCACGGCCAAAAGCTCACCGGTGCGACCGATCAGCAACAGTTGCGCCTGACGGCCGTCCTCATCAAACAGTTCACCCATGCGCTCACCTGGGCTCCCGACCCAACCAAGGCCCTGGAAGCCTTTGATCAGTTTCTCGATCTGACGATGCAACAGGCAAAGGGCAAGGCTCAGCAACAAGCCTTGGCCTTTCTCAGCGATAAAAAGACCTTTCCGCTGCTCGCCCGTCTGCTCGGCGCCAGTGATTTTCTCTGGGAAGACTTTCTGCGTCGCCAATACAGCAACCTCCTGCCGCTGCTGCAAGCCTACCGGGATGAACCTCTCATGACGCCACGAGCAACGCTTCGCAAAGAACTTGATCGCCAGGTGAATCGGACCAAAACCGACGAGGCCCGAAAGGCGGCGCTGAACAGCTTCAAGGATCGTGAGCTGTTCCGCATCGACATGAAACATATCGTCGAGCCGGACACTGCCCTGCCGGATTTCTCCGCCGCCCTGACTCAACTGGCTGAGGTCATCGTCGATCGGAGCTTGAGGGACTGCCAGAATAAACTGAACCGGCTCTATGGCCCACCGCGCTTGGCGAACAGGAAACCCTGTCCCTTCACGGTTCTCGGTCTAGGCAAATTCGGCGGCAGGGAACTGGGTTATGCCTCGGATATTGAAGTGATGTTCGTCTATGGCGACGCAGGTCGGACCGGCGGCAAGCAGCCGATCGAGAACAGCGAATACTTTGAGCGACTCGGCGCGGAACTCTTACAGTGGATCGAGGCCAAGCAAGAGGGCATCTTTCATCTGGACGTACGCCTCCGACCCCACGGTGGGAAGGGCTCGCTGACGAATCCCTTTGATGAAATCACCAACTATTATAGTGGCCAGGGTTTTGCCGCCCCGTTCGAGCGCCAGTCGTTGATCAAATTGCGGTATGTGGCGGGCGATGCGGCCCTGGGTAGGAGAGTCGAGACCCATCGTGATAGGTATGTCTACAGCGGTCAACCTTGGAATCTTCCTATCGCCCTCGACTTGCGCCGACAACAGTTGAAGCAACTCGTGGAGCGTGGCACGGTCAACCTCAAGCATAGCCCAGGCGGAATTGTCGATATCGAATATGCAATCCAGTACCTCCAGATCATGCACGGCCATCGGCTTCCAGTCCTGCGCACTCCCAACACCATGCAGGCTCTGGCTGCCCTCGTCGATTGCGGCATTATCACGAGACAAGCAGGCGAGTCTCTCCGCAAAGCCTATTTCTTCATCCGGATGCTCATCGACGGTCTCCGCATGGTACGCGGTAATGCCAAGGACCGCATCCTCCCCCCTGTCGATTCCGACGAATTCATCTTCCTCGCCCGCCGGGTGGGCTACACCACCGACGACTGGCAAGCAGGAGCAAGACATCTGGAAACGGATGTCCAGGAGCATATGGGAAAGGTGAAGGAGTTTTTTTCGAGGACGTTCGGGAAGGTGTGACTGTCGGTAAGGATGTAGAAGCATCGTTGCCTCGGTATTCCGATATTGCCCATCGAGACTTTCGCGATCGAGTCTGGGGTTCCACTCAAGACATTGATTCTACGAATGTTTCTACCGTAACGTTTTAACGGCGAAGGCTAACTGCAGGCTGTGAGGTGAGTTTGGTTTTCCCGGCAAGCTCCTGCAAAAAGCTCGTTATGACAAGAGGGAAACGACGTGCCACCGATTATTACGTGCTTTTCTGATCTTGATCGTTGACAGACAGCCTTAGGGACAGTAGCCTATGGCGTCAGGCAAATCCGACTTACGCTCAGACTAGAGAAAGGGACTTCGGCGATGAAATCTCCATGGGGCATGCTGTGCCTGTGTCTATTCATGGCTACCGCAGGCTGTGGTGGCGGCAAGGCCGAAATCAAGGAAGACCGTCTCACCGTCGGTAAGGTGCAAGGCGAAATCAAAGTCGGCATGCCTGCCTCGCAGGTGGCTGAACTCCTGGGTAGCCCCAATATCGTGACCACCGATGAGAAACGGCGTGAAGTCTGGATCTATGACAAGGTCTCGACCGACCGTGTGGATACGGCCAGTTCATCCTATGCGAGCATCATCATTCTCGGCACCAGATCGAGCGACAGTTCGAGCTCCCAGCGCCAGCGGACTCTCACCATTATCATCAAGTACGACGAAGAGAAGAAGGTCCGGGACTTTGCTTACAACTATACGCAGTTCTGATCCGCCCGCAGAACGGATCTGCCGCATGGATGTGAGAACAGGACGTTTGGTCCTTGTCCTCGCCCTTACACTTCTGAGCGGCTGCATCGCCCATACAGAGCCCGCCGAGCTCTTCGCTCTGACGCCCGACGTTCCGAAGAACCGTGTCATGCAAACCCGGATGTTCGAAACGCCGAATGAACGAGAACTCCTCTCGGCCTCGGCCGCCGTGTTGCAAGACCTGGGCTTTCAGGTCGAAGAAAGTCAGCGGGAAGTCGGCTTCCTGCGCGCCGCGAAGGAGCGCAGCGCCCGCGAGTATGGCCAATATGTTCGGAAGATGTTGTTGCTGATTCTCTCGATGGGGAAGCTCTTGGAACCCATAGATCTCCATCAGAAGATCGCCGCGTCTCTCGTGGCCCGTCCGCTCAATCCCAAAGCGACCCGCCAGGAAGTCCGCATCATGTTCTACCGGGTGGTCTGGAAGGGGGACGGTCAGGCCGATCAACAATACATTCCGCCCGGTGAGCAATATATGGAAATGATCCGCGATCCGGAGATCTACCAGCAATTTTTCGCCAAACTCTCCAAGGCCGTGTTCCTAGAGGCTCATCGAATCTGAGGATGTGGCATGAACAGGCGATCGATGAAAACCAAATCGATATGGGCCGGGATCCTGCTCGCTGGAGGTCTCTCTTGGCATGGATGCGCCGCCCCGCAGGCTCCGCAGGATTTACTCGTTCCGACCGAAGCCCAGATGAAGATCCGGAGCCTCCAGACCAGGACCTTCGACCTCAGGGACCGGAACGCCGCCATCCGGGGCGTCATCGCTTCCCTGCAAGACCTCGGCTTCATCATCGAACGGGCCTATGAAGACCTGGGACTTGTCACCGCTGCACGATTCGCGGAACCGAACTATTACGACGTCGTCACAGTCACCGTGACGGTGAGGCAAGAGACAGCAGACAAGATGAGCGTTCGTGCTAACGCCATCTACAACAACAAACCCATTGAAGATCCGAAGGTGTATCAAAACTTCTTCGCGGCGCTGCAACGGGCCCTGTTTCTCTCGCAGGAATCGAAACCATCGTCATGATCGCCATCAGCCGGCTGGATTCACAACCGCCACGGCGATGGCTCCTTGCGATAGGGCTCGCTGGCGCGACGCTCTCCACTGCCTGTTCACCCTACGAAATGAGGCATGACAATCAATCGGACGCACGGACACAAATCTGGTTGTCCGAGGAGAGTCAGGTCAAGGTCCGGGCCGCGCAATCACGCGTGTTCGACACCAAGGACCGGAGGAAGATGCTCCAGGCAATCGTCATGACCTTGCAAGACTTGAACTGCAAGATCGAAGTGCTCGATGAGGAACTGGGGATCGTGTCCGCCAAGAAATACGTCGATCTTGAGCAGCCGACCTTCACCGATCCGTCTTATTTCCTCTACCGCCCGGACATGCTCCTGTTTCTCACCAGAAACTACCGCGCATGGGGTCCCTTCTATCACCGCAGCGATCTTGTACGACTGACCGTCACCGTTCGAAAGCGCAATGAGGCGCAACTCGCCGTGCGGGCCAGCGCTCAATTTTACCTTCGTGCTGTCGAAGAGCCGTTACCCTACCAACAGTTCTTCCGTGCCCTGGAACAGGCGGTCTTCCTGGAAAGCCACTCTGTCGAATAGCTCGCGAGAATCCAGCAAGAACCACTTTTGCCTACGGTTCTCAAGCGGGTCGATCCACTCCTTGTTCCCAACTTTCTAGACCAAGAGGCTGGGACTCTGAAACAGGATCTTATCGAGGTCTGGAGACCGACATCGGCGATCGTGGCGCCGTTGCGGGTTGAAGCAAAACCGATCGGGCTCATCTTCTGTGATCGAGAAACCACCAACCAACCGGTACTATTTCAAGACTACCAGGTATTCCGGCTGTTTTTCGCCCAGACGACGCTGGGCCTGAATCGATTGGCCGGCATACTGTAGCTTGGCGCTTGCGACAGTGCGACGCCCCCACGGGAATAGGTCACTCGCCTGAGTTCCATCAAGAGACAAGCCGCCGAATCGGAAGGTCGACTACAGTAACCAAATGGAGCGATGAACTCCCATTAAACGGATTTGGGGCCTTTTTCTGATCATGAACAATGTCTGCGGAGCTACGCGGCCAAGGCACGAGGACGAATAAGCGCTAGAGTATCTTGCAGCTTGGCTCGGGCATCCGTGAGCAGCGCCGGGAGGTTGGCCGTTGCAAACCGGGTGGCGGTGATGGCATAGGGGCTGATCGGCATTACAGCAGGGCGACGACTCGGCTCGAACTCTTCGTAATCGGCAACGACGCCGGCCAAATGGATGATCGATGCGTGGAGGATGAATTCACCGGCATCGTTTGGACTCAGTTGACAGCGGATGGCCTGTTCGATTTGTGCGGGCATCCCCCAGGCCCGAATGAGTTCAGCTCCCACTTCCGCAAAATCGCACCCAATGTTGGACTGCTCCACCTCGGCCAGGGAGGTTCCGAGGTAGCCCGCTTCAATGAGGGCGGACTGAGCCCGCTGCGGGATGGTCTGGTAAAGGACAAGATGGCCGACGTCGCGCAGCAGGCCTTCGATGAAGAAAGGCTCGCTGTCCTCGATGCCGCAGGCTGTAGCGATCTTTCCGGCGAGCAAGGCACAGAGCACGCTTTTGCGCCAGAACATCGGGACGTCCATGAGTTGAATCGGCATCCCGGAGAAGGTCCGCCCCACGGTCGTTGCGGTGACGAGATCATTGATGGCTTGCCTACCGACGATGTTGACGGCGCGAGAGATGCTGTCGATTTGCCTGGGAAGCCCATAGAGAGGGTTGTTGACGGTGCGAAGGAGCTTGGCTGAGGTGGCTGGGTCCAGCTTCAGGACGTCGGCAAGGTCGTCCATGGTCGACTTGGGGTCGTCCACCACATCTCGCACGCGGAAGTAGATCTCCGGCAAGGTGAGGACAGTGGTGCAGGACTGAACCAGTTCACTCGCCAAAGGCATGGTGAGAATCTCTTTCAGCGGTGGATCGATGGAGACCGGCTTCCACCTTCTCTATCGGCTAGCAATGGGTAGAACTGTAGAAGAAGCGGTTTTCATGAGCCGAATACGGAATGCACTCGGCTCAACAGCAGCGCTTGGGGCGCCGGGAGAGGTGCGCTGTACAGTGGGTTTGATTCGGCCCTTGCCTCGGGCATCAGAATGTACAGAGCAAGCCTTATGCTATGTATTTGTGACGGCTCCGATCCTCAACTTCCCATGGCCCCAATCGGGGAAAGGCTCGTTCTTGTCGACATCCTGCCGTCTCGTGCTTATGCCGAATGGGCTTACGGCTGCTGGCGCGTCCGGACCTGGAGCTGGTTGGTGACCTGTTTGACGCCACGTACCTGTCTGGCCAGCTGTTCCGCCCGAGCTTTCTGATCTGAGGTTGGCACCGTGCCGCTGAGAATCACGGTCCCTCGTTCCGTCGCCACATCGACCCTGGCAAAATCTATCACATTATCGCCCGCCAGGTTCCCTTGTACGTTCGCCGTGATTGAATCATCATTCAAGCGTTCTAAGTCGGTTCTGGCGGTCGAGGCCTCACCGGCTATGAGCTCACTTACCCCATTCAGTACGAGAACAAGAAATACGAGAACAAGCGATGACATCCTCACAGGATTGTCCCCTTATGAATAATTTATGGTTAATAGATTCAGTCGTACGCTATCCACTGCTGCGTGACAGCTCATTGGCCCCTTCTTCTACCACGTTCTGTCTCTGTTCGGCAAATTCCCTAGCGGACCTTCCTACATGCTTCATCGCTTCCTGTCTCTGCCTTGCAAATTACTTGGCTGAACATCACGCGCCGCGAATCGCCCCTTTTCTTTTAATTATAATGCTCCTTACCTCGTTCCATCACAATATTCCATGCCTCCTGTCCTTATCCATCAGGTCATCCTTCGCTCAATTTGACGTAGTTATGCACAGCAACATTTCGCGCAGCTCCAAAGCCGATTGAGGAGCATCCAGCAGAACGACGCCAGCCTCAATCAATACTCCCGCAAGGCTCTCGCCATAAACTCAGACTTTCCCGCAGAGTCTCCGATTCCTCCGTCGGAAGAATTTCCGTTGCGCGTTTAGAAACTTAATGTTCTGGGGCTACATTCGAATTTCATTCAGCTGCTGTTCCGCTTCAAACCAATGGGCCCAATCGTTGCCATGCTCACAGCCATTCTCTAGAAACAGAATAAACGCCCGCTCCGCGATTCTACGGTGCGTCGCAGAATCATCCTCGATATCTTGATGTCCATTCGTGGTAGTAGAAAGCGTTTGCTCGGAAAGCTTTTCAGATTCTCGCACATCAGCAGACAGCTCCTCTTGTATCCGCTTGTGCTCTTGCCGCTCTTCGGATCTAGCGGCTGGTTGCGATGAATGGTGTTGAGCGGGGGATTCGATCGACCGACCAGCCTTTATTTCCTCTGCGTTAGATGACTTGTTTTTACTTTTGGTTGAACGTACTCGCGCCATCTCCTCTCCCTGTGCCCATCCGTTTATGGTTGTCAATCTTCTTCATCCTGAACGATTAGTAAGACACCTGTTTCATCAACCCTACTGGCACCTTATTCTAATCCTACGCGTCGTCGATCATTAACTAGGAGATCGCCTAGGTTTGTGTAGATCGGCAAGCTTGAGATGTCTCGAATGAAACCTGGGAAAGATCCATGTCAGGCTAACCATAATGAAAAATTGCAAGACCGTACTTACACCGCCTTTTCTGTACATTTGCCATACACAGAGGAGATGAGCTCAGACCCAAAAGCCGCTACTGAGCACCCTGATTCAAGGAGCGCGAATGGAAGCTCGCGCACGACTACGTACGCCGATACCAGCGTGCTGGCCGCCTATTATTGTCTTGAACCACTCAGCATCCTGGCTGAACGGACCATGCGACGACTCCCTTCACCGATGATCAGATCTTGGACTGGGCAGGGCCACCGTATCGCGCGAGAGGCTGATGCACAAAACAAGATGTGGCCCCAATGAATCTCTCTCGACCGGAATCGTGTCCGCCAAGAAATACTTTGCTTTTGAGCGACCGACCTTCCCCGACCCATCCTACTTCCGCTACCAGCCGGACACGCTCCTGTTCCTCACCAGAAACCATCGAGATTGGGGCCCCTTCTACCACCGCAGCAACCTCGTGCGAGTGACCGTCACCGTCCGCAACCGCAACGACTCGCAGCTCATCGTGCGAGCCAGCGCTCAGTCCTATCTTCGCGCCGTCGAAGATCCCTTGCCCTACCAGCGGTTCCTCCGCACCTTGGAGCAAGCGATGTTCCTGGAAAGCCACTCGGTTGAATAGCTTGCAAGAATCCCACGGAAAAGCGGCATGAGCGCCAAGAACTACATGTCGCTCACCGGCGCACCAAAACCCACCGCCACGCACGACCTCCAAGATTTGGCGGACAAAGGGGTGTTCACATCTTCAAGTGGCAGTTAAAGTACGCATTCTGCGATCAGTTTGTAGCAAGCTTGGGGACCCGAGAAATGCAATGCGCAGTGGGCTTGTTATCGACTTTTCCCTCTGTCATCGGAACACATAGAACAAGAGCCGCTCCTGAGTTTTTCATGGAGCCTGACACACTCGTTGGACAAGATTTGAGACCGAACCAATCAGGCCAAATCACACACGGACTGCGGCGGGTGGAGAAGCGAATGCGTTCTCATTCACCCACATTAATCTGCATAGAGGCTATTTATTTTTCTTACAATAATCTCTTGCAAAACTCAGAGTGTCATTTAGAGCAGCTTCTTCGATTGCATTGTTTTGGACAAGAGGTCTGATCTTGTCTAAAGCAGCGCGCGTCCGCTCGCAATAAATGTCGTCTCCTTTCCCTAAGTACTTGTGGTTGTTCTTAGATTCAGAAAAAACTAAAAAATCCTTACCACAGTGCAAGTGAGGATATTTGTTGCCGTCATTGCCGACGTAGTCCTGACCGTTACAATATTGCGATTTGAAATTAACACCGGCATAAGCGACGCCAACCAATAATAAATTAAGTAAAACCGCGATACATGCCTGTTTAAGTTTCATAACTAGCTCTCCTGGCTATCTGGTTGTATAGATATTTTTTTCGAATTCCTCGACTCGCCCATTTGATCAACTCTCTGTTAAGTAACGCTTAATGATGTCTCGATTAGACATCCCTTGAATTCCTGGAACTGGACCGCCTGATTTATTATTGACTGTCGTGATCATGCCGTTGCGCATATAATTAATTGTCCATGTTTTGAGTTCTTGGTCGGTATGGCCGACTTCACGAAAATATATCAACACTGCCCGTTGGTCTTCCAGCTGATCATCAGTGAGAGATTGGTAGCCGCCATCTATGCCTTTAGTCAGCTCGGTCAGCTCGGTTATCATCTTATTGCGCAGAGTTTTACCCTTCCGGCTAATAACCCACATGGAGAGATCGAGGGTCGTGTCTTGGGATAAATGGTCTTTAGCTTTGGCCTTCCAAATCTTTGAATCATCACTTGGGCCAGAACACGTCAGCAGACCTCCATCACCGCGGTACGTGACGGCACTCCCGCCACCTACAATGACCTCCTCTGACGATCCTCCGGCGCTTTCTAGTGTTGAAGGGATTCCTTGTTTCGTCTTGAGAGTGACAGAGGAAGCCATCGGTTCAAGGCCGTTCGTTGGCCTAATTCCAAACACCCAGGCAGTGGCATGACCACTATCTTCACAACCTGCGTAATGATCTTTGCCTTTTGCCGTCCACCCTACGTAAGAGCCGGTTTTTTCTGCTGGGCAGCAGGCGGTAAGGATGATGCCTTTGCCATTCCAGTCCACCTTGGCCCCGCCCCCTGTCAATGCATAGCCGCCGGGTAATATCGCCGTTACCTCCGGTCTGTTGCCGCTCGTCCGAGTCCGCTCAGTTACCATTTTAACTTCCCAGAGGTTGAACGGGTCATTGAGATAAATCGCATAAGCAGTGACCCGGCCCGAACAAGACTCTGCATGAGATTTCGCAGAGGCCACCCATGAATTGCCTTCAGGATAGGATCCCGTGAGCATATTCCCTTTACCGGTTCCATAGTCAACCATGGCGCCTCCGCCGATCAACTTGAGGCCTTTTTTCGTCGAACCGGCTGTCGCTCTGGGATGCTCAGCCCAGTCGCTGCTCTGCATCACCACCACGATTTCCACATCTGGCTCTTTACTCACTTCATCAACGGCATCTTTCAGCGATTTGCATGTGCAGATATTTGGTTTGAGCTTGAGGTAATTATATAGGGCCGGGTAACTTGACCGTACCGCGTCGACAAATATCTCGCGAACCCACGTACTTTCCATTAAAGGCGCCAAATTCTTGATATTACCAGTAAGGCTGGAGTCATAGTTTCTTATGAGTTCCCATACCGCGATTGGCGACTTTCGGTCGATGACCGCCCAGGTGGAGTTATAACGTAAGCTCCCCTGCCAAACATCCTGAGTCGCAAGTCCGGCTCCGCCGAGCACACTGGTTTCAACATCGACTTTTGCGTAATCAAATTGAAGCTCATATCTGTCTCCCCTTCCAACAGAATGAGATTTTGAACCCTTTACACTACTTGCGGCTTGGCCGGCTGCCCCCATGGTGGCGTACGAACCAGACGCGGACACAGCCCAATTGGCAGTATCCGTAACAGCGCTGACAAGTAAACTTTTCTCCGTCTGAGAGGTAGACTCGCCTTTCGCCTCAAATTTATACCGTCCGCCGAGTGAAGACTCCAAGAAAAAATGTGAGCCAAATTCTTCATAGAATGATTTTATTGCGGCTTTTTTGGTTTCATCGCCTGAAAGCCCGGCAATGTTTTCAAGCGCCTTCGTGGCTTGGTAACTCAAATGGACATGCTTGTTCTTATCAAACTGAAGTGAATTTTTGGGGACGTACAGGTACCGGAGCTCTCCGCAATAGGATGTCGTGGCGCTGGTGAATTTTTTTTCTTCCTCCGAAGCTTTCTTGGCGTCTGCATAAGTCGCTGCGACAGAGACAGCTCCGATACCAGATCCCGTAAAAAACGCGCCCGTCATTTTTGAGGCAGTTGCAAGGGTCGAACTGGATTGTTCGTAACACGAAACCGCAAAAGATGTTGTTTGGCTGCCCTTGTAGGTGATGATCTTCGATTCTTGTGCTCCTGGGGCTTTTACCATTTCATCGAGGCTTTCCGGCATTCTAACCAGCTCTGAATTCCTAGGGGTTGTTTCGTCGGGGCTGATCAAAAATCCGCAGAGTATATTATGTTGCTTGACGATATCTGCTAAAGGCCGTTTTACCTTATCGACGCCTTTCATAAGGTCTTCGGCAAATTTGGCATTCTCAATCGTGTCATCGAGAAGTTTAATGAGATCGGCTTTTGTGCTCGCGGCAGCCCTCATTGCTTTGGTAAAATCCACGCCGGACACATCGCCTATTTTTTCTAACACTGCTTTATGCTCTGCTTCTACGGACGTTTTTACTGAAGTAAATTGGCTGTCGGTGGCTGTTTCGACTTCTTTCCGAAGCTTCTCTACTTTCTTGATTGCTTCTTTTAGTTCTGCGCTTTTGTCTTCGGTCGGCTCGGACGGAGGCGCATTCACCACGGCAATTTCGTGTTCGATATCAGCAACGTCTATTTTGTTGAATTGGGTTACATCGATGCCTTGGTCTCCGAGCTTTTGTTTCAGCCTGGCCAGTTTTCCATTCGGAGTTTCATCTTCTTTAACCGTTTTTAGCTGTTCCAACGACGTGATTCCAGAGGCAACCAGTGTTTCTTCAGTCCCAGGCGGAAGCTTTCTTTTCTCGATAAACTCCTTGAGTTCCTCATTAGCCTTCGGTGCTCGTAGTTCTTTATTCACCATTACCGCTGTTATCGATGAAAACACTGAACCAACTTCCCTATCCAATTTGTTGATTTCATCTACCAGTGCTTTTAGATTCTTGTCCTGCTCCCCTTTTTCTTTAATCGTCGCCAAGTCGTTTAGCGATTTGACGTTATATTCCCTCAAAATATGCAAAAGTTTTTCTTTGCCATTTTCATCCGACTTCATGCCAGTTTTTATAAAAAACCCCGTCAGTTTTTTTGCTTCCGCTTCCGTTCCTGCATTATTCGAATAGTAGATGGCATTCTCGATTGCTTGAACCGCAATTTTTTCAAGCGCATTGCCGGTGATCTGTTGGTTATTGGACTTTAATTTCTCTTTAAGTGACTCGTAAATATCCGAAGATTGTTTTGTCGTGAGAAGTTCTTCTAAGGAAGTGACTCCGAATTCTTTCAGAGTATCGATGGCTTTGTCATTGGAAATGCCATGTTTCTTCAGAAAGGAAACAAAGGAGTCGTCTGGTTTGGTTTCCTTTGGTTTAGGTTTTGGTTTGGTTTCTTTTGATTTGGGTTTAGAAGGTTCGTCGGCCATCTTAATCTCCTTTCTGCATCTGTTCCTTTTCTGGAACGCATATCCTTTCCGTGAAGCCCTGCTTCGCGCTCACCGTCGTATAGCTCTCTTTGTATAGCTCTCTTTCTTGGGAAGGTCGCGGACTTGATCGATCAGTCGTGGAAGCTCAGCCATGCTTTGTTCCCCCGTCGAAGCTGTCTCTCAACAGGGCAGGTCGCATGTCTCTGCCATTCGGTTTCCTGAGTCGGCCGGTTCCTATCATGTACGTATGCCAAAAAGAAAACAAGCCGATTTTTACCGATCCAACCGGCCTAATAGCGGGTCGGTTTCGCGCGGATTTTGCGTGCGTTATACGGCCGAGCGTCGGGCCTTGTTTGTGAAACAGATGGGGTCATGGCTTGACCTTGCACTCTCGATCAAGGATTGAGAGGGGCAGGTCGTGGGAAGTGTTTTTTGATTGGACGTTCGCGGCACCCTGCCCTATGCAGCTCGATGGGATTTGGTTCCTGACTTCAAGGAAATCCCCAACCGGCCGCCGCAGGCACGGACAATCTCTTGCAGCGTGCGCAGTTCATAGCGATCGTAGTCCGCGTCTTCATAGCGGCTGATTGCCGACGCAGTGGTGCCGGTCCGCTTCGCCACTTGCGCTTGGGTCAGTCCCGCTTCTTGACGCAGGTGAGCGAGCTGCTCGACAATGGCCAGTTTTTGCAACTCTTCCTCAAATCCTTTGCGAAATTTTGCATCTGCCAGCTTCCTATCCAGCCATCCTTTGCCTCTTCCCACAACTTTAGTTTTTCTTGCCGATCTGATCCCGCAGCCATTGCATCACTGTATCCTTGCTCAACTCCCCTGCAGCAACCTGCAGAGTGATTGTTTCGAGTTCTTTGGGCTCAGGAAGCTCCGCAATCCCATTCACGTTGAGAAAGACAAGCGCAGACAGAGCGGCTGCCCGCTTGTTTCCATCAACAAAGGGATGATTCTGTGCGATATGGAACATGTAGGCCGCCGCCATTGCGGCAAGGTCCTCATGAAGATAGGCACCGCCAAACTGTTGGCGAGGCATCGCGACAGCCGCGTCCAGCAATCCATGGTCCCTCACTCCATGGGAACCGCCGTCAATATCGATGGTATCCGCGTGGAGCAACAGGACGTCGTCCACGCTCAGGAAGATTGTGTCCTGCACGGATCAATCCGCCAGGCGCTTCAGCATCGGCCCATACCGTTTGCGAAGATCCTTGATGATCATCTTCATCCGTTCAGGTCCAACCCCAACGTTAGCCGGCGTAATGACGAGCGCATTGCCATTCACCGTAACTTGCAGCGGAGTTTCTTCTGTAATGCCGAGCGCTTGCATGACTGGCTTTTCAATGATGAGCGCCGCGCTGTTTCCATGCTTCTGTAATCTCTTGATCATTCCTCACCTCGCGTCCTTACAATGTTACAACGCGCCTTTAATAATGTCTAGCCGGGTAGAGTGGGAAACCCGAACTACGAAGTTGGTTACGCTTTAACCAATCGCATTGGCCTGTAGATTTGACGGGCTGGTCAGAGTTCTTGATGGGCTTCCCTAGGACTGGGATGAAGATGGAAAGATGGACCTGATGGCTATAGCTAAGCTCGTAATCATTGATAGGCTTTCACGATGTCGTCGATGGCTACATGCTCCTGATACTCCCGGTGTTTCTTGAGGGCTGCGAAGTCATGCTCGATGGGGTTGAGGTCTGGGGAATAGGGTGACAGGAACAGCAGGGTGGCTCTGGTGTCCTTGATGAGCTGCGCTGTTTCGGGTGATTTGTGGAAGGCGGCGTTATCCATGATCACCAGGTGCTGGTCATTCAGGCGAGGACACAGCCGTGTTTTCAGCCAGGCGTTGAAGACCATCGTATCGCAGGTCCCTTCGAACAGCAGCGGTTCTTCGAGCCGTCCGTCCATGCGAGCGGCGATCAACGAGGTGCGGGGGCGCCGATGCCCGGAGACCAGCCCAGCCACACGTCGGCCCTTTGGCGCGTATCCATACCGCCGCGCCGTCGGAGGCGCAAAGCCGCATTCATCGATATGGACGGGTTGTTTGCTGCGGCGAAAGAACCGCTCGCGAAGGCGTAAGAACCATCTGCGTTGTTGAGGGTCGCGCTCTTTATACCCCATCCTTTTTTTATGGGTCACCTGCAGCCGTTGCAGCGCGTGCCAGATGCAATGCCGGGAGACCTGGAACTGTCGCGCCCGTTCTGCTTGTGTCCGATCGGGATGGGCCTCCACATGACGGCGCAAGGCTTCCCAATCCAGCTTGTGGGGCCGTTGTGGGCCGGGACGCTTGTACGACACGCCCCCGGGCTTGAGCCAGCGGTAGACGCTGGCCTCGCCAACCCTGAACCGCCGAGCCGCCTCGGCCTTGCTGCCACCACTCCGCACAAAATCCACCACCCGTTGGCGCAAATCTACTGAGCATCTCATGCCCACAGGATCGCTCAAACCCACCTCCGTGTCTATCAGTAATTACAGGTTTAGCTATAAATCCCTTGCTCGTTCGACTTGTCGCTATCCGGTGGGGCTTCGCTGTTTTTGGATGGCGATTATTCTCGCAGACAGGAGTCTGGACGACAGTAAGTGGCTGTACTGCTATGCGCCCTGCTTCCCTTTACCTTTCGCCGCCACGGCGATCACCTGAAACAACTTTTCGACTCGCAGGCAAAGGGGTCGGGGATGTTTTCTAACCAGACGTCTTGCGGCGAGCGGCTGCCTGCACTATGCAGCTCGATGACTTTTGGGCCCTGACTCTAACGAAAACTCCAACCGGCCGCCGCAGGCACGGACAATCTTTTGCAGCGGGCGCAGTTCATAGCGATCGTAATCCGCATTTTCGTAGCGGCTGATCGCCGACGCAGTGGTGCCGGTACGCTTCGCCACTTAGGCCTGGGTCAGTCCCGCTTCTTGACACAGCGAACGAGCTGCTGCCTCCTGTGCAAGGTGAGCTTCCTATTCACATTAGGGCCGACCGCTGCCGATCGCTTGCGCGCGTTTTTCGTCCAGTTCGGCCCATCGGGCGTAGAGGCACTCGACGTCGGCTTGCGCGGCCTGTAGGGCGGCATACCGCTCTTGTAAATCAGGCGCGGATGAGGCGATGGATGGATCATTTGCCGCGGCTTGGCAGGTCGCAACAGTTTCCTCGGCTTCCAGGATTTTCGTTTCGATCTGGTCCCATTCTTTTTGTTCTTTGTACGACAAACCTTTCCGCTTGGACGGCTTCGTCGGTAGGGAGGTTTCCTCCACGATCTCAGGTTTTCTTTCTTCCGTCGCTTTTTTCGCCTGCGCGGTTTCCCATTGGGCATAGTCGGCGAACCATTCGGCGCGGCCTGTTCCATCCAACGCGAGGAGCCTGGTGGAGATGCGCTCCAAGAGCCACCGGTCGTGTGTCACCAAAACAAGCGCGCCTGTAAATTCAAGCAAACTGTCCTCCAGGACATCGAGGGTTGGAATATCCAAATCATTCGTCGGCTCGTCGATGAGCAAGAGATCCGCCGGTTGGAGCATAAGTCGCGCGATCAGTAGCCTAGCCTGCTCGCCGCCTGACAGGCGCGAGACCGGCAGATCGAGCTGCTCCGGCTTGAAGAGGAAGCGCTTGGCCCATGAGGCCAGATGCACGGAACGATCCTGGTATACGATGGCATCGCCGCCGGCTGGAGCAAGAGCGCGCCGCAACGTGGCTTGCTGGTCCAATGACTCACGGTGTTGCTCGAAGGTCACGACGCGCAACCGATCGGCACGCGTGATAGTGCCACGATCCGGCTCCAATATGCCGGCTAAGAGTTTTAAGATGGTCGTCTTGCCACCACCATTAGGGCCGAGGAGACCAATTCGCTCGCCTGGACCCATCACGATATCGAGATTGGACACAATCGGTTTGCCGCCGAGAGATTTCTCGATCTCCTTTGTCACCAACAATTGTTTCGACTTGCGTCCAGAGGCTGTGAAGTCGATCCCGGCTGATCCCTGCGCTTGTCGTGATTCGATATCTTGTAGTTCATCGATCATCCGACCGGCTGCATCGATCCGGGCCTTGGCTTTGGTCGTGCGAGCTTTCGGCCCTCGTCTGAGCCATTCCACTTCTCGCCGGACCCGATTTGCCAACGATGCCTGATAGTCGGTCTGGGCCTGTAATGCCGCATCCCGTTGCTCCAAAAACTCGCTGTACCGGCCGTTTGCTTGAAAGACGCCATTGGCATATCGGCGATTCAATTCACAGATCCTCGTGGTCACCGATTCCAGGAAGCGCCGATCATGACTAATAACGATGAACGCATGGGGTTCGGCTTTCAGCAGGCCTTCCAGCCAGAGAATGCCTTCGACGTCCAAATGGTTGGTCGGCTCGTCCATCAGCAGCACGTCCGGTTCCAGCATCAGCGACCGCGCGATCGCCAGCCGCTTCTTCCATCCTCCGGAGAGCGTTGAGACTGATTGGTCGGCACGGATAAACCCTCCGAGGCTGAGCGTTTTGGCGATGCGCCCGCCATGCTCATGCTGGTCCAGGCCCTCATCGAGAAGGACTTGGGTCAGCGTTTCCTCGACCGAGGACTGCTCGATAAACGAGGGGTCTTGCGGAACATAGCCGATGCGGATCTGCCTCCGCACAGACCTGGTACCGCTGTCCAGCTCCTCGAGACCGGCCAGGATCTTGAGCAGCGTGGACTTCCCTGACCCATTGGGACCGATCAGCCCGACATGATCGCCCTCGCAGAGTCCGAGTGAAAGGTCACTGAACAACGGTTTGACCCCGAAGCTCTTGCTGACAGATTCACAACTGAGAAGCAAAATCGGTGGCATGGTGGTGTATCCGATCGAGACCCTAGTAGGCAGAGCTTCTCGTCGGCCGTTTTGTGCAACTACTAGCGGTTTGCGGTACGAAGACTACGGAGTGTTTTGCTCCTCGAACGCGCGGAGCAGGTCAGAGACCGAAAGTACCCCGATGATCGTGGCATCGGCAGTCACCGGCAGGTGTCGGATGCTCTGCTTCTTCATCAGCGACATGGCTTCGGCGAGTGACTCATCTTCTTCAATCGTAACAACTGGCCGACTCATGCAAGTGGCGACGGTCGTGGTATTAGGGTCGAGACCTTTGGCAATAGCTTTGCGAGTGAGATCGGAGTCGGTCACGATACCGATATAGCGGGACCCGTCATCCACGATCAGCGAGCCGACTTTATGCTTTTGCAACAGCTGCCCCGCTTGTTTGATGGTCGCAGCCCGGTGGATGCTTCGGACATCATGCGACATATAGTCTTCAACAACTGCTGCCTCGATCCCTTTCCCTTTTCTCGTGGCCTGCAACCGTCGACGTAATTCGAGATCAGCCAAACAGCTTTCCAGCACTTGGCGGCGCTGTTGGAGGCTCTCACGTTCCACATCGTGGGTCCCGCTCTCCTGCGCCTCTTCAGGTAAGAGTGCTGATTCACCCGTCTTGGCAAAGAAATAGGCCTCTGATTCATCCGATGCCGCGCCGAATACCTGACTGATCAACTCTTCCGCCGCGTCGTCGAAATCTTCAAGCGAAGCCGACCCACGCTTACGCGACAGGAAGGGTTGAAATTTCACGAGCTGCTGCTTAAACCGCTCGACATATCGATCGAGAATATCGCTCCTTGTCAACCCCGTACGAACTCGTTTCGGCATCATCTTCCTCCTGGTTGTAAGCGCGAGAATAACCTAACCCTAGGATGAGGCTCAAGGGGTCTCTGATCATGCTCGTTTAGTTCAGGACACAAAAGGCTTGCTCCTTGATTTTTTATCTGCGACCCTTTATGCAATCCGCTCCGAATAGAACTGGGTGATTCGATCGGTGCCGAAGGGGATCAACTGCCATGAAGGGATTCGTGTTCATCGCCCTGCTGATACTGCTCAATTCCGGCCCGGTCTATGCCCGCTGGGAGGCTCTGGAGAAACAGTACCAGCCTACCGGTCTCGAGACCCTGTACTTCGACCCAACAACTATTCAACAAGCGGGGACTCGTGCAACGCTCTGGCAATTAACGGATCTCAAATGGAACAGCGCCACACGATTCTTGTCCTTCAAGAGCCGCAAGGAATTTGACTGTGAACAATCCCGCGTACGCGTTCTGCAAGTCATCGAATTTTCCCGCCACATGGGCACCGGCACACCGACAGCCGGCTACATCGAAAACGGGAATTGGCAGCCGGTAGAAGAGCGCAACGTCAATCACGCGCTTTGGAAGGCGGCTTGCGGGAAACGCTAACCCTCCATTTGTGTCCGACGACGGCTCCCTACGGCTAGACGTCGTAATAGAGAAAGAACTCGTGCGGGTGTGGCCGCACGCGCATCTGATCGATCTCCTTGCTTCGCTTATAGTCGATCCAGGCCTCGATCAGATCCTCTGTAAACACTTCCCCTTTAAGCAGAAACTGGTGGTCCCGTTCTAGGCTGTTGATCGCCTCATCCAAACTACCCGGCATGGTCGGAATACTCGCCGCCTCTTTCGGATCGAGATCGTAGAGGTCTTTTTCGGCCGGCTCGCCTGGGTTGATCTTGTTTTGAATGCCATCGAGCCCCGCCATGAGCATCGCAGAGAATGCCAAATAGGGATTACAGGATGGATCGGGAAACCGCACTTCGATCCGCTTCGCTTTCGGACTTGGAGAGTACATTGGAATGCGGATGCCGGCCGATCGGTTCCGGCTGGAATAGGCCAACAGCACCGGCGCTTCGAATCCCGGGGTGATGCGCTTGTAGGAGTTCGTCGTCGGATTCGTAAAGGCTGCCAGCGCCGGAGCATGCTTCAGGATTCCACCGATATAATATAAACAGAGCGGTGAGATGCCGGCATAGTCTTTCCCGGCAAAGAGCGGCTTCCCATCTTTCCAGATGCTCTGATGCGTGTGCATCCCCGATCCGGCATCACTGAAGAGCGGCTTCGGCATGAATGTCACCGTCTTCCCATGTCGACGCGCCACGTTTTTGACGATGTACTTGTACAGCATCATCTTGTCCGCGGTTCGCACGAGAGAATCAAATCGGATATCGATTTCGGCCTGCCCGGCCGAGGCCGTCTCGTGATGATGCTTTTCGACGTCGATGCCGACCTTTTCCATCTCCAGGACCATCTCGCTCCGGATATCTTGCTGGGTATCAGCTGGAGCCACTGGGAAATACCCCTGCTTATGCCGAATCTTCCCCCCCAGGTTGATCCCCTCTTGCCCCATGTTCCAGGCGCCTTCCTCCGAATCGATAAAGTAGAAGCCACTGTGGCTGGTTTGGTCGTAACGAGCATGATCGAAGATAAAAAACTCGGCTTCCGGCCCCCAGAATGAATCGTCGCCGATCTTGGTACTCTGCAGATACTTTTCAGCCTTTTGCGCGATAAACCTTGGATCACGTTCGTAATTTTCCCGAGAAATCGGATCCACGACATTTCCGGTCAGGCTGAGCGTCGGGACCGCCGTGAAGGGATCCAGGCATGCCGTGGCAGGGTCCGGCACCATCAACAAGTCGCTGTTGTTGATGGCCTTCCAGCCGCGAATCGACGATCCGTCAAGGCCGGATCCGTCCTTGAACAGCCCTTCCGTCAGCTCGCTCACAGGGATGGTCATATGCTGCCACATTCCGGGCAGATCGACGAATTTCAGATCGACCATCTGGACCCTGTGCTTCTTGGCGAACTCCAATACCTCCCGCACGTTCATCCTCGTCCTCCTTTGAAGTTCCTTCGCGATCCTGTTTTAGCACCTGAATCCTTTACCGTCACAACGCGGTTTCTCCGGTTTCTCCCGTCCGAATACGCACGACCGCACTCAACTCTCGAACAAAAATTTTTCCATCCCCGATACTACCGGTCTTCGCCGCCTTGGTGATGGCCTCAATCACTCGAGAGACCTGGGCATCCGTCACAGCTACCTCGATCTTCACCTTGGGAACAAATTCGATCGTATACTCTTGACCTCGATAGGTCTCCTTATGGCCTTTCTGACGCCCAAACCCTTTGACCTCCGATACAGTCATCCCCTGAACACCGATCTCCAACAGGGCATCCTTGACCTCCTCAAGTTTGAACGGCTTGACGATAGCCTCTACCAGCTTCATGTCGATGCCCTCCTTGCCCGACCAGCTCAGGAACTCCAGACGGCTCTCAGTTGGATCCCTTCAGGAACTGTGCGCAACTCACCGCCGAGCCATGCCTCTCGTCGCACAAACGTCACAGCCACTCCACCTTTCCCTCCGCTTTGGGGGAGCCATCATAGCCCATCCTTTCCTCTCACTCAACGTGGAAATCGTGTAAATGCCTCAAGCTTGCTCGACCTCTACGGCCCAGGCTGTGCGCATTGACTGCCTACGGTAGGAGATGCATCGGACGATGAGGACCAAGCGATTCAATCCTACCCGGACTCACTGGATAAGTGTCTGAGTAGTAACCGCATGCTTAGGATACAGAACCAGTGAAGGCTATGGCTGCGTGATACGGTAGCCGTTCGTAATCGGCATCCGTCGGTCCTTGCCGAAGGCGCGGTGAGTGATCTTGACACCAAGAGGTGCCTGACGTCGCTTGAACTCGCTGCTATCGACCATGCGGACCACGCGCGAAACCGTTGCGCGATCGAACCCTGCCTCGACGATGTCGTCGAGCGAGCGGTCTTCTTCGACATATGCTTGAAGAATGGGATCGAGAACAGCGTACGGTGGAAGAGAGTCTTCATCCTTTTGATTCGGCCTCAACTCGGCGGTCGGAGGTCGGTCCAGGATGCGTTTGGGAATCACGGGCGATGGACCAAGTTCATTGCGTAACCTCGCCAGGCTGTAGACCATCGTCTTCGGCACATCCTTAATGACGGCGAACCCACCGGCCATGTCGCCGTACAGAGTCGAGTACCCCACACTTATCTCACTCTTGTTTCCAGTGGCCAAAACCAGATGCCCGAACTTATTGGATACCGCCATGAGTAGATTGCCGCGAATGCGAGCCTGGAGGTTTTCCTCGGTGGCGTCCTCCGAGCAATCGACAAATGACGATGCCAGAGACTGTCGATAGGCTTCAAATGTCGGAGTAATCGAGATGGTATTCAAGTCGATGCCAAGACACCGTACGAGTTCCACAACATCCTCTTCGCTTTCATGTGAAGTGTACGGAGACGGCATGAAGATACCGAGCACGTGCTTGGGACCAAGGGCATCCAGAGCGATTGCCGCGGTCACTGCCGAATCGACTCCGCCGCTCAGCCCAATCACCACTCGCGTAAATCCATTCTTTTGGACATAATCTTTCACGGCCAGTACCAGAGCCTGATACACCTCCTCGATCTCACCCAATGACTCCGCTAGCCCTGGTACGATTCGAGGCCGATGCTTCTTTTTTACCGCCGTCTCGTTCACCACGAGACGATCGACGGCGAAACCAACTTTTCCGGTCAATGCCGCCTTTCGCCCGTTCGCTATACGTCCACGTGAAACGGCATCCACGTTCAAATCGGCCACAAGCAACTCTTCCCGAAACGCGTGACCACGTGCGATCACATTGCCTGATTGGTCTAGAATCAAGCTGTTCCCGTCGAAGACCAAGTCGTCTTGCCCTCCAACCATGTTCGTATAGGTAACAACGACCCTGTTTTCCCTCGCTCTCGTCGCCAGCATCTGCTCCCTCGAACGACTTTTGCCGACATGAAAGGGAGAGGCATTGATATTGACGATCACCTCAGCCCCAACCGCTGCTTGTACACGAGTAGGCCCTTCCTGCGACCAAATGTCTTCGCAGATGCTCACCCCGATTGTCGTGTCGTTGACGAGGAGCAACGGGACTCTCAGCCCAGGACGAAAATAGCGACTTTCGTCGAATACCCCATAGTTGGGTAAACACCACTTTCTATAACTACCGACTAACTTGCGATCGGCAATCAATGCTGCCGCATTGTAGAGCGTATGCCGGCCTACTGAGACGATCGACCCCCGGGGGGGATGCGAGTCGATTTGTTCTTCCCGCCCCACGTACCCTATCACGGCAACCAAACCGCGACAGACTTGGGTGATCTCATTCAGGGCCCGTAGATTATCCGTCACAAACTGCGACTTGAGCAGCAAGTCTTCGGGCGGATAACCGGTAATGGCCAGCTCAGGAAATACGACTACGTCGGCTTTGGCCTTCTTCGCGTCTCGCAGCCAGGTCGTAATGCGGTGGACGTTGCCGGTTAAATCCCCGACAGTTGGGTTCATCTGTGCCATCGCGATTCGCAACGTCCCCATAGAACTCCAGAACTCCTGCAAAACCAGCCTCTCCCCGATGGCCAAGCGCTCTCTACACAAGAGATAGGTTCATATCGACTCCGTCATTGGGGCAAGCGATGGGTAATCAGGCATGACCGTGAGGAGAGACCCGTGAAACTGCATACCATTGCTCAAACACGTATTTTTCAATCGGTCCTATCCGTACCTGTCCGATACGTTCCGGCCATACTCCAATGACTCGTCCTCCCGAGACTTTTTTATCATGAAGCATGGCCTTCCATATCCTTTGCGGATTCCACCCTGGCATACAGTCGCTTAACCCCGCCTCCTTCACGGTGCGCCGAATCTCTTCGACTACTGCACGAGAACAAATCCTCTGAAAACAGGCGAGTTCGGCTTCCTGTACTAATCCAATGCCCACCGCTTCTCCATGAACAAACGATTTATAGCCCCCCAACGCTTCAAGGGCATGTCCGATGGTATGGCCGTAGTTAAGGATCCGTCTACGGTCTGATTCGCGTTCATCCCCGGCAACCACCTCAGCCTTGATCTCGCAGGATCGTTTCACCACTGTCGCAACGATGCCGGGCGATTGTCTCCGCAGCTCAGACATATGCCGCCGCAGATAGGCAAAGAAGGACTTGTCCGCAATAATCCCGTACTTAATGACCTCGGCAAGCCCAGCGACCAATTCTCGAGTGGGCAAGGTGTGAAGAGTCAACGGATCTATCCATACGGCGCGTGGTTGATGAAATGACCCGATCAGGTTCTTTCCGAGCCGATGATCGACGCCCGTCTTTCCTCCGACGCTGGAATCGACCTGGGCAACAAGAGTCGTCGGCACCTGAATATAGGGAATACCACGCTGGTAGATCGAGGCAGCAAACCCGGCCATGTCTCCCACGACGCCACCGCCAAGCGCCAAGAGCATCGACGATCGCTCAAATCGATGACGCGCCAACACATCAAGGATATGCTCCACCGTCTTCAGCGTTTTCAACCGCTCTCCGGGAGTAAGAATGATCGGAACGGGATCCATCGCATGCCGCTTGATTGCCTCCAGACTACTCTTCAGGTAGTGACGAGCGACATGCCGATCCGTCACAACTCCGACCTTTCCTTGTACCCCATAACTCTTCAATTCCCTTCCAAGTCTCTCTAAGAGTCCGGCTCGGATCGTGATCTCGTAACTCCTTTCAGCTAGAGAAACCTTAACCGTTGAGGCTGGAATCACTTCGTAACCCAGTCGCTGATGGAGCGTGGGAATTTCATATCGACTCTATTCCCGAGCCACGTATGAAACATCACAAGGAAAGGCATCGTAACACAGCCTCGCCGAACTAAAAAGACGGTCACGTTCCTGGCGGAGTACCACAATTCTGATCGGGAGTTGTCGCGATCACCGTGACACAAACGCAAAAGGCTGGTGATGCTAACTCACATCACCAGCCTTTGACTGATCACGGAGGTGAAGCAGGCGCTAGGTTCTGATGATGCTTGGTGTGAGAAAAATGAGCAACTCTTGTTTTGAAACTGATTCGGATTTGTTCTTGAACAACCAACCAAGAACCGGCATACGAGACAGATAAGGAATGCCTTGCACGTTGTTGGCTTGCGTATCGACGAAGACTCCGCCGATCACCATTGTTTCACCATCCCTCACAATCACCTGCGTGGTAGCTTCCCGTCGGTCGATGCTGGGTCCGGCAGGGTTACTCCGTGCCCCGACCGCATTCCGCGTTGCCCTTACACGCATTAAGATTCTCTTTCCATCTTCCTTGGGATCGCGTGAGGTGATCTGAGGTGTGACATTCAATTCCAAATTCGCATCGACAAACGTTGTTTGCGTACCCTGTAAAGATGTCGTTTGGAATGGGATCGATTCGCCTTGAGAAATCTTTGCTTCACGCTTGTCCAACGTGGTGATCTTCGGCGCTGCAATCACCTTGGTCAAGCCTAGCAATTCCCCGGCGGAGAGCCTCATATCCAATCCAAAATCACCATTTAGTTTCCCAAAGGTCCACCCAATACCCGGGACCGCCGGCAATCCACCGACCTGGGCCGGTAGATTAACCAAGAAAGTTTTCGGTATCGTACTTGCCCCATTCGCACCCGCTGCAAATGGCCCGATAAGATTCGAGACGCCAAAGAAATCGGTGGGTGTGGCATTCCCCGCCTGGAATCCCCACTGAATCCCTAACCCTCGAGCATAAACGGTATCAGCTTGAACAATGCGCGCCTCAATCTGAACCTGAGGGACTTCCAGGTCGAGTCCCTCCACGAGCTGCTTGACGATCGCCAACTTCGTCTCGGTCTCTCGCACAATCAGTGCGTTGCTACCCTGATTGAACTGCATGACACCCCGTGGGCTTAAATATTGCCGGAGCGATGTCATAACCTCTTGGGCCTGGAGATTCCTAATATAGAAGACACGGTCGACCAGTTCCTCCGCCTTCGTCTTGGAATCCTTTGCCCGTGCTTCTTCATCCTGCTGCTTGGCAATGTTCGCCAGCGAATCGACCCACACAATGCTGCCTTGACGAATCATGCCGAGCCCGTTCATCTTCAAGAGCATATCCAACGCCTGGTCCCAAGGTACACTGACCAGCTTCATGGTGACTTTCGACTTGACACCTTCTCCAACGACGATGTTGAAGCCGCTGACCTCGGCGATCAATCGAAGAATGTTCGTAATGTCAGCCTGTTGAAAATCGAGGGAGATACGCCGACCGACAAATCGTGTTTGCCCTGCCACAATGTCATCGGATCTGTCGTCCTTTACAGCAGGAGCACTTTCTCCAGCCATCTGAACCCGCTGCACCGTGAAGCGAGACTGGAGGGGCCGCACGATTCGCGTCGCTCTCTTGACCACGCGATCTCCCGGTACGAATAGCCCCTTACGGGTCTGAGGGTGGAATGAGCCGATCTCTCCTCCATCGACGTGCGCAGCGACCACAGAGGATATTTTCCGCTCGCTCGGCCTCAATGTAATCAATACCTTATTATCTTCGCGAGCAAGAGACAGAACCGGGCGCTCGGGAACATCGAACACCAGCCTGACCTTATCAGCGTGGTGCCCCACCCTGATTTTTTTGAGCAGGTAGTGGTCGGCCTGCACTACTGACCGTCGAAGGGTGGACGAGACCGCCGGAATATCAACGATTAAGCGGGATTCATCTAGAAAATTGGCTTCAGGAAATAGTTGGCCATCCCCGGCAACTACTACGGTCACCAGATCGGTTTTGGGGTGGACCTCAATAGCGGTCACGGTCCGCGCCAGCAATCGTGTCCTAGCCATTTCGGTTCGCCTGGCATCACTCCGCTTTATCACGTCGATCTCCTCGGCCAACGCAGGCGTCTGGGCAATTATGGTCAGAGCGGCGATCGACAGCGCCAAGACTTCGATGAAAGATCCGCCAGTTCGAGAATTATCCGCCTGCAAAGGTAGTGGTTTCATTCTGAGCCCTCTTTGGGATGTAAGAGCTTGACATGTTCTCGCTCCTGCTTCTTGCCATACACATCAGTGAACCGTTCCTGGACAATGATGCCGCGCTCGGTAACTGCGCTGACTACTCCATTGTTTTGCCCGATCCTTGTTCCCCGTCTAACGGTGTACCCATGTCCTTCTGGTGTCTGCACCATAGCGGTATAGCCGTATGCCCCCCATACGACGGCAATAAGGTTGAGCTCCGTCAGGGTCACGCGTTGCAATGGTGGAAGAGTTGTATCCGTTTTCCCCGGCTGAAGCTCCTGGACGATAGGAGCAAATGGATCTCGACGACCGGAAGGATCATACCCACCTCCAACCACCCCGTCCGGTACGGAAGGCTGGGAAGCCACCGGAGTACCTGACCCAGACATGGGCGCTTCTACAGCTTGGGGAGTCGTCCTCTGGATTTCTGGTACAGAAGACAGCGTGAGAGCATCTTGCCGCATCGGAGTCGTCAGGCCAGGAAGAGGAGAAGACTCGGCTTGTGCATCTATACTCCCAGAAAGGGTGACACACACGCATAGCAGGCTGGCACTCACTATCAGAGAATATTCTTTAGGCTTCTTGCTGATATTCAAGACGTGCATGATGTCACGATTTCACTATTTCCCAACTTGGGCTACTTTGGGAGCATTAGCCGAAGGAGATGCTCCGGAAACCGGCTTTTCCCGAGGCGCAGCGTAAGCCACCAGGTCAAATGTCGTTTGTGATACGATTCGTCCTTGTTCACTCTTCGGAGACCCCATCTTAAGGCCCGACACCGTAATTATCCGAGGAAGTCGATTGATCCGATCGAAAAATAGTGCGGCAGTGTGATAGACCCCGGCCACCTCCACACTGACCGGCATCTTGACGAAAAGCTTCGACCCATCTTCAGTCTGGGCGCCTGGTTTCCAGAGTTTGATATCGAGTCCCAATCGTACCCCGAGGTCAGACACCTGCTTCAGCAGCATGATCGCTTCTTCTTCCGGAGGGAGCCGTTCTTTCTTCTTAGCCAATTCAATTTCGAGCTGTCTGTTCGCCGCGACTAATTGGTCGAGATGTTTCACTTTGATGGTGAGTGTCTGAATTTCACCATCCAGTCTACTGTTTTCGGCCTCGAGCGTCGTGATGGTCGCAGACTTAGGTTCTGCAATGTAGAAATAGAAGCCAGCAATCATGCCGCCGACGAGCAAGAATAAGAGCGCGGCCTTTTGCGAAGCCGGCACATTGCGAAGCGCATCAAGCTTGATCTGCGGCAAAGCCATCAGGATCCCTTCAGACGAAATGCCAAACGAAACTGGTACAGGTTAATTTTGTTTTCTACTGCTGCCTTACTCTCTTGCAAATTGATGCCGACAAAATACTCCGTGCGTCGCAAGTTGTTCACGAATTCCACTACGTCGTCGTTTGTTAAAGCCTTCCCTTCCAACTCAACCGTATCGGATGCCACACCCAGCTTCGTGAGCCATACTTTAAGCGGCTCTAAACTCTGACTCACATGATCGAGCACCTTCACCGGACCCATTCTGGATTGCTCAAGCTGGTCTATAATCCGATTCTTGTCCTCAAGTAACTTTTTCCTTTGTTCAAAATCCTGTACTTGCTTGACCTGGTCCTTCAGCTGGGCAACTTGCTTTTCTTTATCTCGCTTTTCCTCCTGTCGAGCCTCAAGCTCACTGTCCAATGAAGCCGAATACCACCAACACCCGGCCAGCACGACCAGGATAATCCCGACGCCGAGCAGTGCCTGTGCGCGTACGTCATATTGAGGTTTAGCTGATTTTCCTTTGGGCCCACCTGGAAGGAGGTTAATGCGAATCATCTGTCCCCCACCGCTCTCAATGCCAACCCGACGCCGACGGCTGCCGATGGGGCCAAGTCAGCCAATAGGTCAGGGTCGATGCCGCACCCTGTAACATCTATTTCAGCGAAGGGATCAGCCATTTCTGCAGGCAGTTGCATCCGATCGCCGAGCTGTTGAATCAGCCCTTTTGCCCGGGCCACGCCACCACAGACCAGAACACGACTGAGCTCAGCGTTGGCGGACGAGGTCTTGAAGTAGTCAATCGTCCGAGCGATCTCGGACGCGACTTCCGCATTCACACTGTCCATAACACCGGTGACCGACACCCCACCGGAATCACCTGCTCGGTCCTTTTTCTTACTCTCTTCAGCTTCCTCGAAGGAGAGCCCTATCTCGCGTTGAATTGCTTCTGTGTACCTATTGCCCCCCAACGGGATATCACGCGTAAACAATGAAGAACCGGCACGGACGATGTTCACATTCATCACGCTCGCGCCGAGATTCACGAGGGCCGTCGTTTCTTCCTTCGTCATCGGATAATTAATCGCGTGCATATTCTCAACCGCAAACGCATCAACGTCCATGACCATTGGGATAAGTCCAGCTGCCTTGACGAGTTCGGTCAACTCATTAATCTTGTCTTTCTTAGCGGCAACAAGAATCACCGACATATCCTCCTGCTGATCTTCTGACGCATCCACCGGCAAGACATGAAAGTCGATGTTCACTTCGTTGATGTCGAAGGGAATGTACTGCTCCGCCGCCAATTTCACCTGTCCTTCCAATTCTTCATCAGGCATGGGCGGTAAAGTGATCTTCTTCACAATGACGGCGTGACCTGAAATCGAGATGGCGACGTGTTTATTCTTGACGTTGGCTTCCTCAAATAATTCTCCAATAGCCGAAACCACACGCCCTTCGTCCATGACCGTCCCATCTACAATGACTTCCGGCTCAAGCGGTTTCACGCCGAACTTTTGGAGAAAGTACCGTCCCTTACTTTCCTTGAGTTGAGCGACCTTAATCGCACTCGATCCGATATCGAGCCCCACTAACTGTCTGCGAGGGGTCAGCATCGTTATGACATCGGTTTCCACGAGCTTCTTAAGTGAAGTCAACATGCGTTACCTGCGACTTTACGCGACAGCCTTTCGGACGCGGATAACCTTCTCAATTTCGTCCACATTCTTTCTTGTATAGAGCCGCCAATTTCTCCAATCGCGAGCGGGCTGGCTAATGACACCCTCCCGTTCCCAACGAAAGAGTGTCGCCTTGGAAATGTCGAACAATGCGCATACTTGATTGGCCTTGTAGCTCGCTTCATTGGGTCTGTACTTAGGATTGTTCACTGTAGCACTTGCACTGTCATGATGCCTTTGGGTGCTCACAGGAGCAAGTATAGTCAGTATGCTCTACCTGTCAAGGAACCGACCGGGGGCACGGCAGGATAACGATGGCTGTGGTTCAAACAGCAGTCTGTATCTTGTCGATATCTCGGTGTTTGAGGCCGACTTCGTATCCCAACGCGGAGAGGCTTTCTTGGAGACGACTAGCAACCGCCACCGAGCGATGACGTCCACCGGTACATCCGATACCGATGGTCAGATAACTACGGCGCTCTCTTTGGAATAGCGGCAAGAGAAACTTCAGCAGGCCTTCGAGGTGCTCCATGAGTGAAACGGCCTCGGGGTCTGTCAGAACGAAGGTTCGGACCAGCGGATCGTCTCCGGAGAGAGGCTTGAGCTCAGGCACGAAAAATGGGTTCTTAAGAAATCGCACATCAAACAACAAATCGATATCATACGGCACCCCAAACTTATATCCGAAGGTCATGATCGAGATCGTGAGTCGTCTGTCAAAAGGTCCGCCTAGGAATTGACTAGCAAGTAACTCACCAAGCCCATGGACCGTCAGATCGGAAGTATCGATGATTCGATCAGCCCGGCGCCGGAGTTCAGCTACACGTTCCTTTTCGAACCGGATCCCATTCAAGACGGGGAGATCCGGCAACAGTGGATGGGGGCGTCTGGACTCTGAAAACCGTCTGATCAATACCTCTTCACGAGCCTCAAGGAAAAGCAACTGAACGGCATGACCGAGCGCTTGCACCCTTTCCAAGATATTGCCGAAATCCGAAAAGAACGCACGCTCCCTAACGTCAATCCCAAGAGCAACGTTAGTAATTTCGCTATGCTGCTGATTGCAGAGATCAACAAAAGTCGGGAGGAGGGTAAGGGGAAGATTATCGATGCAGAAATACCCGGCGTCCTCAAATGCTTTGAGGGCATACGTTTTACCAGAACCGGACAACCCGCTTATTATGACCAGATTCAGCCGGGCCATAGGTCGTACTTGCCTCGGTGGGCATGCCCGAGATACTCCGCTGAGAGTCGCTGTCAGTATCACCCCGATTCAGCGAGGTGAAGTGCGCCGTGCCTCCATGGCTACATTGGTTTCGTCAAGCCGCTCGGGCACATTGAGTACGCCAAGGATGGAAGGGAGCAAGATTTCACGAAAGACTCACATGGGAACTCGATCGTGATCTCTTCGGTTTGGTCGGCTTATGATTGACAAGACGATCTTTCCATTTCCGAAACTGCGCATCCACACGGTCGACGAGCGCATCGATAGTGGCATACATTTCCGGCGTTGATGTCTTGGCTTGTACTCGCTTGCCGCTGACCGCACCAGTGACTTCCGCCTTATGCTGAAGCTTCTCGACTCCCAATACCACTTGAAGCGATCCGACCTTCAATCCGTACCGATCCAGGCGACCGAACCGGGTTTCCACATAGCTTCTAAGCGCTGGCGTGATATCCATGTGGCGACCTGTAATTCTCAGCTTCATGCCCACCTCCAATTAGACCTGGTTGGATGCGAAGCAACGGTGATCAAAAAAATCGTTTACGTTGACTGGCGGATGAGATGTTCAACTCCCCCCGATATTTGGCCACAGTCCTCCGTGCGATAAGGACCCCCTGCTTTCGAAGCCGAGCGGCAATTTCTTCGTCTTTCAAGGGACGCTCCGTATCCTCTTCAGCCACCATTGTCTTGATCATATCCTTGACTGAAACGGAGGAATGCATGCCTGAAGGCTCATCCGCCCGCTGAAGTCCAGCGTTGAAGAAAAACTTGAGTTCCAACATGCCCTGTGGGCAATACATATATTTATTGGCCGTCACACGACTGATCGTCGATTCATGCATCCCTATATCTTCCGCCACTTGCTTGAGAACCAAGGGCTTGAGATATTGGACGCCATGATCAAAAAATTTCTCTTGAAACTTGACGATGCTGGAAACCACTTTCACGATTGTCCGATTCCGTTGCTCGATGCTCCGAATAACCCACTGAGCGGCCCGCAATTTTTCATCCATATACGCTTTGGTTTCCGGAGATCCGCCCTGTCCGGAAGAAATAAGCTGTTTGTAATATGGGCTGATCCTCATGCGTGGCAGCCCATCGTCGTTCAAGAGCACAACCCACTCCCCATCATTCTTGACTACAAACACATCAGGCACGATAACGTAGTTCTGGGTATTTGCGAACGGCCTCCCCGGTTTGGGCTCAAGTTCTCCAATGATTTTGGTGGCTTGGAAGACTTCCTCGATCGTGATATTCAAGGCCTTCGCAACCTTGGCATATTGTTTTTTCTCTAAGTCCTTCAAATGGTGCAAAACGATGCTTTCAATAACCGATCCTTTCAGGGCGCCGGGTGGAGACCCAAGGGACCCAAATGGATTCCGACCTAAATGCCCGAGTTGTAGCAAAAGGCATTCGGGAAGATTTCTGGCCCCAACCCCGGTCGGATCGAAAGTCTGGATGTCCTTGAGTACAGATTCAACTTCGGATTCGTCAAAACCGGTCCCGGCCACGACCTCAGACAATGGAATACGTAGATAACCATCATCATCTAGATTGCCGATGATCAAACGACCGAGTTCCTTTTCTCGATCACCGAGCCCGGACAAGGACAATTGCCAGAGCAGATGATCCTCGAGGGACGTCGCTTTCGCCACCGTTTGCTCGTACGAAGGAAGCTCATCTTGTGCCGCGGAGTATTCAGACTCGCCGCTCCGTCGATCTCTGCCGAAGTATTCTTCCCATCCGGAAGCGGAAAACTCCTCCGGCGAACCTTGTTCTTCACGTGTTTCAACCCCTGCGTCCGACCGATCCTGTCCTTCCGGTGCGGGGGGAGCTTCAACCTTCTCCTCGGAGACCAAGGACTCGCCCTCGTCGACATCGGATTGAATTTCATCCAACAAAGGGTTTTCCAGGAGATGCTGAGTGAGGCTCTGCTGCAGCTCAAGTCGAGACAGCTGCAGCAGCTTAATCGCTTGCTGCAGTTGAGGCGTCATGATGAGTTTTTGTGAGAGTTGTGGAACCAGACGGAGTTTCATCGATGCCTCTGCTATTCCTCTACAACTTGAACTGCTCGCCAAGATAAACGGCTCGAGCCGTTGGACTCCGCACAATGGCTTCGGGAGTCCCCGCCTCCAAGATCAATCCTTCATTGATAATGTAGGCACGGTCAACAATTGACAGCGTTTCCTGTACATTGTGATCGGTAATCAGAATACCGATCTTTTTTTCTTTCAACCGCGTAATGATCTGCTGAATATCCGCGACGGCTATCGGATCGATCCCTGCAAATGGTTCATCCAAGAGCATGAACGACGGTGTGGCCGCTAATGCACGCGTGATCTCCAAACGTCGGCGCTCTCCACCTGAGAGAGCATAGGCCATGCTCTTTCGTATATTGATGAGATCTAATTCTTTGAGCAAGGCATCCACACGTTGGCTTCGCTCTTTACGAGCATACCCCAGCATTTCGAGAATCGCCAAGACATTATTTTCCACCGAAAGCCGTCGAAAAACGGACGATTCTTGAGGTAGGTAGCCGATTCCCCGACGCGCTCGTTTGTACATCGGGAGGTTGGTCACTGATTCACCGATGAAGGTGATCTCCCCTTCATCGGGCTGGCACAAGCCGACCATCATATCGAAGATTGTGGTCTTGCCCGCTCCATTCGGGCCGAGCAGTCCAACCACCTCGCCGGCATACACCTCGACGGCGACACCCTTGACGACTTTGCGGCCACGGAAACTTTTTACCAATCCAGTAGCACGTAGACAATTCCGCTGCGAGGCCGCAATCGGCTCCACGAGCGCGTCAAATTCTGCAGAAGCACTCCGGGTCATGGCTGGTTCTGTCCCTCGCCTTCGATGCGGACGTGTGAGCCCCCCTCCACCACGCTCCGCTCTTCCGCTAAGAAAATCGTAATCTGCTTACCGCTGACACGTGTACCCTTTTCCCAAGCTACGGGTTCGCCCGTCAACACGATTTTCTCTCCATCAACGAAATACACGGCTTTTTGGCAAGTCGCGTTGCCGTTCTCGTATTGAATCCTGACACGATGGGCATCCCCGGTCGCCTCGACACGACTCACGGAGCGATTCGACATCGTCGAGGCTGTGTTAGCTTCTTTGGAAGCCGTGGGATTCCGGCGGGATTCAGGATGATCCGTCCCGTCTTCAGACGGCCCCGCAGAGGTGCGGTTTCGGGGAGTGAATAACACAATCATCTTATCGGAATGGACGATCAGAGGCCCCCTGGTCAGGACAACTGTTTCCTCGAAAATAGCTTGGCTGTCTTGGTTTCGTACCGTCATTTTCTTTGACGTGATGGTGGTTGCGACACCAGGAGCCTCCATGCTCCTCTTGAGGTTCACTGATTCCGTTGAGGGAGCTGCCGACGTGGACCCGACAAAGCAGACGCTAAGAAGAAGGAGCCAAATCCACATGCACATCCTGTAGAATCTCAAATTCTTCGGATTCCAGCCGCCCAAGCAGTCCTTGTCCCCTCACCTCCAGCCCATGCCCCACCATCCGCACCGGATCTTGCGTTCGGATCTCTCGTGTCTGGTCAATCCATATCAAGTGGTTGGTATAAATCGTATAGCCGCTCGTCGTCTCCACGACAATGGGCGTTTGACGATTTGACAGCCTGAAATTCTTGGTCGCAGTATCCAGCGTTCCCTCTTCCCCGTACACAGTCACCTCATCCCCTCCTGCGCCGTAAAAGGTGAGGGCAACGTCATGCAGAACGGCACGCTTATCTTGTTCGAATAATCGGGCCTGTTTAGCCTGCACCTGCCACTGAACGACATCGCCTTGTGATTGTGTAAAGGTGAACTCCATGATCTTCGCATCCGCTTGTTCAATCGACTCTGGAGCGATGGGCCGGTTACTCGGCGCTGAATCTGCGTTTCTGAAGAGAAGATAGCCGAGAAATGTGGCTAACAGCACACTCAAGGCGAGAAGAGCCCGTCTCGCTACAAGCTCCCACATGCGCTAGAAATTCCCTCGTAGTAGATGCAGGGCGACACCTGGCACGATCGTAGCATGCACGGTCTGCCAAGTAAACGGCCTCCGGTGAACTGAAAATAAAAAGACTCCCATGTGTTGACACATGGGAGTCTCGATAGCGTCAGCAGAATGGTCGTGACTAGAAAACTACGGCGATGTTGCGGTCTCGGTGGGTGCAGGTTGAGTGGTACGAGCATCGGACTTTTTCTTTATCGTTGGCTCCTGACGAGACACTAATTCGATAGCAACCATTTCAGCCGCATCACCAATACGGCGACGAGTTTTGATGATCCTGGTGTACCCACCGGATCGATCCTTGAATCGTGTCGCCACATCACTGAATAGTTTAGACACAACGGCCTTACTGCGAAGAAATCCTAAGGCTCGACGGCGCGCCGGCAGCGTACCTTCCTTGCCAAGGGTGATCATGCGATCGGTAAACCCTCGTACCTCCTTCGCCTTGGCTCCTGTGGTCTCGATGCGCTCTTGGTCTAACAGCGAGGTCACTAAGTTCCGAAACAATGCTCCCCGATGCTTCGTCTGCCGCCCAAGTTGTCGCCCCTTTTTTCTATGTCGCACAGTAATCCTCTTGATTGGAACGCGTCATTCAGCTTTTGGGCTTCCATTGTGTGGAGGCCCGGCCTCTACCTTTGTTCCTAACGAAAGCCCCATTTCCGAAAGAATTTCTTTAATTTCGTTGAGAGACTTTTTACCGAAGTTTTTTGTCCTGAGCATCTCACCTTCAGACTTTTGCACAAGGTCGGCGATTGTCTTGATATTCGCATTCTTCAGACAATTGGCCGCACGAACGGATAACTCCAACTCATTCACGCTCCGAGCGAGATTCTTGTTCACTTCCCGCTGAGATTCCTCGTAGCCCGCTTCGCTCTTGCCATCACTACGTTCCTCAGGATTGATAAAAATATCCAGATGCTCACGCAATATCCCGGCCCCTGTAGAGAGGGCATCGCGAGGGCTGATAGTGCCGTCGGTCCAGATCTCCATCGTCAGTTTGTCATAGTCGGTCATACGGCCGACCCGTGCATTCTCAACATGGAAATTGACCCTCCTGATCGGAGAGAAAATGGAATCGATGGCTATCACCCCGATCGACAATCCCTCTTCTTTGTTACGCTCGGCTGGCACATAACCACGACCATGTTTCACCGTCATCTCGATATCTAGAGTCGCATCCTTGTCGAGAGTGGCGATATGCAAATCAGGCGTCAGAATCGTCACGTCGCCATCGTGAAGAATGTCCGACCCCTTTGCTTCTCCGGGCCCCTTCTTTTTCAACCGTATCGTTTTCGGTTTCCCCGTGTGGAGCGCCAGACGCAAGCTCTTGATATTCAGAATGATTGCCGTGACATCTTCCGCCACACCAGAAATCGTCGAAAACTCGTGCACGACCCCTTCAATCTTCACAGTGGTCACCGCAGCCCCTGTGAGCGACGACAACAATATGCGACGGAGGGCATTACCGATCGTGGTGCCAAACCCCCGTTCAAACGCTTCCGTGGTGAATCGTCCAAACGTGGGAGAATGCGCATCCTTGTCGACTTCCACCCGCATTGGGATCTGAAAGTCTTTCATCGCTTTGATCATGACCCACCCTCCATACCATCGAGTGACTAGAACATCGACAGATAACCCCGATTTCGAAAGAACCCACCGCAGAACAGCGGACTATCGTGAGTATAATTCCACGACCATCTGTTCGTTGACCGGCAACGCGATTTGCTCCTTGGCCGGCAACGCGCGAACGGTGCCCTTGAACGCTCCTTTGTCCAGCTCAAGCCAATCAGGAATGCCGCGACTATCAACCGACTCCAATGCCGCCTGGATTGCGGCTAAGTCCCGACTCCGTTCACGAATTTCGATCACATCCCCCGGTTTCACCAACGCCCCAGCCACCGTGATCTTCTTACCGTTGATGGTGAAATGACCATGACTCACCATCTGACGAGCTTGCTTGCGCGATGCACCGAATCCTAATCGATAGGCGACATTGTCCACGCGACATTCGAGCAACCGCAACAGGGCGTCGCCCGTGACGCCGGTCTGTCGTTCTGCACGTTCGAAGACGCCGCGGAATTGGCGTTCCTGAAGCCCGTAGATCCGACGCAGCTTCTGCTTTTCGCGCAGCTGCAGACTATAGTCAGAGGTCCGCTGTCGCCCCTGCCCATGTTGGCCAGGCGGATAACTCCGGCGCTCGACCGCGCACTTTTCCGTCATACAACGAGTGCCTTTGAGAAACAGCTTCTCACCTTCTCGCCGACACAACCGACAGACTGGACCACGATACTTTGCCACTGCTCCCTCCTCGTTCTTCGTTAACCGTTAGACGTTACTCGTTAATCGACCCTTGATTCACGTTTAACGATTAACGTTTCACGTCCCTTAGACTCTCCGACGTTTGGGAGGTCGACAACCATTATGCGGAATCGGCGTGACATCGCGAATCAGATTGATCCGCAAACCCGCTCCTTGAAGTGAACGGATCGCCGATTCGCGACCGGAACCCGGTCCATTCACATACACATCGACTTGCCGCATCCCGCTTTCCATCGCTTTTCGCGCTGCGGTCTCCCCGGCTCGCTGAGCAGCAAAGGGGGTGCTCTTCCTCGATCCTTTGAACCCTTGATTGCCTGCGCTTGCCCACACCACCGTGTTTCCGCTCATGTCGGTGATAGTCACAATCGTATTGTTGAATGAGGCCTGAACATGTGCCACTCCACTTTGGACTATCCGACGTTCTTTCTTTTTTCCTTTTTTGACGCTCATGCGAACTCCTTCGGCTGTTTCTGCAGACTAGGTGCTCGAGGCCCCTTTGGTCACCGTGGGTCTCGGCTTGCTACTGACGCCTGCGCGCCGTCCTTTACGTGTCCGAGCATTGGTTTTGGTTCGTTGTCCGCGGACCGGCAGGCCTTTGCGATGACGCAACCCTCGATAGGTCCCCGTATCAACCAGCCGCTTGATATTCAGCGACACCTCTTTGCGTAGGTCTCCTTCGACCCTGTAATCACGTTCGATGATTTCACGCAACTTGACGATCCTATCTTCGCTCAGGTCTTTGACCCGGACCGCTCCATCGATTCCCGCTTCATTGAGAATCTTCTGAGCCGACATGCGTCCGATTCCATAGATATAGGTCAATCCGATATCCGTCCGTTTATTCCGTGGCAAATCGATGCCGGCAATACGTGCCATTCCTCCCCTCCAGTTCTAAGTGCTGAGCGTTGAGTGCTATGTGCTGAAATATCTCCTCATTGAGACCCGCTGTAATGCCGGCTCCGAACTCAACACTCACGGCTCGGCACTTTTCTTCATCCTTGTCGCTGCTTATGGCGTGGGTTTTTGCATAAAATCCGCACGACCCCCCGACGACGGACAACCTTGCATTTGGCACATATGGGCTTCACTGATGATTTGACCTTCATGACAATTCGCCACTCCCGTTACTTGAAGCGATAGGTGATGCGGCCCCTGGTCAAATCGTATGGTGACATTTCCACCGTGACCTTGTCGCCGGGCAGGATGCGGATAAAATGCATCCGCATTTTCCCAGAGATGTGAGCCAGTATGACATGGCCGTTATCCAGCTTGACCCGAAACATGGCGTTGGGAAGCGTCTCCGCCACCAAGCCCTGGACTTCAATGATGTCTTCTTTTGCCACGTCCTGCTGTATTCTTTCCTGATGAACCGACTCTAGGTTGTCTCCAATTGGCTCAAAATGCGAGGCGCTCCGCTGGGTTGGACGGCGATCGTATGTTCGAAGTGCGCAGAGAGGCTTCCATCTACCGTGACTGCTGTCCACCGATCCCCGAGCACACGCACGGCACTCCGACCCATGTTCACCATTGGTTCAATCGCCAGCACCATACCTGGTTGCAATCGAGGCCCTTGACTCGGCTTCCCATAGTTGGGAACTTGAGGCTCCTCATGCAACTGCCGACCAATCCCATGGCCCACAAACTCGGTGACAACCGAGTAGCCAGCGCATTCGACATGTTGTTGCACAGCGTTCGAAATGTCTGTCAAACGGTTGCCGACCACAGCCTGCTTGATCCCAAGATAAAGCGCCTCTTCCGTCACTCGAACCAGTTTTTCTGTCGCTTCTGGAATCCGCCCAACCGCTACCGTCACGGCAGAATCCCCATAGAACCCACCGACAATAGCACCGAGATCCAATCCGATGATATCCCCCTCCTTTAGCTTTCGCTTCGAAGGGATACCGTGAACGACCTGTTCGTTCACGGATGCACAAAGGGTTTTGGGATAGTTCCGGTAGCCTTTGAACGCTGGAACCGCCCCCCTGGCCCGTATCGCTTCCTCGGCAATACAGTCCAACTCATCCGTGCTGATACCTGGACAGACTGCTTTCCTCACAATCGCGAGCGCTTCAGCTACCACTCTTGACGCCTCGGCCATCACCGTAATCTCGGAGGGCGTTTTCAGAATGATCATGCCGTCTGGTATGCCGTCAGCTCTCTCACGAGATTCTGATAGACCGTCTCAACTGGTTCGGCGCCATTGAGATGCGACAAAACCTGCTTGTTCTCATAAAAGGTGATCAAGGGCGCTGTCTGCTCTTCATACACACGAAGACGCATCTCGATCGCTTCCGGCTGATCATCGCTTCGCTGAACCAACGCTGCTCCACACCGTTCACAGACATCGCCGCTCTTGGATGGCGCGAACTCCACATGATAGGTCGCCTGGCACTTGGGGCAGCTCCGACGCCCGCTCAACCGCTTGACAATTTCTGATCGTGAAACCCTGAAATGAATCACTCGATCCAGCTGAAGGCCTTGTTCAGCGAGCACCTTTGCGAGCGCTTCGGCCTGATGAACCGTCCTTGGAAATCCATCGAGAATAAACCCATTGGCATGTGATGAATCAGCCAGTTTCTCCCGTACCAGTCCTATGACGACTGAATCTGGAACCAACCTTCCCTGATCCATATGCTCTTTGGCTTCAATGCCAAGGGGCGTCCTATTCCGAACCGCCTCCCGAAGTAAATCACCGGTTGAAATCTTACGAATGTGATACTGAACGGCAGCCTTATCAGCCTGCGTGCCTTTCCCAACACCCGGAGCACCGAGAAACACAAGCCGCATGTTCCTACCCGCTTCTCCCGCGCAACGGAGCCATACCCTTGCCTAAAAATCCCTCGTAATTCCGCATCAACATATGGGATTCAATTTGCTGGGCCGTATCCAGGCCCACACCAATAACGATCAACAGAGAGGTGCCGCCAAAATAAAAAGGCACATTCAGCTTATAAATGAGAAATTCAGGAATCACACAGACGATGGCCAGATAGATGGCGCCGGCAAATGTAATCTTCGTGAGGACATTGTAGATATAGTCGGAGGTTCGTTGACCAGGCCTGATACCAGGAATAAAACCTCCGTACTTTTTCATGTTGTCGGCCATATCGACGGGGTTAAGGACCACTGCCGTGTAGAAAAAACAGAAAAAGATGATGAGCCCTACGTACATCAAGGTGTAGAGCAGCGATCCGGGAGCCAGCTGCGCCCCGATCGATTTCACCCATGGCGTCTCAAAGAACCCCGCAATGGTCGCAGGAAATGCGATGATCGACGAGGCAAATATGGGTGGAATGACCCCGGCCGTATTGATTTTCAATGGAATGTGCGTACTCTGTCCTCCGTAGACTCGTCGCCCGATCACCCGCTTTGCATACTGCACCGGAATTTTCCGGCGCCCGCTCTCCAAAAAAACAATGGCGGCGACCACGCCGATCATCAAAAGAGTCAATCCGATCAATAAAAACGCATTGAGCTGACCGATTTCGTACAGATTGTAGGTCTGTGCCACGGCCGCAGGCAGCCTGGCGACAATCCCCGCAAAAATGATTAAAGAGATGCCATTGCCGATCCCTCGCTCAGTGATCTGTTCACCGAGCCACATCAGGAACCCCGTGCCGGCCGTCAACGTGATGACCGTCATGAGACGGAATCCCCATCCCGCATTGAGCACGAACGCTCCCTGATTCATTTGTTCCAATCCAACCGCAATACCAAACCCCTGAATCAGGGCAATACCGATCGTCCCGAATCGGGTATATTGAATGATCTTCTTCCGACCTCGCTCGCCCTCCTTGGCCAGTTTGGTCAAATGCGGGATGACGACCGTCAACAATTGGAGGATGATCGATGCGCTGATGTAGGGCATAATGCCCAGCGCAAAGATCGTCAGACGGGATAATGAACCGCCTGAGAAAATATCGAGGAACCCCAACAAGGCCCCCCCTTGTTTTTGCAAAAACTCGGAAAGGGCTTCACCGTTGATGCCAGGAGTCGGGATGTGAGACCCGATCCGATACACCACAAGCATGCCGAGCGTAAAGAGAACACGAGTCCGCAGCTCGGGGATCTTGAAGATATTCTGAAAACTGGTCAGGAGCCGTTCAAGCACCGCCGATGACCTCGACTCGCCCTCCGGCTGCTTGGATCTTGGCTTCAGCCGATTTACTGAACTTCTGTGCCTGAACAACGAGCGATCGCTTCAACTCGCCATTGCCGAGAATTTTAATCGGCAACTTTTTTCGCTTCACTAGTCCGGCATCAACCATGGCTTGTGGCGTGACCGTCTCGTTTCCGACCCATCGTTCAAAACTCTTAATGTTGACGACTGCATATTCCGTCCGTGCCGGGTTGGTGAAGCCGAACTTGGGCAGCCGGCGTACCAAGGGCATCTGTCCGCCTTCAAATCCCGGACGTTTGCCACCCCCTGATCGAGCCAACAGTCCCTTATGACCTTTTGTGGCGGTCTTCCCGTGACCGGACCCAGGCCCTCGTCCTATGCGTTTTCGTCGCTTCTTTGCTCCTTGTGCGGGAGCCAGATCATGGAGGTTCATGGCTTTCCAACCTCAAGCAGATAGTCGACTTTACGGATCATTCCTCGCACCTGAGGCGTGTCCGGACGGATAACCGTCTGTCGAATACGTCGAAGACCCAGACCGCGCAAGACAAGGCGATGCCGTTCAGGCGTTCCGATGGCGCTACGTCGCAATGTCACCCGCACAGTTTGAACATCATGATTGAGAGCTTTTGCAGTCTTTGCGGAACCCATCACACCGTAACCCTTTCTCGCCCTTCGACAACCGCTTGCCTACGGAAGCGCAGAACGTCATCCAAGTTTCTCAATTGGGTAAGCCCATCTAGCGTCGCGCGAACCGCATTGAAGGGGTTCCCACGGCCCAACGTTTTTGCGATGACGTTATGCGCACCGACTAACTCCACGACGGCACGAACCGCCCCCCCGGCGATGATTCCGGTACCGTCGACGGCCGGCTTAAGCAGTACGTGCTCTCCCCCAAACAACCCATGCACCTCATGGGGGATGGTTCCGCCTTTCAGCGCGACATGAACGAGGTGTTTCTTGGCTTGTTCGACGGCCTTTGAAATCGCCACCGGAACTTCAGCGGCTTTCCCCTTGCCTATCCCGACCCAGCCATGACCGTCACCGACCACGACAAGCGCACAGAAGTTGAACCGCTTGCCACCTTTCACCACTTTGGCAACGCGATTGATGAATACGACTTTATCCTTCAAGCTTAACTCATCGGGATTGACTCGCACGCTCTTACCCCGCAGTCCTAAGTTCAGTTATCGTTCGGCGCATAGGTCACACGCTTCCTTTACTCACCTGGCCTCCAGCCGATCTAGAATTGCAAGCCCCCTTCACGCGACGCATCTGCAAGGGCCTTGATTCGGCCGTGATACATCCGGCCTCCTCGATCAAAAACGACGGTGCTGACCTGAGCGGCCTTGGCACGATCGGCGATCAATTTCCCTACCGCCTTGGCCGCTTCAATTCCACCGGTCGACTTGAGGGACTGACGTAATGACTTATCGAGCGATGACGCGGACGCCAGCGTAGCGCCTCGCATGTCGTCGATGATTTGAGCATAAATATGGCTCGCGCTCCGAAATACGTTCAGGCGCGGTCGTTCTCCCGTCCCGGAAATCGTACGCCTCACTCGTCGGCGCCGTCGATCAAGCTGTCGAACTTTGTCTGCAGCATTCATGGCCAGTTCCTATTTTCCGGTCTTACCTTCTTTCTTTCGCAATGTCTCGCCCGCGTAGCGAACGCCCTTTTGTTTGTAGACGTCCGGCGGCTTAATGGCACGCAGATCGGCCGCCACCTGACCCACCAAACGCTTATCAACCCCCTTGATGTTGATGAGCGTTTGCTTGTCCACCTTCACATCGATACCCGTCGGCACCTCATAGATCACTGGGTTGATATAGCCTACATTGAAACTTAATGTGCGACCCTGAATTTGGGTCTTGTAACCCACTCCAGTGATTTCAAGCGAACGTTCATACCCCTTGGTGACTCCATGGATCATGTTGCTCAATTCCGCACGGGTCAGCCCATGCAAGGCTCTCAATTTACGATCGTCAGTCGATCGCCCCACAGCGACTTGACCATTATTGACGGCAACGTCCACCCCTTGCACGAGCAACCAATCCAGCTTGCCTAATGGGCCTTTGACGGATACGGTTGATCCGGCAACCTTGACTTCTACTCCACCCGGAATTGCAATCGGCTTTTTTCCAATACGGGACATGGCCTGTTATACCCTTTGATCGAGATCGACGCGACTCAGCCGCCTACCATACCGAACAGAGAACCTCGCCCCCAAGACGACTCTTACGGGACTCCTGGTCGGTCATGACTCCTTTTGATGTAGAAAGGATGGACACACCGATCCCATTGCGGACTTTCTTGATATCCTGACCTCCGACATAGACGCGACGTCCCGGCTTGCTGACACGCTCCAGGCCGGTAATCATCGGCTGCCCTTCGCCTACATATCGAAGACGCACGGTCAGAACGGGATGTCCGTCATGAACTCCATCCTCGATCGCATCAACATAACCTTCCTTCCTCAAGATCTCCAAAACAGCACGCTTCAGCTTTGAGGTAGGAACCGTGACGGTTTCATAACGGCGTTGTGCGCCATTCTTTAAACGAACAAGAAGATCGCCGATCGGATCGGTAACCATGCTATATCCTTCCATCCTCCATTGTCAGTCACCGGCGCGAGCACACCGGCTACCAGCTGGATTTTCGCACTCCGGGAATCTCTCCGCGCAGTGTCATCACCCGAAAGCAGATTCGGCACATCCGAAACCGACGGAGATATCCGCGAACCCGACCGCAGACTCCACACCGATGATAGTCCCGCGTGGAGAACTTTTGTTTCGTCGCCGCCTTATTTCTTAGTGCCAATCGTGACACAAGCACTCCTTCCGTTCAAACAGACGCTGTTGATGCATGCCGCTTTCACGCGCGGAAGGGCATACCCAGATGCTTCAAAAGAGCTTTCCCTTCATCGTTCGTCCTGGCTGTGGTCACAACCGTAATGTCCATTCCATGGATCGAGGCCACTTCATCGTACTTAATTTCAGGAAAGATGAGCTGCTCTTTTAAGCCAAGGGTATAGTTCCCCCGACCATCAAAAGCCTTGGGAGAGACACCGCGAAAGTCTCGTATTCGAGGAAGCGCTAATGTCACGAGTCGATCGAAAAACTCATACATCCGCCGGCTACGAAGCGTCACCTTCGCACCGATGGGTAATCCTTGCCTGAGCTTGAATCCGGCGATGGCTTTTTTGGCTCGAGTCACGACCGGCTTTTGACCCGTGATCATTCCCAATTCCGTCACAGCACTTTCCAAGAGCTTTACATTCTGAATCGCCTCACCCATTCCAACGTTCAACACTACACGCTCAAGCCTGGGAACCTGCATGATGTTCTTGTACCCAAACTCCTTCATGAGTGCGGGGACCACCTGCTGCGCATACATGTCGCGAAGCCGTGGTCGGAACTTGGACTCCTCGCTTCCCTGGTCCAATTGTGGAGTCGGCTCTTTCTTCGAGGATTTTCGCTCTGACGGCTTACCAGGTCGGCTTTTCGATTCCTTGGCCATTGCGTAACCTATTCCACGGTCTCGTTGGACTTCTTGCTAAAACGCACGCGTCGCCCGTCTTCCAAAACCCGAATCCCGATCCGGGTAGGCTTCTGTGTGACCGGACAGAGAAACATGACGTTGGAAACCTGAAGCGGTGCCTCTCTCTCCAGAATGCCTCCCTGCTTCGCCTTCTGGTTCGGCTTTGTGTGTCGCTTGATGATATTCAGCTTCTCCACAACCACCTTCCCGGCCCGCAGGTCGATCGACAGAACCTTCCCGATCTTGCCTCGTTCACGGCCAGCAACCACCACGACCGTATCCCCTTTTCGGATTCTGCTTTTTCGGAGTACTTCCACGATGCCTCTCGTTCGTTCTGCCCTACAAAACTTCAGGTGCCAAAGAAATGATCTTCATGAATTTCTTCCAACGGAGCTCGCGAGCGACAGGGCCGAAGATACGCGTTCCAATCGGCTCGCCCTCTTTGTTGATTAAGACGCAGGCGTTGCGATCAAACTTAATATAGGACCCGTCTTCACGACGAACCTCCTTGGTCGTTCGGACAATGACGGCCCGACTCACATCCCCCTTCTTCACACTGGCCTGAGGGATCGCCTCCTTGACTGCCACCACCACGACATCTCCGAGCGACGCATAACGGCGTCTCGTCCCTCCGAAAACATGAAAGCACATGGCCTGTTTCGCACCGGAATTATCGGCCACATCCATATATGTGTAGTTCTGAATCATCGCTCAATTCCTACGCTCATCCTACGCTCGACAACAAACGGGGACCGGAAGAAATACTGCTGCTTACTTTTCAGGTTGACCCTTTTCCATGACCTGAACAACGCGCCAGTTCTTTTGCTTGCTCAAAGGCCTGGTCTGCACGAGCTCGACCCGATCTCCCACTTTACACGTGCCACTTTCATCGTGGGCCTTCAGTCTGGTCGCACGCTTGAGAACCTTCTTATAGACCGGATGCACGACCGATCTCGAAACCACGACGACGACCGTCTTTTGCATTTTGTTACTGACGACGTCGCCATACCAATGACGACGCTTTGCCACCTCAGCCATAGAGTCCCCTACCTTTTAGCCCCCTCTGATCGAGCCTTCACTTGCTGGAGAACAGTCTTCACCCGCGCAATGTCCCGCTTCGTTTTCCGGATTTGCATGGGATTCTCAAGCCGCCCGGAGCCGAATTGAAAACGGAGATTGAACAGCTCTTGCACAAGCTGTTTTTCTTTATCTACAAGTTCGCCTGCCCCCAGCTGCTGGAGCTCTTTGACGTCCAACGCCATATCCCCTGCTCCTCTTCAGATCCTTAAGAACCTATCCAAACTCTCCGCGAATGACCAACTTCGTGGCAATGGGTAATTTGTGTGATGCAAGCCGGAAAGCTTCTCGAGCTGTTTCCCGAGTGACCCCGTCCATCTCATAAAGAATCCTGCCGGGCTTCACAACAGCAACCCAGTATTCAGGATTGCCCTTTCCCTTGCCCATTCGAGTTTCCGCCGGCTTCTTGGTGATCGGCTTATCGGGGAAAATACGCGTCCATACTTGCCCCCCCCGTTTCACATACCGAGTAATGGCAATACGCGCAGCCTCAATTTGCCTGCTGGTCACCCACCCTGGCTCCAGTGCTCTCAGGCCAAACTCTCCCAGGGTAATCTGCCCTCCACGATAGGCCTTCCCCGTCATCCGGCCTTTCTGCATTTTTCTGAATTTGACTTTCTTAGGCGCTAACACGACTCGATCTCCTCACCCAAACCGTCGATCTAAAGATGATTCGGCCTTGATCGGCTGAACAGGCAAAAGCTCTCCTTTGTAGATCCAGGTCTTCACTCCGATCTGCCCCATGGTTGTATGCGCTTCGGCAAATCCATAATCTATTTCGGCGCGAAGCGTATGCAGCGGCACACGTCCTTCTCGATACCACTCCGTCCTGGCGATTTCGGCGCCGCCCAGGCGACCTGCCACCATGATCTTGATTCCCTGGGCACCGAGCCTCAGGGCAGACTGAACGCTTCGCTTCATTGCCCTCCGAAAGGCTACGCGCTTCTCCAACTGAGTCGCGACATTTTCACTGACCAGCTGTGCATCGAGCTCAGGCTTCTTGATTTCCTTGACCGTGATGTAGACCTGCCCTCCGTACTGTTTTTCAAGGTCGGTCTTCAACTTATCGACCTCAGCTCCCTTGCGCCCGATGATGATACCGGGACGAGCCGTATGGATGATCACTCTGGTTTGATCGCCGGACCGTTCGATTTCGACTTTCGATACACCGGCATGATACAGCCGACCCTTGACCATTTTTCTGATCTTGACGTCCTGATGGAGCAGCGCGGCGTAATCCTTTCCGGCATACCAGCGCGAACTCCAGGTATAGTTGTAGCCCAGTCGATAACCGATCGGATGTGTTTTTTGACCCATTCGTTGTATGCCTCAATAGAGAGAAGTGAGCTATTTCCTCTTGTCCTGAGTTTCAGGTGTCGCCACGATGACCGTAATGTGACTCGTGCGTTTTTGAATTGCATTAGCTCGTCCCATCGACCTCGCACGCACACGTTTATAGGTCGGACCGCAATCGACGAACGCCTTGGATATCACCATGGATTCACTATCGCCCATCTCCTTCAGCTCGGCATTTGCCACAGCGGAACGAACGATTTTTTCAACCACCCGCGCAGCATGGCGAGGGGTGTGCTTCAGAATAGCCAAAGCCATCGGCACCTGTCTTCCGCGAATCAGATCGATCACCGGCTTGGCTTTCCGCGGCGCAACACGAACAAATCTCAGAATGGCACGTGCTTCAGTCATTATGTTCCTCGTTATTCGTCAATCGTTAACCGTTCAACAAATCACGATTGACGCGCTAACGTCCTACTTCAGAGCGACGGCCTTTTCAGTCTTGGCCTGACCATGCCCCTTGAAGAAACGAGTCGGCGCAAACTCACCCAGTTTATGGCCGACCATGTTCTCGGTGACGAACACGGGGATGAATTTCTTCCCGTTATGAACCGCAAACGTATGGCCGATCATGTCGGGAACGACCGTCGATCGTCGCGACCACGTCTTAATCAACCTGCGGTCCTTCGTCTGATTCATTTGCTCGACCTTTTTGAGGAGATGACCGTCGACAAACGCCCCTTTGCTTACCGATCTAGGCATTTCGCACTCCTGACTTACGTCGAGCGATAATAAACTTTTCCGTTCTCTTGTTCTGTCTGGTCTTATAGCCCTTGGTCGGAAGACCCCATGGGGAGACAGGATGCGGATTTCCTTGGCCGGATTTCCCCTCGCCGCCTCCATGAGGATGGTCGACAGGGTTCATGACGACTCCTCGCACGTGCGGTCTTTTCCCTTTCCAACGAGTCCGCCCGGCCTTCCCAACGCTGACATTCTCGTGATCGACATTTCCAACTTGCCCGACGGTCGCCATACAGATTCCCAAAATCCTACGCATTTCCCCGGATTTCAGACGCACCTGCACATAGTCGCCATCCCGTCCCATGACTTGCGCGAATCCGCCGGCACTTCGAATCAACTGGCCTCCCTTTCCAGCCTTCAATTCAAGATTGTGGATGGTCGTACCAAGAGGCATATTGGCCAACGGCAATGCATTCCCCGGTCGGATCTCCGCCTGTGGACCGGCTTCTATTCCATCGTTCACGCGTAGGCCGACGGGAGCCAGGATATACCGCTTCTCCCCATCTCGATACTTCAAGAGGGCGATTCTTGCGGATCGATTTGGATCGTACTCAATCGCTTCCACTCGTGCCGGCACCCCGACTTTATCCCGCAAGAAATCGATCGTTCGATAGAGCCGCTTGTGTCCTCCCCCACGAAACCGCACGGTCATCCGACCATCGTTGTTCCGCCCTCCACTTCGGAGATGAAAAGCAGTCAAGGATTTTTCAGGCCTCTTGTCGGTCAACTCCTCGGTCACCACAACCGTCATACCCCGACGACCTGGAGATGTTGGACGATACGATTTCAGCCCCATGATAATGTTCCCACCTTCCAAACTTTGCGACCGGACGGACTATCCCACACCTACTAGGCGCTTTCGTACAGCTCCAACTTCTCCCCTTCCTTAAGGGTAACCAGTGCCTTCTTCCAGTCCGAGCGCTTACCTGAGAAGCGACCGAGTCGTTTGGTTTTCCCACGTATATTCATGATGTTGACCTTGTCAACCTTGACTTTCAACAATGTCTCGACTGCCTGTCTAATTTGAATGCGATTCGCCTCAGGATGAACCGCGAAACCAACTGTATTCGTTTTTTCACGAAGTCCGGTAATTTTCTCTGTCAATAACGGCCGAATCAAAACCCTATGGCTATCAACGCTCATGACCACACCTCGCTCACAGGACCAAGCTCTCGCTCGGCGAGCATGATCACTTCGGCGCGAACGACATCGTACACGTTCAACTGATCGGCGTTGAGCACTTTCACGGCAGCCAAATTGCCCGCAGCCTTCAAGATATCCGATTGTTCTTTTCCGACGATCACCAAAGTGTGACCGCCCCCAGTGAATTGCCTAAACGCTTGCGCCAATAATTTCGTCCGAGGCTGTTGCAGGGAAAGGTCGGACACGACAAACAGTTTGTTCTCCGCTACCTTAGCCGATAAGGCGCTCTGCAGCGCCATGCGATACTTTTTCTTGGGCATGGAATAGGCATAGCTTCGAGGCTTCGGTCCAAAAACGCTCCCCCCATGGCGCCAGACAGGAGAGCGAAGAGACCCAGCCCTTGCACGTCCCGTGTGCTTTTGCTTCCATGGTTTCTTACCGGATCCCCTCACCTCACCGCGTCGCAACGTTGAGGCGGTCCCCCTGCGTTCACAGGCTCGTTGCATAACGACCGCTTCGTGCACTAATGCAACACGAGGCTCACAGCCGAATACTTGCTGGGATAGATCGACTGTTCCCACCTTCTTTTTTTGTAAATCAACCAGATCGATAGTAAGCATACTAACTCTTCTTCGACTTTCGCACGACAACGACGCCGTTCGTGGCCCCCGGAACGGCTCCGCGGACAAAGAGGAGATTTTCCTCGGATCGCGACTCGATGACTTTCAGCCTCTGAACCGTGACCCGCTCCGATCCCATATGACCCGGCAGAGTCTTTCCCTTCCACACGCGAGAAGGAAACGAACTTGCCCCGATAGAACCGGGAGCCCGATGAAACATGGACCCATGCGATTCAGGACCGCCGGCATAGTGATGCCGTTTCACGACACCCTGATATCCCTTCCCTTTTGATACGCCGATTACATCGACCCAGTCGCCCTTCTTGAACATACCGACCGTCACCACCTGCCCGACGGCAGGTTCTCGGTCCTTTCTAAATTCACGTAACACACGACTGGCTGGTGCTTGATTTTTCTTCAGATGACCCAACTCCGGCTTCGACAGCCTACCTTCTTTGACTTCGCCGAAGGAAAGCTGAACCGCTTCATAGCCATCCCGCTCTTTCGTCCTCACCGTCACGACTCGGCATGGGCCCGCCTCGATCACCGTCACCGGCGTCAAACGACTTTCATCGAACACTTGGGTCATGCCGAGCTTCTTTCCGATCAGTCCGTTTGTCATGTCTTCACTACAAAGTTGAGCCTGAGGCCGAGGTTGAGCTCAGCCTCAACCTTAACCTCGACCTTCACAATTTGATTTCCACATCCACCCCCGCCGCCAGATTCAGCTTCATCAGAGAATCCATGGTCTCAGGCGTGGGTTCCATAATGTCGAGCAATCGCTTGTGTGTACGCATCTCAAATTGCTCGCGAGATTTCTTATCGGCGTGCGTCGAACGTTGCACGGTAATTTTCTCAATCCTTGTGGGAAGCGGAATCGGACCCACCACCTTGGCTCCGCTGCGCCGAACAGTCTCCACAATTTCCGTGACCGACTGATCCAGCACTCGGTAGTCAAAGCCCCTCAATCTGATTCTGATCCGCTGATCGACTTTCACTTCATTCACTCCTAAGCTGTCAACCGACCAATAGCTTCTCTTACGCCAGAATTTCCGTGACGACGCCCGAACCGACCGTCTTGCCGCCCTCGCGCACGGCAAACCGCAACCCCTGATCCATCGCGATCGGACTGATCAACTCCGCCGTCACACTCACGTTGTCCCCCGGCATCACC
>PHGD01000080.1 GCA_011090425.1 Nitrospira sp. LK70 | reverse complement strand
ATCGTCCAAGGCTTGATCGGCTCCCTTGCCGCCCTTGGCGGATTTGGCCGTAGCTTCCGCCATATTGGTCAGGTTGATGAGTGTCTCGACGCCTGTTGCGCCCTTGGCCTTTTCAGTAAATTCCTTCGCGTGTGGATAAAAGAGGTAGCTGCATCCGCTTGTGCTCAGCAATAGCAGGACAGCAATTGGGAATACTGACCTCCAGTTCATATGTCCTCCTTGGCCAAACGGGTGAATGTCGAGAGGGCTTCCCGCCACCTGATTTGGAGGCTGGGAAGTCCCTCTCTTCGTCATCAGTAACGCCCTCAGACGGTGACGGGCACGGTCTTGATCGCGGCCTTCACTTGGGCGGCCATTTCCGGTGGAATCGAATCCAACTTATGACATTGCTTGGCGTGGGTGGCGACCAACTGCATCAGTTCCGCCTCCGTCTCCGCGCGCACCTGGAATCCGCAGCCGCCCGACGGTTGCACGTCCAGACATCCAAGCTGCTTGTACTGTTTGTCTGCCATGGTTTCCTCCTCTGGTTGGGGGTTGGGTTGATAAGGATCACGACATTGCGCAGGTCTCAACGGTCTCGACATGCTGTGCGTGGAAGCGATCGATCGCCTCTTGATTCTTGCCCTGTCGGCAGAGGGCTGCCCCTTCCGTTCCTAATGTTTACAGTCGTCATGGCGGAATCCTCCCCTGGTGGGCGGATATGAAAGGATCGTAGTTGATTCATATAGGGGAGATCAATCCTTGATGTGCCCCGCTGGTTTTCTTGTGGAAACTTTCATTGCGATCCTGTCCGGCTGCTTCTACAATGGCCTCCGACAAATCTATCCATTGGTTCAATCGATCCCCAAAATGCAGGAGCTGACCGTATCAGACAAAAAGACTCGGTGCAGCTGGGTCGGGCTGAAGCCACATCTCATTCGCTATCATGATGAGGAATGGAGTGTGCCGGTGCATGATGACCGTACACATTTCGAGATGCTTTTGCTCGAAGGGGCTCAGGCTGGTCTGACATGGGAGACGGTTCTGTTGCGTCGCGAAGGATATCGCAAAGCCTTTGTCGGATTTGATCCAGTCGAAGTTGCTCGCTTTACACCTCGGAAGAAGTCTGCGCTGTTGAAAGACGCGGGCATTATCCGTAATCGATTGAAGATCGAGGCGGCTGTAACAAACGCCCAAGCCTTTCTGGCCGTGCAGAAGGAGTTTGGATCATTTGACCGTTATGTCTGGCGATTCGTCGATGGCAAGGAGAAGATCAATCGGTGGAAAAATCAGACAGAGATTCCTGCCACGACGGCTGAGAGTGATGCGCTATCGAAGGACCTGAAAACGCGAGGCTTCCGATTTGTGGGCAGTACGATTATCTATGCCTATATGCAGGCAGTCGGCCTGGTGAATGACCATACCTATGAGTGTTTTCTTGGCAGGAAGGGCAAGCAGTGAAGGTGCACTTCTTTAATTTTTTCGAAAATTGAACAAGATTCACGGCCCAAAGGCGCAGAAGACGTCACCTGACCCTCGTACTCTATTATTGCAAGGCGGGAAAGCTATCGATCAAGCATTCTTATCTCTTGGGTTTGGCCACATTGATAATGCGGCTGCAACCACCAGCCACACCACACCCGCAAGAATCGCCCCTATGTGGAGGTCGTACCAGGCGTTTATCCCGAGGAATGCCTCATTGAGAAGCAGCGCGAGCAGCAGCATAACGAATCCAACCCAATTGATGAAGCTCATGCCCATGGATTGTCTCCTTTCTAGTGATGGCCTTTGCTTGCGTGTAAATGAACCGACTTCTCTCTTAGCTGGGGAGCAATTGTACGTCACCTCCGCCGTGAAAAGCTACGGTGAAAACGACGGAACGTTTCATGGGGCATCTTCGGATCTGTGAGTCTCGTCGGCTGGTTGACGAGACTCAAGGCACCATAGGATGAAAGTGCTCAGAATTATCGCTCACTTAGATATGGATGCGTTCTTCGCGGCGATTGAAGAGCGCGATACTCCAGCTTTTCGCGGGGTTCCCCTCGTCGTCGGCGCAGACCCGCTGGGCGGGAAGGGCCGCGGGGTCGCCGCCACATCGAACTATCTGGCGCGTGCGTACGGTATTCACTCGGCGACGCCGATCTCCACTGCCTGGCGCTTGTCTGAGGCCGCTCGTCGGGCGGGAAAGCAGCCGGTGACCTTTGTATCGGTCGACATGCAAAAGTATGCAAGGGTTTCTGAGAACGTGATGCGGATCGTCCGACGATTCATTCCTCGCGTGGAACAAGCCAGTATAGATGAAGTGTACGGCGACATGAGTTGGACAGGGTCCTATGAAGAAGCACAACGCCTAGGTTGCCGGCTGAAAGAGGAGATCCATTCGGAGGAACGACTGACGGCCTCAATCGGGATTGGGCCGAATAAGTTGATCGCCAAAATCGCTTCAGGATACCGGAAGCCTGACGGATTCACGGTCGTCCGCGAGCAGCAGGCTGAGGCGTTTCTAGCTCCACTCTCGATCCGAGTCATCCCCGGTATCGGGCCTAAGACGGAAGGCATGCTGAACGCAAAGAATATCAAGATTGTCACAGATCTGAGAGCGCTGACCATCCATCAACTCGAAGGCTTCTTGGGGAAACGCGGCGTGGATCTCTATGAGAAGGCTCGCGCACGAGATGATTCACCGGTCGAGGAATATTCGGAGCCAAAATCCATCGGGGAGCAGGAAACGTTCGAATCCGACACGCTCGACAGCCATACGCTTCTCACTCAACTCGATGGGCTTGCTCGAGGCGTGAGTAATCGCCTGCATCACGAGGGATTTCATTCCTTTCGAACCGTCGTGCTCACCGTCCGCTTTGCGGATTTTGTCACCAAGTCACGCGCTCATACGTTGACGATGGCGACTGATGAGAGGGCAGTATTGAGACGGGAGGCCATGAGGCTGATGCTGCCTTTTCTCGATCAACGTGAAAACCCGCAGCGAAAACTCATCCGCTTGCTGGGTCTTCGGGTGGAGAAGCTGAGCTGTGAGGTGAATCCTGCAGGGTTGCTGGATCGATTTTTTACTTTGCCCCCCTAAGAGCTGTCACAGTCCGAATTGCAAATCGGCGAGCTAACCTCGACAACTGCCTGTCCGCACAGGATTTAGGCAAAACATCTAACCTGACCGACTACCCCATTCACCGCTCTCTGTAGCCCTACATTCTGGTGAAGGACGCTCATCCTGATATGTATGCTTCGTCCTTCACAATGGAACTATACGTAAAATCAACAGGCTACTATCATAATACATCGAAATGGTGAATCCAAACCCCTTCGCTGTTCAGTTTCGATACGTTCTTAAACAAAGAGTTTGCAGGGGAATCTTCGGCAATCCAGATGCACGTTAACAAATGCGCAGGTATGACAATTGCTCATGCTCACTATGGGTGTTATTTTATTCATTGGAGGCATCATGATCATTGGAATGAAGGAAGTCATCCACGAATCGTCCATGCGCCGAGGGGGGAATCTGAACGCTGAGGCCGCTGTGGTCGGTGTCCGTAAAGACACGGAGGCTTCATGTCCTTCGCGACGGCGAGAGATGCGGGTGAGCGAGCAACAAGTGTGCGCCTATAGCCTATGCGACTCGCTCGATGGAGAGCAAGCGACTATTGAGCAGGGTGAGGTGTACTGCATCAATAGGAGTGAGCATGGGATCCTCGTGATGATGGGCGACCGACCGCAAGAGCGGCAACTATTGGAACTCCATATTGCTGAGACTCGATGGGAATATTCCCTGAGTCTATATGAAGTGCAGTGGACAAAAATACTGCCGGTTGAGTCGTACGGTAAACTTTTTCTCGTGGGGTGCCGTCTGGTATTCGGAGCATCTCGATACGAGGCAGTCTAAGTTGCTTAGGGAACAGGGCACAGTATCGCACCGCGTGGGTGAGTGAGTCTCAATTCGTCAGGTACTGACCCCTACGCCTTTATTCATCACTCAAGTCAGTCTATCTCTCGCTCTCGCATTTGAAGTCGGCATCCGCTATCCAGGGCACTCATAGCATGGCATGGCTTCCTCATACATGTCATGAAGCGACTCGTTTGACTTTGTCATTCTCATTGGGTATGGCTCGAAACCACCTCTGACATTTACTAGTAGACTGAGCAATTCGCTCTTCCTAAGCTCCACGTCGGTTAGGCGTTGGTGGTATCTCATTTGAGTGTTGTAAAAAGGCATGCGTAGATTTTGAAGCCCCTGAGACATACAGTCCTATGCTGCTACACGATCACCTGCCAGGGACGCTATTGATCTTTGCATAAAATAATGGAAATGGCCGTATTGAGTCATCTCAAATGTTACCGAGCGACAGCCCGTTGAGTCATTTATAAACGTTACCCTCCAAGGCCAGGGGAAGCGAGCCGCAAGGAGGGAGCGGATGAAGGCAACGGGGATGGCACGGCAATCTCGGGACGAGTATCTGCGCGCGATGTGGCAGCGCGATCAGCAGGCGACCCGACGGGAACGGTCGATGATCCTGGACGAGGTGACACGGGTGTGTGGGTATCATCGGAAGCACGGGATTCGGCTGCTGAGTGCTCGGACTCCACCGTGGCCCCCCGTGCGCCGGGTGGGCCGACGACGGCCGACGTATGGCGAGCCGGTGATTCGCCTGCCGGCTGAGATCTGGCAGGCGGCAGGGTATCTGTGCGGGCCCCGACTGAAGGCAGCCATCCCGCATTGGTTGCCCTGGTTAAAGCGGCGCACTCCAGTCACGCCAGCGGTCGAGGCGCAGCTGCGGCGGATCAGTGCCCGGCAGATCGATCGGCGCCTGCGGGAGCAGAAGCGCCGGATCAAGCGGCGGCTGTATGGCACCACACGCCCGGGTTCGCTGCTCAAGCACCAGATCCCGATTAAGACGGAGCACTGGGATGTCCGCACACCGGGTTATCTGGAAATCGATCTGGTCTCGCACTCCGGGGTCTCGGCGGCCGGCGAGTTCCTGCACCCCCTGGACTGTGTGGACATCCAGACGACCTGGGTCGAACGCCAGGCGGTGATGGGGAAGAGCCGCCAGAGGATTGTGCAGGCGCTGACCACGATCGAGCAGCAACTCCCGTTTCCGCTGCGGGGCGTGGATTCCGACAACGGCAGTGAATTCATCAATGATCATCTGCTGGCCTGGTGGCAGAACCGGCCAACCGGGCAACCGGTGCAATTCACCCGCTCACGCCCCTATAAAAAGGATGACAACGCACATGTGGAGCAGAAGAACTGGACCCATGTGCGGAAGCTGGTCGGCTGGGAGCGATACGACACGTCCAACGCCCGGGCCGCCCTCAACGCGCTCTCTGCCGACTTGCGGCTCTTTCAGAATCTCTTCCAGCCGTCGATGAAATTGGTGCACAAAGTGCGAGTCGGCTCGCGACTGGTTCGCCGGTACGATCGGCCGCAGACGCCGTTCGAGCGGCTGCAGGCCTATCCGGTCGCGGATCCGCAGAAGATGGCTGCGTTGGCGCAGGTGCTGAAGACGACGGACCCGCTTGCGCTCTCGCAGCGGATTGATCGGCATCTGGAGCAACTATGGGCGTTGGCCACCCGAGTCAGCCGCACGCCGCGGGAGACGGCGCCCCGGCCGCCCCAGTCGCGGGCGAGCACGCCCTGGCGCGGCTGGACGTTCAGCCGCAGAGTCCACAATCAGAGACGCGTGAGTGCGAGTTCCCAGGGATCAGCAGGGGGATACCTTAACTCGGACCAGCGAGCGATCGCCTCGTATACGCCAACTGTGCAAGCCGATCTTCAGGCCCCGGGGGCCAAGCATCGGACAATAAGGGTGAGGCGCCCCACGTAACAATGACACAGGACTCAACGACCCCTTGCCCGGTAACATTGACAAATGACTCAACAGGATGGTGATGTGCGTGAAGTATACTCAGGGGCATGAGACCTCCAGGAACCGCCCCGCACTTGGAACGGCGACGCCGACAGGCCATCCGGTTGCTCAAGGCGGGTACTGCTCTGTCGGCAATCGCTTGGGCCGTGGGTGCCTCCGTGAGCTCAGTATTCCGATGGGCCGAGGCCTACCGAAAGCAGAGGCTCCAGGGATTGCGGTCACGACCGACCCCAGGTCGTCCCCCAGTCTGTCCGTGGCGCAGAGGGAGCGGCTGGCGGCGCTGCTCCTGAAGGGGCCTCTGGCCAAGGGGCTATCGCACCGATTTATGGACCTTGAAACGTATCGCGCAGCTGATCCACCAGCAGTTCGAGGTGCGGTACCATCCCTGTCATGTCTGGAAGCTCCTGACCCAGTTGGGATGGAGTTGTCAGAAGCCCGAATGCCGAGCGCTGCGACGGGCCGAGGCCGCGATCGCACGATGGAAACGATCCTGCTGGCCCCATATAAAAAACGCCGCGCACCGTGGTGCCCACCTCGTCTTTCTTGATGAATCCGGCTTTTTGCTCATCCCCAACGTAGCCCGCACGTGGGCCTCAAAAGGGCACACGCCCATCCTGGGCTCTCTCTAGAAACAGGATCGGCTCTAGGCCATCCGAGCGCTGGCCGTGTCGCCCAAGCGGAAACGGCTCGCCCTCTCTCACGCTTCGGATCCGCAATCTCACAGGGTTGGATGTCCGAGCCTTCTTGCGCCACCTGCTCCGGCACCTTCGGGGACCGGTGGTCCTGTTGTGGGACCGGGGTCCGATCCATCGCCGCCGGGAAGTCACCCAGTGGATCACCGCCCATCCTCGGCTCCAGGTGGAAGCGTTCCCGGCCTACGCCCCGGAACTCAATCCGGCGGAATACGTGTGGGCCCAGGCCGACCGCGCCTTGGCCAACAGTGCGCCCCTGCACGTGGGGCAGCTGAACGGAATGCTCCGATCCACGGTGCGCTGCCTTCGTCATTCGCAACGTCTTCTCTGGTCCTGCATCTACGCAGCGGAGCTGCCATGGGCACGGTGAATCTTTCTATTATTTATGCACAGCTCAGTAAATGATTTATATGAGAGATTAAAGGGACATCGAGTCGTCGTCTATTCTCAAGCAGCGTCGCTCTCCGTCGATATTCATCGATACGTTCATAAAGAGGAATTGCTTTCGCTCCTGCCTCAACCCCGATGCTCGAATGATCCGCCTCTATGCGAGACGATTTCTTGAATATCGATTGATTGCAAGTACGGATCGCTTTATCCTGCGCGCGTGGTCCTCTGGTTCGTCATCCTCTATCTTCTCCTTTCTGTCGGCATCGGACTTTTCGCGGCGACTCGTGTGCAGAGCGCCAGGGACTTTGCCGTTGCCGGTAGGAGCCTGCCTTTAGCCGTTGTGACGGCGACTGTGTTTGCGACCTGGTTCGGCGCGGAAGCCGTACTGGGTATCTCAGCCACATTCGTCAAAGAGGGCTTGCGCGGTGTTGTCGCCGATCCCTTCGGGTCCAGCATGTGCTTGATGCTCGCCGGGCTCTTTTTTGCTCCACGCCTGTACCGACTCAATATGCTGACGGTGGGGGATTACTATCGGTACCGCTACAACCGCACCGTAGAAGTGTTGTGCACGCTCTGCATCGTCGCCTCGTACCTGGGCTGGGTCGCGGCCCAATTCAAAGTGCTGGGCTTGGTGCTCAATGTCGTGACGGAGGGGAGTGTCAGCCAGTCGGTCGGGATCGTGATCGGCGCAGCGATTGTTCTGACGTATACGACGTTCGGCGGCATGTTCTCTGTGGCGATTCTCGATTTCGTTCAGATCTCCGTGATCATGGGAGGACTTTTGTATATTGCGTCGATCGTTGGGGATCTGGCGGGCGGCGTGCGCACGGTCGTCGATCATGCGGCCGAGGCGGGCAAACTTGACTTGTTCCCACCGGCCACGATGACGGCTTGGGTCCCGTTCGTCGGGGCCTGGATGACCATGATGCTCGGTTCCATCCCACAACAGGATGTGTTCCAGCGGATCACATCGGCAAAGGACGAGCCCACAGCTGTGCGGGGCTCGCTGCTGGGCGCGGCGCTCTATTTTGCCTTCTGTTTTGTACCGATGTTTCTCGCCTACGCTGCGACGTTGATTGATCCTGTCAAGTTCGGAGTTTTGTTGGAGCAGGATTCGCAGCTGGTCTTGCCGACCCTAGTGTTGCAACATACTCCGATCGTGGCCCAGGTTATTTTCTTCGGAGCAGTTCTTTCTGCGGTGATGAGTTGCTCCAGTGCGACTCTGCTCGCACCGTCCGTTGCATTGACCGAGAACGTCATCAGGCCGACCTGTCCATACTTGAATGATTCGGAATTTCTACGACTCATGCGTGTGGTGCTGGTCGGATTTGCCTCAGCCGTACTAGTCCTTGCCCTGTGGTCCGACGCAACGATCTATAAGCTGGTTGTGAGCACCTATAAGATAACTCTGGTAGCGGCATTTTTCCCGTTGTTTGCGGGGCTTTACTGGAAGCGGGCGACGACACAGGGTGCGCTGTGGGCCATTATCGCCGGGCTCACGAGCTGGCTGGCATTGGAGCTAGTAAGCCAGCCGACTGATGTCTGGCCTCCACAACTCATTGGGTTCGCCATGGCGGGAATCGGTATGCTTACGGGGTCGCTGTGGCCTACCCAGCTGCGCGAGCTCCAGCGGCCGATCTAGAGAGTCGAGGACGGGTTCGGGTAAGGCTCTGTCCATCCGTTGATGGCGAGGCTGACGCAGTTTGTCCTATTTATCTCGTTGATCCGACTAATGATTAAGTGTGAAACGCACGACTCGACGAATAACGTCCGAGGTGAAGGGTTTCTGAATGATACGTCGGGCGCCGAATAGCTTGGCAACGTTCAGAAAGTTCTGGTCGCCTGTAGCACCTGTCATGGCAATGACTCTGGCATCCAGAAATTCCTGCGTCAGCGCGAGGGTGACTTCCATTCCATCGCGCTCCGGCATCAGGACGTCGGTGATGACGAGGTCGGCCGGTGCTTCGCGATAGAGCATGAGGCCGATCCGGCCGTCGGCAGCTTCACGAATCTGATGACCCTCTGCTTCAAGGATGTCGCGCAATGCTCCCCTAATCGGTGCATCATCGTCGACGATCAAAATAGTGGCCATGCCTCTCCTTCCAAGCCAGTACCCCGCATGTAGACAACTGTGGCGGTGCAGTTTGGATTCGGTTTCAAGCCGCACGCATGATGACTGAATGCACGTCCGTAAGGAGTTCGTCTTCCTCGTGGCCCCCTTCAACGTTTGTGATCATCAGCTTCGGTTGTGCTTTGGTGAGTCGGTGTTGTTTGATGAGCGGGTCATGAACATTCCCACAATTCATGCAGCGGTATCCGCTGGCCCACATATGCCCGTAGGTGCCCTCAAAATCCAGGAAGTGTTCCCTGACCATGAGCCCCTGGCAGCGTGAACAGTTCATGTGTGTTCTCCTTAGTAAAGGTTGTGGCTTCGAGCTGATGGTGAGAAAGATAGCCGAGGACTTGAGGGTGAGATAGATCCGGAGGAGGTAACTCGGAAGGAGGGGAGCCTGGGCGCGGGAGCTCTAGGCCGACCCATACATGAGCGTTGAATGGGGCTCGATCTTACAAAAAACCAGCAGTGATGCCCTCCGACGCAGACGTGATCCTCGTGGCGTGAGAGCGACAGTCGAGGTCCATGTTCGGTGCTGTTCAATCTGTCGAGTTGACCAGGCAACCTGCTGGCTCTTGGCTGCAGTCGGTTACTACTTTCAGATGATGCAGCGATAGCCTAATCAGATCTTCCGGGATGCATTTCTCATCTCGGACAGTTCCCTTGTCTGAAGATACAGGGTAAGCTGAGACCATGTCGGCTCAAACGTCACCTCGGCTCGTCTCGTTGGCGAGGAGGCTTCTTATTCCCTGCCTTATCGTGTTTGGAGTGATGTTCGCTCTTGTGGGAGGGTATGGCATCTTCCTGTCAACGAGTTTGGCTCTGCCGAAAAGCGATGAGCATCCGCCGCTGCTGATCTATGGGGCCCCGTTTTTTCTGACGCCGGGGCTCCATCCTGTGGATTCGGGGTTGGTCGACCATCTGCAACGGCTGGAGTACAAGCCGGTTGCTGCGGCACCGCGGGTAGCCGGTGAGTATTTCATCACAAAGGACTCAATCGAGATCTTTCTGCATGCTCAGGAGGAGAACCGACTTCCTGCACGCTCAGTCCGGTTGATACTGGTGGACGGCATCGTCACTGAGGTGTTGTCAGTGTCCGATGGGCAGCCGGTTTCATTGATTTCCCTCGAACCGGTTTTGATCAGTGGGATGCGATCCGGCTCCAGGCAGGTCCGGGAATGGATTCCTCTGGACCGTGTCCCTCCCACGCTGATCAAGACTCTGTTGATCATCGAGGATCGTCGATTTTTTTCCCATTTCGGGGTTGATCCCGTCGCGATCGGTCGAGCGCTTTGGATCAACATCAGTCGCGGCGTCGTCGCGCAGGGAGGTAGCACGCTCACTCAACAATTAGCTAAAAACCTCTACTATTCTCCGAAGCGAACCATTGAGCGGAAACTCCGGGAAGTGATGGCCGCGATGGCGCTCGAGTTCAAGTACCGAAAGGAAGAAATCCTGGAGAGTTATGTGAACGAGATCTATCTCGGCCAAGCCGGGCCGGTCTCGATCTACGGTGTAGGAGAAGCAGCCCATCGCTATTTTAGTAAGAATGTTGATGAACTGTCGATCGATGAAATGGCGCTGATCGTCGGATTGATCAAGGGGCCCAATATCTATTCCCCCGTAAAAGATATTGATTTGGCAACGAAGCGTCGAAATCTGGTGCTTCGCCGTCTCCGGGAAGAGGGCATCTTGTCGGAGGACGACGTGGCTCAGGCCATGGATCGGCCGGTGAAGGTTATGTTGAATCAAGATGTCCTCACCGACGCGCCGTACTTTGTCGATCATCTGCTCAGAGAGATCGAGCAGGGGATAGGAACGGAAATCCCGGACGGATCTCGAATTTATTCGACCCTGGATCCCAGGGCTCAGCGAATCGCCGCACATGTGTTACAGGAAGGATTGGCGAAACTTGAAAGGAGCTATCCGGCGTTGGCCGGAGCCGAGTCTCCACTTCAGGGGGCGGCGGTCGTGCTGGATGTGAAGACCGGCCACGTGCTGGCGATGGTCGGTGGTCGCAACTATCGGCTGAGCCAATTCAACCGTGCGGTGCAGGCGCATCGGTCGGCAGGGTCTCTGTTTAAGCCTTTTGTCTACCTTGCTGGATTTGAGGCAGCGCGCGGCCAAGGTGCAGCCGGGCTGACTCCGGCAACATTCTTAATGGATGAGCCTCTGACATTGGAATCAGACACAGGGTCCTGGTCGCCTCAGAATTATGATCGGCAGTATAGAGGTCAGGTGACGGTCCGAACAGCACTCGAGCAATCCTTGAACATTCCCGCCGTTCGGACCGCACACCGAACCGGAATGACTGCGCTCACGAATCTACTGCATGCGTTCGGAATTACCACACCGCTGGCCGACAATTTGTCTCTCGCGCTGGGAAGTTCTTCCGTCTCGTTGCTTCAGATCACATCTGCCTACGCCGGGCTCGCCAATGGAGGCGTTGTCATCCATCCGGTGGCACTGTCCAACATGGTACGCGAGGGAAGGGAGACCATTTGGAGTCCACCACTTGATCGACGCCAAGCGGCTACCCCCCAGGGGGCGTTTCTCATTACGTCGTTGCTGAAAGGGGTGATGGATCGGGGCACGGGGGCCAAGGCCAGAGCATTAGGGGTGTGGGGTCCCGTGGCTGGCAAGACCGGGACGACCGATGGGTATCGAGACGCCTGGTTCATAGGATATACCCCGGATCTTGCGATCGGTGTGTGGGTCGGTTTTGATGATGAACGGCCGATTAAGTTGACCGGCGCCCAGGCAGCCCTTCCAATATGGAGTGAGTTGGCGGCTCGACTCATCCCACAGGATCCCCCGGATTTTGAGATGCCGGTCGGGGTTGTCCGGCGGAGGATCGATCCCAAGACCGGACAACTCGTGACGTCGCAATGTCCGGAGAAAACATTTGAGTTCTTCATTGCGGGGACCGAGCCGACGGTCTATTGCGAGGTTCACGGAGGCGGGTTCTGGGAGCGGCTCAAGCAGACGTTGGGCTTGCCGCAATGAGTCGGATTCCGGTACAGGAACGTCGGATTCCATAAACTGTTAGGCATATCCCCGGTCCTAAGGTAACGTTGGGGAAGTTGGCCTGCACCAAGGAGTCCCCATGAAAAAGACGGCCTATGCAGACGATGGCAATATGACGCTGTTGGCGAAAGGTGTGGAACTGAAAGGTGAAATCAAAGTCGACGGTACCGTGCGAATTGATGGGCGGCTCGAAGGCGATGTGCACACGAAGGGGGAAGTCATTGTTGGTGAAGATGGGGTTGTGAAGGGGGTCATTCACGCCGATTCACTGGTCAGCAGTGGCCGAATCAAGGCCACGGTCACGGCAACCGGGAAGATCCAGCTCCTCAAAACTGCCATTCTGATCGGCGAGGTCCATTGCCCGATGATGCTGATGGAAGAAGGAGCCAAATTTCAGGGGGTCAGCGATATGGGGGTCACAGGCTGGCCCGAAGAAACCCCTCGATTGCCGAGTAACGTTCGCGACATGAGCGCGCATCGTGGGAAAGCGGTGGCGCTGATCGGAAGGGAAGCTGACCTGTAAGCCGACTCCCGCCTCTCGTCCTCAGGTCTTCCTTACTTACGTCGCTGGGGCTCGCACTTTCTCCTCCCATTCTTTTCTACCGTGACAGACGCCGTCGGATCTGTTATTTACTCGATGCCTCTTCAAGTGACTCAGACAGCTTCCATGACTCGACAACAGATCTTTTCCATCGTGTTCTTTTCCCTTCTGGCGCTGCTGCTGTACCAAATTGGGCTGATGCTCAAGCCGTTCTTGTTCTCGGCCTTGTGGGCTGGTCTGCTGGCCCATTGGGTATTTCCTCTCCATATCCGTTTGACGAGACTGTTCGGCGGTAAGGACGCACTTTCTGCAGGCATTCTGACATTCGGGGCGTTGGGGGTTGTGGTTGTTCCCTTGGTTGTGATGGGAGTTCTGTTGGTACGTGAAGCCAGCCTAGAGGAACAGGAGATCCGATCATGGATTTCTGCCGGCGGGCTTCAACGACTGCCGGATCAAGTGGTGACGGTTCCCTTCATCGGCAGTTGGTTGAAGTCAGCGTTGTCCGGTACCGGTACGCATACGTTTTCCTTGGAGCAATCGTTGATGACCGGGGTGAAGGAACTCAGTCAATTTCTCGTCGGGGGAATGGGGGGCCTGCTGAAGAACACCTTCGCCCTCGTGATGAATTTCTTCATTATGCTGTTGGTGCTGTTTTTTCTTTTCAAGGATGGCCGGCAGTGGCTCGTTGCCTTATACGATCTGATTCCGATGGAAGAGTCACACAAGTCAAAAATCTTGGCTCGGTTAGATCAAACGATTCGGGCGGTGGTGAAAGGGATACTGGTCACGGCGATCGTTCAAGGTCTCCTGGCGGGAATGGCCTACTTGGCGCTCGATGTGCCGTTTCCGATGGGCCTCACGGCTTTGACGATCGTAGTGGCACCGATCCCATTCGGTGGGACCGGGCTGGTATGGGGGCCCCTCGTAATCTACCTGTTCTGGATAGGTGCGACTGGTAAAGCGTTTGCCATGCTGGTGTGGGGAATCGGCGTCGTCTCGATGGTCGATCAGTTTCTTCGGCCTTGGTTGATCGGTCAAGATGTGCAGATTCCCGTCCTGCCGCTCGTGCTGAGCGTGTTAGGTGGGTTGGCGCTCTATGGATTACTTGGCCTCTTCGTCGGTCCGATACTCATCAGTTTATTGATGACCGCCGTACAAATCTATCGAGAGGAATACCACCTCAAGCCACCGGCCGCTTCTGCAAGCACACTCACGTCTTCGTAATCTCTCTGTTACGATGCATCCACCCACCATGCTTTTGTTCACCAGCCGACAATGATGCGTGGTGCATCCTGCTACTCCAGCGGAATCGTAATGGCGATCCCACCCATCACATCGCTTAACTTGAAATCTCGCTTCGGGCTCAACGGATGGCTGTTGTGACAAGTGATGCAGGCGGAAGAGACCGCCCGGTCTGCATAAATGGCTTGGAAGTACTGTTTCTTGCCGCTCGACACAACTCCGGTAACCGGCCGATCCGGCTGCCGCTGGAGCTCGGTCAGGGCCTTTCGTTCGAATTCTGTGGCGGGGCCGTTGCGTTGATACATCGGGGAAAGTCCGATCAATCTGTACCGGATGCCTGGTCCACTTTCGGCTACCAACCGTCCTGAACGCTGAAGAAATTGGGCAGGGAGGGGGAGGGCATTGTCTTGCTCCCAATGTTCAGCCGCCGTGACAATACCGTTCTCCTGCATACGATTGACGATCTCAGTCGTGTAGATCGAGCGGTCGGCTTCGATGACTGCATGGATATAGTCGGCGACTTTCTTCGGAGCAATGCCGACGAGACCTGGGCTTTCCTTGGCGGATGGAAACGGAATTCCGATCCAGAGTCCAAGTAAGAAGAATATCCCGATCCAGGGTCCAACTAAGAAGAATGCGATGGTTCCGGTTCGGAATGTGCCGCGGCGGTTGTCCATAGAGCTCCCTCCGGAGCCTTGGGAGAATTGGTCGAGAGCATGACGCTGCAAGTGGTACCGCGGCCCTCGACGCTCTCAATCCGGAGCTCGCCGCCGAACTTTCGGATAATCCGCCTCGCGACGGTGAGCCCAAGTCCAGAGCCTTCGCCCTGCCCCTTCGTCGTAAAAAACGGATCAAAAATCTTTGATAAGTGCTGTTTGGAGATGCCGGGACCCGAATCGGCGATCGTCGCAGTCACCGTATGGTCCGACAGGGCCGTGGTCAACGTGAGCGTGCCGGCGCCCTTCATCGCTTGAGCTGCGTTGATCATGAGATTGACCAGCGCCTGTCGAAGTTCGTCCGGGAATGCCAGCACCGGTGTATTGCCCGCATAGACCTTGTGGATCATGATATCCTTCATTTCCACGGTCATCTGTGCTGTGACCAACGCTTGGTCAAATTCTCGCTCCAAGAGAAGCGGCACCGGCTTGGCGGAAGCGTCTTTGGTCGCGATTCCGGCAAAATCACGAATGATGGTCGCCATGCGACGACCATGGGCCACGATGTCTCGGGCGCAGCTCTTGATATGCTCCAAGTCCTGTTCGTCCTGAATGACTTCCCCCAACCCGATGACCCCGAACAAGGGGTTGTTGAGTTCGTGGCCGATTCCGGCGGTCAACACCCCGAGACTTCCCGTCTTTTCCGCCTGAACCAGCTGGTCTTGTAGTCGGCTCTCGTCCGTTGTGTCTCGAAGCACCAGTCCGATACTGTCTTCCTCCCCTGGTCTCGCTGGTAATCGGAACCATTGGTATTGATAGATGCGTGGTCCTATGTGGAGTTCAGCACGGCGGCCGGCTGATTCGTGATCCGTGCTGGGCACAAGGGGGTCCCTCGGTACCTTCTCACGCTCGATATCGCTTGTAATAACCGGCGTAGCGCCGTTCACTCGGAACTCTGCTCGAAGTCGTTTCTGCACGGTCGGGTCGAGGGGAAGAATCGTGAACAGCGATGTTCCCGGCATCGGTTCCTGGATTTTGAAGGATTTGCGGGCCGCCTGATTAATGTAGCGCACGATTTCCTGAGCATCGATTAAGAGAATCGGATTGGGAACGGCGTCCAAGATCTGATCCGTCGACTTCTGGAGGACCTGCACCTCCTGGGTTTTCAACTTGACCTGGTCGGTCAGTCCAGCAAATGCGGCCTTCAGTTGGCTGTTCATCCGATTAAACTCGTCGGCCAAGTCTTCCAATTCGTCACCGCTATTGATCTGAATCGGTGCCCGCAGTTCACCACGACCGATGGCTTGCGCAGCCTGCTGCAGTTGCCGGACGGGCGTCACGATGCGGCCTGCGGCGATGTATCCCAGCGAGGCCAGCAGGACCAAGGCGACAGCTCCGAACACCGTGACCCAGGTGAACAGATGCTGGATCGGCGCGAAGAGTTCATCGGAGGATTGCCATACGAATGTGTGCCATGATCCATCAGTATCAGAGCCGTTGGTCGCTCGGCTGGTTTTCGGGAGAGGGGCGAAGCCGATCACGGAAGTATCCTGCCCCCCATGACCATCGCTCGATGCTTGCACCCACCCGGGATGCTGCGGCGTGACGAGCGGGACCAAACTCGGGTCGGACAGGGGGACGCCGGTCGGAAGCAGCGGGCAGCTGATGACGGTGCCGTTGGCATCGATCAACATGACATGACCGGTTTTCCCGAATCGAATGACGTGAGTCGCAGGAGAAAAAAATTCTTCGGCGTCGATCACGCGGTGAAGCACCCCGACGACTTCATACCGGAGGCTATCCATGACGGGCAGTGAAATGGTGAATACATAGGCCTTCACCTGATTGTCGAAACGGATATCTTCGATATAGAGCTTGCCCGCTGCTTTGTTGAAGGCACCCTGCCACCATCGGGTCTCATCGTGGCGAAACGCGGGATGTTCGGTCATGCTCGCGACGAGCGTGCCCTGGGCATCGGTCAGGAACAGCATCTTCGTCGAGGATCGAATTACGTGCGGAAGCATTTCGCCCGGCGCGCTATGGGCGCCGGTAAAATGTTCGTGGAGCAAGGCGCTGAGCCGATTTCCCGTGACGGACTTGATTGCGTCCGGGTCTCGCGACATCCAGCGGCGTTCCAGGTCTGGGGGAACCATGGTGTGATTCTTGGGATCGCGTCGCGCATCGCGTCGGCGCTCTAACTCATGGATGACCGTCGGATCGTTGGCTATGTGCGCAGCGTGCGCGATTTCTTCGGCGAGTAGAAGATCGAGTTTCCGGGCTGCTTCAGTCGCCAGCGTTTCAAAGCTTTCTCCGCTGATTTCCCAGATTTCTTGGGACCCTTGCCAGAATGCCATCCCCAGGCCGACGACGAGCGGGATAAGTCCGACGAGCAGCATCGAGAGGATGATCTTGGATTTAAGCCCCCAGCGTGTATCGGGTGGCGAGGGTGTCGGGTTTTCCGTCATGATGCCGTTCTTCTTTCGGCGACGCCGGACCCTTCGTGAAAGGTGAGGGTGAAGGTCGAGCCACGGCCGACATGGCTCTCGACCCCGATAGAACCATTCATGCGAGTGATGACATTCTTGATGTTGTAGAGGCCCAATCCCGTCCCTTTCCCCGGAGGCTTCGTCGTGAAAAAGACCTCGAAAATCCGGCTTTGCACCTCCGGGGTCATCCCGCAGCCGGTGTCGGAAACGCGAACCTGTGTGGTGCCGGCCACAGCTGAGGTTTCCAGCGTCAGGGTGTCGTGGTGCTCCATAGCTTGCACAGCATTCGTAATGAGATTGACGAACACATGGAGCAATTCATCGGGGTTTCCCTGCACGACGACGTCAGGCTGATAGAGTTTGCGGACGTCAATGTATTGAAGAGCCACGGCATAGCGGGCGATCTTCAAGGCTTCGTCCAGCTTGCCGTTGACGTTGACCAGGCAGTCTTGCCGAAAAGATGTGCGGCGCGAGTAAGAGGTGAGGTCTCGACAAATAGCCGTCGTGCGCTTGACGGCATCGATGATGTCTCGTGCCTGGGCATGCACGACATCGAGGTCTACTTCGTCCGTGAGATTTTCCGCCAAACCGAGAATCAACTGGAGCGGATTATTCATGTCATGAGCGATGCCGGCCGCGAACGACCCGATTCCAGCGAGTTTCTCCGCATGGAGCAACCCGGTTTGCAATGTCGATTCGTGTTGCACGAGTGTCCAGAGAAGTCGAGCTGCCTGTCCACTGACGAGGTCAGCGTCCCCCGGCAGCTGTTCCTTGAGTGCCGGCCCCATTGCTGGATCACCGGTGACGTCCATCACAAGATTGAGGCCGGGTCTCTTGATCAGATCGTCGACTCGGTCATAGACCGTCACGTTGATTTCCCTGGCCCGTTGGAATCCTGGTGCCGAAGGATCCTTATCGGTAATGCCGAGGATCTCAATCGTGCCGATTTGGTGGAGCACATCGAGGAGCGCGGTTCCTCCACGGCCCGCCCCGATGATCGCTACTCTCATCGGAGGCGGAGCGGGAGCATGTTCGATTCCCTGACCCTCGGCTTGCGAATGGGATATGGTCGGTGAGATGTTTGTCATGCTGAATCCCCATGCTGGGCTCGATCCGTCAGAGATGGGCCAATTCACGTTGTTCCATGGCGCGAGCGACAGAGGCTTCCAGTTTCTCACGTTCCACCGGCTTCACGAGATAATCTACCACTCCCTGCCTCAGCAACGAGGTGGCCATCTCCGTGTCCGGGAATCCGGTCAGGACGATCAGCGGCACGCGCGGATAGTTCTGGCGGAAATAGGCAATCGCCTCGATGCCATTCACTTTCGGCATCCGGATGTCACAGATCATGACGTCAAGGAGCAGACGATTTTCGCCCGTATTGATGGTTTCGATGGCCTTCTCGCCGTTCTCTGCTTCAAGGACGTCATAGCCGGCCTTTTGCAAAGCCATTCGGACGACCTTGCGGATATCGGGCTCATCATCCACAACAAGGACGCGACCGTTGCAGCTTTCACCTCCCACAAAAAACCCAGATTTGAATTCACTCATAACGACCTCCTTGGTGATGGGGGAAATATTTGCGTTGGAGAACGATGGGAGCAAGGTCGATGCCGTCTTGTGATCGAGGCGACATTGAAAGCTTTCAACTGCTTGCGTGCTAAGAATACATCTATCCTTTCATTGGGTGGCTCAATTGCACCACCACGTTGCTGAAATCCACCAACTGGGAAGCTCATTGCGTTTCAGAACCAATTTCGGCTAGGGTATTGAAAAAGCGAGGAGAGAAGAGGCCGGTGATCACACCCGATGTTCTGACCGACTATATTCGTAAGAGCCTCCCGGATGCCGAGGTGACGGTAACCGATCGTACGGGAACGATGAATCATCTGAAGGTTGAGATCGTCTCAAACGGGTTTCAGGGGAAAAATCTCTTGGACCGGCATCGAATGATCTATCAAGCGTTAGACGTGCCGATGAAGG
>PHGD01000008.1 GCA_011090425.1 Nitrospira sp. LK70 | reverse complement strand
CGCGATGAGTGAGGGACTCAATAGCCAGATTCAGAAGATCAAGAGCATGGCCTGCGGTTTCCGAAACATCGAGCACTTCAAGACGGCGATTTACTTCCACTGCGGAGGGCTCGACCTGTACCCATGCTAAACCCAGAAGCGCCCATAAAAGAGCGGGGTGAAAAATTTTGTCACGCTTCTGTGAGCGTCAGGATCCAACACATACCGATCATCGTACCCGCCGTTCTCGATCACGGTCATATTGTCAGGTTGGCCAAGCTCGGCTATTACCACGGATCGTTGAACACCTGGTTGGATGACGTTGAGATCACCTCGGTAGCTAGCGCGGCTTGCGACCATGAGAACGGAGCAGCTTGATGACAGAAGGCAGGCCAGCAGAAGAGGAATGAGGGATTTATGAAGCCTTAACAAAGATTGCTCCGATAGATTCAATATCTTGGGAAATACATCATTCCAAGAGCAGCCTGGACTGCGGGATTGACGGAGTGCCCACCTTCAACGTCATCGCAAATCTACTAAGTAATCAGCGATCGTACTTCGTTGAAGGTTATTATGATCTCATTTGCCAATAGGGCAAGAGAAAAGCTGGTTAACAATGGCTTCATGGCTCCATTGAACCTGCACTGATCGCCCTCAACGATCGTGTGAGATAGCGGGCCATCCGTCAGCGCGATCAAGCACAGGTGAGATCTTAAAAGCGCAGTCCTACACCCATCAATCCATAGTGAGTACGAAAATCGATGGCCAACGCGTCCCAATGAAAATCGGATGAAAGATACCGGTACTCACCGAACAGAAAGAGGGGATAGGACCGGTTGCTACCGAATAGATGGACATTGGGACTGAGAAGGAGTTGTATTCCACCCAGAAATTGATGGGTAAAGGCGCGGGCTGCGTCAAAATCCTGATCATCCCGGCCCGCAATGTTGGGGTTGAGGAGTGTTCCGTGTGACCAGCCGATGCCGGCTCCGATATATGGGCGGATCCTTTCTCCCGGATAACGCAGAATGAGGTTGAATGTCGAATTGATGATGAGCAAGTCGGAATGGCCGGTCTCATTATTCCGTCCATCCGTGATGTTGGGAAAGGAGACGGCGGTGCCGTGCATGTTGGAATCAATCTCAAGCCCCACCATGCGTTTGAGAGCGGCTGGAAAGAGTCCCACTTTCAGCCCAGCACCGAAACCGTCCTGAATCGAGGCGGGAACGGTTGTTTCTTGGTTGAAAATATCCACATCGCGAGGCCAGGCGCCCAGCGCATACGCGCTCACTTCGACGTCTCCGAATTCGGCTGGTACGGCTACGTCCGTCATGCACAGGTAGCAGAGCAGCACAGTTGGCAGGATGACAAATCGCGGGAGGTGAGCGAGTCCCACGGTTCCATGAGGGAATGAAGGAGAAAAATGAAAGGGCCTATCGGAAGTCGTCCCGAAGGCCCTTTCTGCAGCTTGCTACAGCTGATTAGTTACCACGCACGATCGTGCACCATTCGCCGTAGACGCCCAGAATGTTCTTGGCATAGTGGTCAACTGATGCGACGGTGCTGACTCCGCCGGCTGCCTTTGCAGCCTGGATGCTTGCATCACCTTGTGCGACCAAGCCCAGGATCGAGGTGCCGCAGGCCTTGCCCTCTTTGGAGGCAGCAGACGCGTCGGTCGCGACAAAGCCGTACTTCGTCTCTCCAAAGATGGCGCCTGCCATCGGAGAGGCGACGATCTGACAGCCGCTCAAACCGAGGCCCGCTAGGGCAATAACCGCTAGGGAAAGTCTGGATACCTGCTTCATAGGTCCTCCTTGAATAGAATGAAATAGTTTGACTGCCTAGCTAATGGAGGCAATCGCCGAAGCGGAGTATAGTCGGACTCATCGCGTTCGTCAATTTAAATTGAGCCGAGACGGGCTAAGTGAATGATGGCATTTGGAATCGCTCGTGAGGCAGCGAGTAGGTAAGAATCCTTGGGCTGAGAAAAGTGGTTGCGATTCGTTCCGATTCGTTTATAATTACGAAAATTCCTCGCCGACAGCAGGAGACCTAGGCACTTCTCTAGTGGCAAACTCTTTTAAGCCCATCGATGGTGAGTGGAGTTATAGTATCTGTCGGTGTTTATACGGTAGCATGGCGCCTAATCAATCTAACGGAGGAGGACTTATGTCGAAGAAAGCGCTCATTTTGTCTGTCGCCGTACTGTTCGGCGCCCAGGCGGGTCTGGTCATGGCGGCAAATCCGGACACCGGTCCTGGCTGTGGTCTGGGAAAGCTGGCTTGGGAGGATTACAAGGGCCAGAAGGAGATTCTCCCTCAAGTCTTGATGGTCACTACCAACGGGACCGGGATGAACACGTTTGCCATCAGCAGCGGAACCTCTGGCTGTACCAATGACGGCAAAATCTTGGGTGAGCATAGGACGACTGTGTTTGCATCGTTGAACTTCGATGCACTGACTGCTGAGATGGCTCAGGGACAAGGCGAACATCTTGCGTCGCTGGCTACTTTGATGGGCGTTCCTGAGGATCGCCACGCCGCGTTTTTTGCCATGACCCAGGAGCGGTATACGTCCCTCGTTCAAGCTGGGGAAGCTTCTCCGGTGGCATTGGTGAAGTCTCTCAACGAAGCGATCGCCGGTCATCCTCTCCTCGCGCAAGCATCGGCACGCTGAGGTATTATAGGGGCCCTGGCCGAGATGTCAGGGCCCTTGCTGTTTCTTGTTTACACCGTGCTGGTTTTCCTTCTTGCATTTCTAAGCTGTTTAGTTGATCCCCTTTCTTCTGATGCGCAGCAATCCGATCGCGAGGCATATCTCCAACAACTCATCGATCATGCCGAGGAGGCCAAGCTTGCTGACCAGCGCGAATGGCATCTGTTGTTGCACTATAGAAAGGGTCTTTTCGGCGGCTATGAGAGCGAGCAGGACGATCTCGGTTTTTTCTTGTCTCCCAATGGAAAGACAGATCCGGCTGCCGAGCTCAATGCAACCCTGGCAAAATTGTTTTCCGACGAACTTGTCGGTTCGACTCGGCGGCCGGCTCAATGCGCCTTCATCGCACGGTACCACTGGCTCAAGGAACGGCTAAACTTTGATGCTACCCGCCTGCCGCCTCTCGCCTGCGAACGGTTTCAGCGGTGGTATGAGGATTTCGAGGCCCAATCTATCTCGCTGATCTTCCCATCAGCCTTCCTGAATAACCCGGCCTCCATGTTCGGCCATACCCTGTTTCGTGTCGATCAAAAGGGGCAGACCGAACAGACCCGCATCCTTGCCTATACCATCAACTATGCCGCACAGGTGCCTCCCGATGCTGGACTCGCATTTCCTGTGAAGGGCATCTTCGGAGTCTACAAGGGATACTTTTCGACGATTCCCTATTATCTGAAAGTGATGGAATATCGGGACATCGAGAATCGGGATATTTGGGAGTATCGTCTGAATCTCACTGAAAATCAGTTACGACGATTCTTGATGCATGCATGGGAACTCGGGAATGCGTACTTTAATTATTTTTTCTTCAAGGAGAACTGCTCCTACCATCTTATGGCCCTCTTGGATTATGCCGACCCGGATTTACATCTCACCGATGAATTCGTTCTTTGGACAGTCCCGGCCGACACCATCCGACTCATCACGTCAAAACCTGGTCTGGTATCCGATATCGCGTATCGACCCTCCCGCAGTACGGTCATCAAAAGAAAGCGAGAATCGTTGCCCGCAGGGGAACGGGATCTGGCTCATCGGATCACACAAGATCCAAGCGCGGTGAGCTCACGGCCATTCACCGAGTTGGAACTCCCCAGGCAAGCCTTTCTGCTCGACCTCGCTTCGGACTACATGCGGTATCGGATTGAGACGACTGATTCTCCCAAACCTGAATGGAAAGAGCGCAACAAGGCCATTCTGGCCGCTCGCAGTCAGCTTCGCATTCCATCCGAAGAATTCACCGTGCGACCCTTTGCCCAGCGACCGGAGCTGGGACATAAGACATCACGGGTTAGCGTAGGAGGCGGTTGGCGGAACAACGATACATTTGAGGAAGCGTCGGTGCGGGCCGGCTACCACGATTTGCTCGACCCGGAAATCGGCTATACACCCGGCGCCCAGATCGAAATGGCATCCATTACGATCCGCCATTACAATCGCGCCGCACAGACCCGCGTAGAACGGGCCACGCTGCTGAATCTCCTCTCGCTGTCGCCGATCGACTCCGTCTTTCATGCCCCGTCATGGAAGGTCAACATCGGCATGAACACGATTCGCTATAATGACTGTCAACTCTGCAGCAATGGTCTGTTCAACGCCGGTATCGGAGGCGCGAAGGAATTTCGGTTGCTGAAGCGGGAGATCCTGTTTGCCTTCGCGGAAGCCGAGGCGGACGTCAGTAAGGCCTATGATGAGATGTATCGAGTAGGCGGCGGTGGAACGGTCGGGATGTTGGCCGATCTCACCGAGCGGTGGAAAGTGATGGCGACGGGAACGTATCTAAAATTTCCGTTGGGCGACAAATCCGACGACTTCCGGTGGTTTATCGGGTCGCGTTTTACGTTGGCCCGGAATTGGACGGTGAGGCTGGAGTACAACCATCGTGACTACGACAACGATGTTCTGTTCAGTGTCCAGGCGTTTTTCTGACCATCTTCCTTCTGTCAACCGGTTTACGCTATTCTCCCTTGGTGAGTTTCCTCGATCAATTTTTCGTCTATCATCCGGAACCCTGGCAAGATCGAGATTGGGCAAGCCTGAGCGCTGTGCCGCTCGAAGATGTGTGGTTTCAGGCTTCCGATGGCGTCCGTTTGTTCGGCTGGTACGCGGAAGCGGCGTCTGATCGCCCGATCATTCTGTGGTGCCATGGCAATGCCGGCAACATCATCAATCGTCTCGAAAATCTGAAGTTCTTATACCAAATCGGGCTCTCCGTTTTCTTGTTCGACTATCGAGGGTATGGCAGAAGTGAGAATGTTCGCCCCAGTGAGAAAGGGCTCTACGAGGACGCCTATGGAGCGTATGATTACCTCACCAGGGTGAGAAGAATCCGCTCCGAACGAATCATCCTGTTCGGGCGATCACTCGGAGCGTCCGTGGCGGGCGAACTCGCGGTACAAAGACCAGCCTCAGGGCTCGTACTTGAATCGTCGTTTCCTTCCATCGAGGCAGTCGCCAAATTCCATTACGGTGGCTTTCCAGCCCATTGGTTCCTCGGAGCTGAGTTTCGGTTGATCGATCGTCTGCCGAATCTCTCGCTGCCGAAACTGATTATTCACGGAGGCAAGGACGACATCATCCCTGTCGAACTGGGTCGCCAAGTCTTCGACGCGGCCAAATCGCCCAAAGAATGGTATGAGATTCCAGGAGCCAGCCATAATGACACCTACGTAGTTGGCGCCGGGGCGTACTTTCGCCGGATCGGAGAGTTTATTCGAAAAGCGGCCGCTGGATACTGAGATCTACGATCCATTGCCGGATAGCCGGTTCAGTTATCGTTTCGCTTCCGGCGGCGGCCAGTTCATTTCCGTATGCCGGCCGCAGTAGTAGCACAGCAGGCGGTATCGGGCTTTGCGGCGGGGATTGGGCAAGGAGATGAAGGTAATGGGAGTATCGTCGTAAGGACACGTGGGCTGCTCGTGGAGGAGATGTGATTCCGCCATCAGGGTGATGGAGGCCACATCCCATGAGGGCTGGTGTTCCTCCTTGCCGGTGATCTTCTCGACGGCGTGACAACGTTCGCATGCAGCTTCGTAAGACTTGATCCGGGCGCTATGGGGAGTATGATCGGTCACGTCCATCGGTCCGCCGCAGCCAGGTTTCGTACAAGTGAGATGTTCATGCTGAAGAGCCTGAACAAACCGGCGATGCATCTCGCGTTCTTGTTCATTTTTCATAGACGCCCCTCCATAATAGTTTGCGTCGACTCGCACGGCCCACATTGCCCGATCGCCGGTACTCTCCCGTTCCGCCTCAGGAACGGCATTCAGGTTGTTTCCACTGCGCACGTTGAGCGAGCACAGCCCTTGATTTGCAACTACGATCATTCCGGGTGCGCGCTCAGTGAGCAAGGAAATAACCTGAGTGCCGTTCCATCTCTTCATATTCCCCACCCGCCGCTGATTTGAATATTCGCTCCGTTCACGTACCGGGCGCCGTCGCTCAACAGGTAACGAACGGCTGCGACAGTATCGTCGACCGCTCCAATGTAGCCGGCGGGAATGCGCTTGGTCATGGCGGCGAGTTCTTGCGGTGCCGTGCTCCCTGAATCGATGAAACCGGGCGAAATAGCATTCACGGTGATGCCGTATGGAGCCAAGAGCTTGGCCAACGTGCGTGTCAGGATGAGCACTCCGGCTTTGGCGATGTAGTGGGCGGTCACCTCGGGCTGCGCTACCATCTGATCCGCATTGGCCATACTAAAACTGATGATACGGCCGGCCTTGCGGGCCTTCATGGCCGGAGCGACAGCTTGAGCAAGATAGAAAATGGGATGCAAGTTGCTGTTGAACATCTCGTTCCATCCCTCGATGGTTTCGTCGAACAGGTTCCTTCGATGATAAGGGCCGGCGCCGTTGATCAAGACATCGATTCGGCCCCATTCTTTTTCAACCTGCGTGACCATGTGCGTGGCTGCCACTGGGTCAGAAACATCGCATCGAAGTGCCAGCGCTTGTCCTCCTTGCCGGATGATATCCTGCGCCGTGGTCTTGGCCTCGGCTTCGCTGGTTCTGTAGCAGAAGGCGATGTTCCACTGCCGCGACGCCAGGTCGAGCGCAATCCCTCGTCCTATGCCTTTCGCTCCTCCGGTGATCAGTGCGACGCGCTGACTCATGCGGCTCCCCAGTTGATCGATGAATGGGTCATTATGCTCTCGTTCGCAATCGTTTAGCGAGTAATTCAAGCACACCCGTTGTACGGGCTGAAAAAGACCGTTCGTTTTTTGGTTTCTTGCTCTCGACGGTACAGGCGTCAATGAGGGCTTCAAGATCGGCCAGGGTATCGACGTCTCGCCAAGGTTGAATCAAGGAAGCCTTGAGTCCGATTCCTGTTGCTTTCTCCTGTGTGAGTCTGAGCACCTGATCAGTTGACCAAGGAAGATCGGCGAAGAGCTCCGGCGCCATCCGCTTGAGGCCGATCAGATAATAGCCTCCATCCAAAGCCGGACCGAGCACAAGATCGTGGTTCTCCAGCGAGGTGAGGGCCTGTTTAAAATGATCGAGCGGAAGGGTCGGCACGTCCGTCCCCAGGAGTATGACCTGTCGGTATCCTTGTGCGAACAGTGTTTTAAATACCTGGTCCATACGCGAGCCGAGGCCGTCGCCGACTTGGTCGAGCAACTTCACACCATGCCGCTCTTCCATGATCTTGAAGAAGACATGTGTTGCTGACGGAGCACAGGCGAGATGGCGATCGAGCTGCAGTTTCACTTTCGCGGCCGCTGCCTTTGTCCTCTCCAAAGTATCGATCACGAAACTGCCGTGGAGTGTGGCCGCTTCGTCGGGAGTCAGCGGCGGACAGAGACGCGTCTTCACCTGACCCGGGATCGGTGCTTTGGCGAAGACCACTAAGGCAGTGCTGAGGGCACGCCTCGCGGACTCGTCGACGCGGGCTGACGGCTCGCCTCGCACGCTCGCCTCCCGGCGGAGCCGAGGGCCTCGCGGACTCGTCGACGCGGGCTGAGCGGGCGAAGCGGGTTGAGTGCTGTGTGCTGGGTCGCCCATATCCTATCGTACTGTCGTGTAAAGATCGTTGAGCCGATGGGGACTCACCCCGATCCAATACAAAAATCGAAGAGTCCACATCAAGAGGATCGTCCTCAAGGGGCCCTGCTGTTCCCAGCGGCGGAACGATGTGGTGACCTTGTGATGAAGTGCCGCCGTCGGTCCAGTACGTTTCAGTCTCCGACTGAATTCAATGTCTTCCATCAACGGAATGTCGGCGAAGCCTCCGAGCTGTTCAAAAATCCGGCGGCGTACGAACAGAGCCTGATCGCCCGTGGCAATGCCGCTCAATCGAGAACGCCAGTTCATGAATGTGCTGATCATGGTTCCCAAGGCTGAACGAGAGTCGAAGGTGACATCGAAGCGTCCTCCCACCACCGCCGGGTCGATGAGCGCCGCCTCGATCATCAGGGTTGCTCCGGTCGGCAATAGCGTGTCGGCATGCAAGAAGAGCAGAATGTCACCCCGGCCGGCCTTCGCCCCCTCGTTCATTTGGCGCGCCCGCCCTGCGGGAGCGGTTACGATGCGAACGTTTGATGCTTCCGCGCAAAAGACTCCGGCAATCGAGATCGTCTGATCGGTGCTCCCTCCATCAACAATGATGGCTTCGAGGATTTCAGCCACGGGCAGGGATGACAATGTTTGTCCAATGGTCCTCTCTTCATTCAGAGTCGGAATGATGACGGAGATCGTCACCCTGGAGGTCACGTGGTGGGCTTCTTGGGCTCGACGAACATGAAATACATGACGATGACGATGGTGACCCAGAAGAGGACCTGCTTGTGCCAAAAGAGCACTTCTCCGTATTGAACAAGGCCTAAGGCCAGGGCGATCGCAATGGCCATGGTTCCATAGCGGAGGATCGGAGTTTCAATGGCGGCATTGGCCCAGATCGCAAGGCCACCGAAATAGACGAGAAACGGCATGACATTGATTTCGAAGCCGCCGCTAATGGACAGAAACACATTGAGAAAACCGATAAACATCAGCGCGGATCCGACCATCAAGCCAATGACGTGTATGTGATGCTCGTTCCCACCTTCCTGCTCACCCGCTTTGGTCGGACGTGCTTGGTGCTGAGGTTCGTCTTGAGGAGGTGGAAGATCGGACGGAGTCATGGCTAGACTTTAAAATGCTTACTGAGTGTCAAGGATTGCTGTTGATAGGATGATCCCAACAGGGACCCATAGAGCTGTGTCGGCATCTCCATCATCTTGTCATAGACGACCTTAAAAAAGGTCTGTCCATCATGGATCAAGAATGGCACGTCATGTGGACGAACTTCCAGCACAACCTGTGTGCCTTTGATCTCTCCCTTCGATCCATAACCGAACCCCGGGTCGAAGAAGCCGGCATAGTGAGTCCGTAGCTCTCCGCAGGCTGCTTCGTAAGCCACCATCTCGGCAGCGTAGCCGGCCGGCACACGGATGCGCTCCTTCGAGGCAAGGATATAAAACTCTTCCGGCTCCAATAACAAGCTATCGTGGCGATGGCGATGGAGCGGTTCCCAAAAATCAGTCGCAGCATAATGGCCGACTTTCTCAAGATCAATGACATGGCTATTTTTCTTTGCCCGGTAACCGATGACACGAGTGTCTCCTTGATCCGTGCCGGCGAGATCAATGCGGAGGAATAGGCCGCGCTCAACGCGAAAGTCTCGGCTGCTTACTGCCTTATGGGATGCCATATTGTGATACAGCAACGGCCTGTGTCGATGAAGAGCCTGAATCGCCCGGTCCGGCACCGTGGCCTCACCGCACACAAACCGGACTTGGTTCAGCGACTGCCCAGTGCGGACTTTAATGGCGAACGAGCGTGGGACGACCTCCAGGAAGAGCCGGCCTCGATAGCCGGCACGGATTTCATCGAATCCGGAGGTGAGATCCGTCACCACGCGGGTGAAGACGTCCAGTCGGCCCGTCGTGCTCTTTGGATTCGCCCGTGCGCGGATATTCTTCGGGAGGGCGAGTTGCTCCAGCAGCGGAACGAGATACACATGGCCCTTCTCCAGAATCGCCCCATCGGTCAGATCCATCTCGTACATCACGAGGTCCGATTGATAGAAATCCAGCACGTCCAGTCTAGAGGAGATGGCCGACAGTTCCGGCAAGAAGCTGCTGATCAGTCGATAAGCCTTGCGACCGAGACGGAGATCGAGACTGGCCGGCTGGACCTGCCTGCCTTCGATTGCCGGAGAGGCGCTGATGGCTCGGCTTGCGATCAAGCGCTTGATGTCCTGATAGGGGAGAATACCGGCTCGGGGCGAATGGGTAGTCACAAGTCGTCCGCATCTCCGCCGCAACTGTTACCCCAGGCGGCGTAGCCGTCGCGATCGGGGTAGCTGTCGCTGCAAGTCGCATAGGCTTCTTCTGAACCATCGAGCGAGGAGCGCACGTCGATCAGCTGAAGCTCCCGCCGGTGATCGGACTTTGGCTGGGGATAGTGGAAGGTCTTATCCTCATAATTCCGGAGAATCGCCCCATCCTCATCCAGATGGACTACGTAGTTGTCGGGCAGCAACGGGATCTTGCCGCCGCCGCCCGGCGCATCGATCACGAAGTGGGGCACGGCCATTCCGCTCGTGTGGCCTTGGAGTGCCTGGATGATACGCAGGCCCGTTTCAACGGTCGTCCGGAAATGATTCGTTCCCTTGGTCAGATCAGCCTGATAGAGGTAATAGGGCTTCACCCGTGCAAGGAGCAGTTGATGGACGAGGCGTTTCATGATTTCCGGATCATCATTCACGCCCTTGAGGAGAACCGTTTGGGCTCCGAGTGGAATGCCGGCATCCGCGAGTCGGCCGCAAGCGGCTTTCACTTCAGGCGTCAGCTCGTCCGGGTGATTGAAATGCAGGTTCATGTAAATGGGATGGTACTTTTTCACCATGTCACAGAGCTGGGATGTGATGCGTTGCGGCAACGTTCCCGGAACCCTCGATCCGATGCGGATGATTTCCAAATGAGGAATCGTTCGAAGCGCCTTCAGGATCCGTTCGAGGAGATGGTCAGGAAGCAGCAACGGGTCGCCTCCAGAGAGGATCACATCGCGCACCTCTTTGTGTTCGCGGAGATAGTCGATGGCGCGGTCCAGCTCGCCCTTCTTGAGAAATCCAGGTTTGCCGACCAGACGCTTTCTGGTACAAAACCGGCAATAGATCGGGCATTGGTTCGTGACCATCAGCAGCACCCGATCGGGGTAGCGGTGCACAAGGTGCGGCACCGGGCTCATGAGGTCTTCTTCTAAGGGATCGTCGTCGGCCGCGATATCGTCCAACTCCGCCGCGTCGGGCACCACCTGCTTCCAGATCGGGTCATCCTTCGATTTGATCGTCTCGAGCACGGTCGGGGTAATCCGCATGGGATAAGGGCCGACGATCGCTTCGATCTCTTTTTCATCGATGCCGAACCGTTCGGCCAAGTCCTTGGGCTTCACGATGCTCTGAGCCAAGACTTGTCTCCAGTCTTCCATGAATCGTCCTTCGGTTGGTCAGTTAATTCGGCAAGATGGGTGTTCGTCGTCTTTGTCTAACACATCGGGCGTGGTGCGGGCTTGCGACTGGAACTCGGTTGCCGCCTCGGCTCCCGCGCGGTCGGCGCCATATCGCTTGTTCAGATAGGCTAGGATGTCATCGGTTTCCGTCAGAACGAGATCGCCGTCCTTGAGGACCGGCACATAGTATTGGCCGGATACCTCGTACACCTGCGTGCGCTGCCGCCTGCTGTCGGGCACGACGACCGCTTCATACGCCAGTCGCAAATCAGCCAGTTTTTGACGGACCTCATGACAGTCAGGGCACCAGTCGACATGGAAAAGAGTCACAGCCACAATCGTATTAGGCTACCAGGAAAAGGCAGAAAGTGGAACGGCCAATTTATGGTTGATCATGAGGGCGCGCATCAGGCTGACGGAGGGCACAAGGAACCATAATGGCGTCCATCATCCCGTGAAGAATCTTCTTATCAGCCGGGCAGACGGTCGCCAGAATGCCGGCAAGCTCTACCTGACCCTCGGAAACAAAATAGTAGGGAGAGAGGCGTACGCGGCCCGACATGCGTGCCATGGTCTGTTGGTCGTTCTCGACAAAGTCCATTTCAAATAACCGCCCCTTATGGAACTCTTGCAAGATATAGGGTGTCGTCGGGAAAGATGCGAGCGCGTTCCGGAGCGCCTGGACCCATTCGGCTTGAGGCATGTCATGTCCGATCGACACGCCCCGACTTCCCCAAGCGAGTGTGGAAAATCCGGAAGGCTTGACGACGAAATGGCGCTCCTTTTGCGTGGCTGTCTCGAGATCGGTCCAATTTGAAACCGCACGTCCACCGATCCGTAGGCCGGGGATCGTCGCGATTGCAGGAAGCGGTGCTGGGTCGAGCAGCCAGGTCTTGGGCATGATGGTGCTTAAATGAAGCAGCCAGTCGGTTCCCAGTTCCTTTTCCCAGAATGGATGAAGCATTGGATGGTGGAGCAGCGCGAACGCAGATTTTTCTTCCAATGTCGGCTTGTAAGGCGGCGTCACGGAAACTCGGCCTTTCTTCGCGGCATACTGAACGAGTTCGGCTTTGGGAATGTTCAACAGGTCGAACAGTTCATAAAAGCGATAGACCATGCTGACGGCTTGTTCGCTGCCGTCCACATGCAGCCGAAGCCCTTCCTCTGTAAATCGAACCTCATGCGGCTCGACACACCAGACGGGCAGCTTCTCTTCGCGGAGTTCAGCGGCCAACCAGGACATTTCCGGCCGATAGTCCTTGGATTCATCTGAGACCAGGATCGCAATACATCCTTCGCGCCGACCTCGCAACGATTGCAGCATGCGGGCAAATCCTCGTACCATCCCGTCTCGTCCCCCGATGAGCTGGGAATCACTGCCATCAAGGTCGTGATAGATGTACGAGAGGCAAGCGGTGAGCCCGATGCCGCCTGGAACCGAATCCAGCTCGGTGATGACCATGCCATTCTCTGTGGGAATCACATCAGGCCTGATGACGGCGGGCAGGGCATCGCGGAACCGTTTCATTCGGCTGTACTGCACCAGGACTTCCGGCTTGCCTTGATCAAGGTATCGTGCAACCCAGGGTGGTTGAATTCCTTTGACGCTCTCGTTGTAGAGCCGGTTCAGCGCTCGATAGAACGAGAGCAATTGCGGCCCCAAAGCGGTGAAGAACTGCAGTTGATCAGATGACAGGTAAAACGGGCAGGGGCTGACTCGCCACGAAGTCGCCGTCTCCAAGCCTGGAGACGGCGGCTGAACTGATAGGGCGGCTGGAACTCTAAATAGATTGGCGTGGCGCAATCGCGTGCGGATGGCCGCGCAGCGATCGCGTGCAGCCTCTGGAGAAAACGTCGGGCAGGGGGGTTCGCTCTGGGACAACGGAGGAACCATTTAGTAACGTTTCGGCCTGAGGGACATGCGGCATCAAAATGGTACAAAGGGACTTTATGCTAACACGCACATCAGCGACCGACAAGAGGCCGACGGACTACCCGAGGAGGATATGGTATACGGAGCAATGTGACAGGTCGCGAGATGGTTAGAAGCGAACCTTCCTTGCTACCGTCAGCCATGCATCGTATGATTGGCTCTCGATGGATCTCATTACAGTGGATTCCAAACAAGCAATAAAGGTTCTGCCTCAGCTGGTTCCCGATGCAGCCTGCTTTCGTTGTGATGTCTGTTGTCGTTTTCCGGAAGCCGACAGCTTTCTTCGCCCGTACTTTACGAGTCAAGAAATCAGCGATGCCGTGGCACATGGAGTTCCCGAGTCGTTTTTTCCCAATAAGGCTGGTGCGCAGGTCGATCTTGTCAAGAATTCAATCGGCGAAGGCTATCTCTGTCCTGCCTTTGATTCGAAGTCAGGCCTTTGTGGAATTTACGACGTTCGCCCATTGGATTGTCGGCTGTACCCGTTGGCGCTGATGTGGGATGAGTCGGGTCGAGAAGTCCAGCTTGGTTGGGATTCCAAGTGTCCATTCGTCCGCGACTCGCCCTCAAGTGCAATTCGCGAGTATGGGGACCGTGTCGCGGCTTTCCTTGCGGATGAGGCGATCGTGGAGGCGATTGCGGCTCATCCTCGCCTTATTGGTCGTTTTCAGGAGGATGTGGTCGTTCTCAAGACGATCCCGCACCTGACTGTTCGCCTTGGTCCTAAGCCGGTGGATCCTCGGCTCCGTCCGTTGAGGTTGCAGGACGCAGTCGGCTTCGCAAAGGCGCTCGAGCGTGCTCAGGTGATCGGTCATGACAGGCCGGCCGCATTTGCGTTTTCCTACCACTATATATGGACATCACTGCTTCCCTACTGGTGGATGGAGTCTGATCACACGTTGTTTCTTTTTGCCGAGTCTCCGGACGGATGGTTCATGCCGCTTCCACCCCTCGGAGCCGGACCACTGGATCAGGCGGTGGAAGAAGCATTCGTGCTGATGCGGTCGTGGAACGGGACGTCGTCCGTGAGTCGCATCGAAAACGTGATGGAGTCCCAAAGACGACTGCTGGAGCGCGACAGGATCCAATTCCGTCGGAAAGAAGGAGACTATCTCTATCCGGCCGAGGCTCTGGTTGCCTTGGCAGGAGACCGCTACAAATCCCAACGGGCGCTCTGCAATCGTGTGGCCAGAGAACGGGTGATCACGAGCGAACCGTATCGTGCCGGCCATCAAGCCGGCTGCACGCTTCTGTATCGACGATGGGCCGAGCAGAAACGCCGGAGAACTCTCGATCAGATGGGGGCGCTGCTTCTGGAGGATGCGGAAATGGCCCATGCGCTCGTCTTTGAGAAGCACGAACGGATCGGCTTGTCCGGTACGATCGTGAGGGTCAACGGTGACATCGTCGCCTATACCTTCGGCTACTGGCTGACTCCTCTAACCTGGTGCATCCTGTTGGAGGTCGCGGACCGTTCCATCCCCGGCCTGGCGCAGTGGGTCTTCCGTGACACCTGTCGAACTGCCATGGCTCAAGGGGCGGCCTCTATCAATGCCATGGATGATGCAGGTCTTCCCGGACTCCGTGCTGCCAAATCGGCTTACCATCCGACCGCAGTCCTCGATACCTGGACAATCACAAGGACGACCACATGACCCAACCGGATGAGCGAAACGTAGCAACAGCTCGACGGTATGAGTGGTTGATGTTCGTGATGGTCTTACTCACGCTGTTCACCCTGGGTGTGGGAACCTTCCTGCTCGGCCATGTTGAGCGGAGCATTGTGGCGGCTGTCTGGCTCCCACTGTTGGTGCTTTTACTATGGTCGACGATTCGATTGCGTGCCGAATACCGGCAGGCTCAACAGGAAAGTGCTTGGGCTCGCGCTGCTGAGGCGGCCTTACTGCAAAGTCAGGAACGCAATCGAGCGATCGTCGATACGGCGCTGGATGGAGTCATCACCATCGACGCAGCCGGAATCGTGACGGAATGGAATGCTCAAGCGACAGTCATCTTCGGATGGACTCGGGAAGAGGCAATGGGAAAATTGCTCTCGGACACCATCATCCCTGAGCGGGATCGAGAGGCGCATGCTCAAGGGATCAGGGAGTATCTCAAGACCGGAGTCGGCCCTGTGCTGAATCGTCGGATCGAGATTGCTGCGCGCCATAAGGAAGGCCACGAGTTCCCGGTCGAGCTCGCTGTCTCGCCGGCGCGTATCGGTGAAGCCTATATTTTCAGCGCGTTTGTGCGAGACATTACGGATCGTCGTCGGGCTGAACGACGGCTCGCGTCCCAATATGCGGTGACACGAGTCCTCTCCGAGGCCCTGACGCTGGAAGAAGCGGTGCCAAGAATCACCCAGGCAGTCGGCGAAAGTCTTGAGTGGGACGTAGGGTTATTTTGGCGATTGGATAAACAATCGGGAACATTGCGTTGTCTCCATCATTGGCAAGCAGAGACCATCTGCGCCGAGGCATTCATTGCAGCGAAGCAGCTCCAGAGCTTCAAGCTAGGGGCTGGGCTGCCGGGTCGAATTTGGGAGAGCGGGCGACCGATGTGGATCAGAGATGTGACCTGCGATCCTGTGTTTGTTTTGGCGGATGTGGCTGCGAAGGCCGGACTTCATGGCGCGTTCGGCTTTCCGATCCGTATCGCCGGTGAAGTCGAGGGCGTCATCGAGTTCTTCAGCGATCAGGTCCGTGAGCCGGATGGCGAGTTGCTCAGTATGATCACCGATGTCGGCCTCAAGATCGGGCAATTCGGCGAACGCACGAGAGCCGAAGAGGCGTTGCGCCTGACGGAGGCACAGCTGCGCCAAGCGCAGAAGATGGAGGCTGTGGGGCGGCTCGCCGGTGGTGTCGCCCATGATTTTAACAATATGCTGACGGTGATTCGAGGATACAGCGAGCTGGTCCTGAGCCGCTTGGGGTCGGCAGATCCTGCGCGACGCGAGATGGCAGAAGTCAAGAAAGCCGCCGATCGTGCTGCCGGCCTGACCAGTCAACTGCTGGCATTCAGCCGCCGGCAATTTGTGGCGGCGAAGATCGTGGATTTGAACGCGATCGTCATGAACATGGACGGGATGCTGCGGCGGTTGTTGGGGGAGGACATCATCGAGCTCTGTGCCGACCTGGAGCCGCAATTGGGATCAATCAAGGCAGATCCGGGGCAGATCGAGCAAGTGATCATGAACCTGGCCGTGAATGCTCGAGACGCCATGCCGACCGGAGGCAAGCTGACGATCGAAACCAGGAACGTCACGATTGGAAAGGGCCCTCGGCGTGAAACGACGGCGCTCGATGCGGGAACCTACGTGCTCCTGGTGATCAGGGATACCGGCCATGGGATGAGCGAAGAAACCCTATCGCATTTATTCGAGCCGTTTTTTACTACGAAGGAAAAAGGGAAGGGGACGGGACTTGGGTTGTCCACCGTGTACGGTATCGTCAAGCAGAGTGGTGGGACAATCGGGATCGAGAGCAAACCGGGACAGGGTACCATCTGCAAGATCTTTTTCCCGAAGGTGGATCAGGCCGCAGAGGCAGCTCCAATCGTCAGCGGACCAGTGGGCGGAGGGATCGGGCGAGAAACGATACTCGTGGTTGAGGACGACCCATCGGTGCGCGGACTCGTGCAGGAAGCCCTTCGCATCAGCGGGTACGAAGTGTTGGTGGCGCGTCACGGCATCGAAGCGCTCCTGACCGGCGCGAGGCACCTGGGCGCGATCCATTTGTTGCTGACAGACGTCGCGATGCCGCAGATGAGCGGACCGGAGGTGGCAGAAAAACTGATGGTTGTTCGGCCCGAGATCAAGGTCTTGTACATGTCCGGCTACCCCGATCATCCGGTGTTCGAACAGGGTGGGGTCAATCGAGACACGGCCTTCCTTCAGAAACCCTTCACGCCCAATCTATTGACCCAAAAGGTTCGTGAAGTGTTGGATGGGAAGAAGGTGGCGTAGCAGCCTGTTGAAAAACCCATTTTGCTACTCGCTACCTCTCGACCTGTCAGAGGTCGCACAGCTATTCATACGCTTCCGGTTGTTACGCTTCATACCGGTGACTTGCGCAACTCCGATAAGGCTTCGAGAATTTCCGCTGGACGAGGCGGACAGCCGGGGATACGGATATCCACGGGAATGTGTCGTTCCACAGGCCCGGTCACGGCATAGCTGCCTTTGAACATGCCGCAGTCGATCGCGCAGTCGCCGAGCGCAATGACAATTTTTGGATCAGGAGTTTGCTTGTGCACATCTTTCAACGCTCGCTCCATGTTGACGGTGACCGGCCCAGTCACAACCAAGGCATCGGCATGGCGGGGCGAGGCTGCGATATGAATGCCGAACCGTTCGGCATCATACACAGGGTTCAGGAGCGCGTTCATCTCCATCTCACAGGCGTTGCACGAGCCGGTATCCACTTCACGGATCGCGAGCGATCGTTTGAAGAGTTTGGCGTTGTCCTTAAGCTTCCGGCTAATTGGTAACGCAGGCTTCTCCGCTCTTCGATACTGACCCGTCACAACCCCGATCTTCAAACTCTTCTTGATGATGCGGAACATGTTCGGCCTCCTACAGATCGTTTCCAGCGTATGAGAGGTTGAAGCTCTTGTTGATGAGAGGAAAGTCCGGGATGATATTCCCCGGCACAGTCCATTGAATCGCGGGCCAATTCACGAACGATGGGTCACGGACCTTACAACGGTGAATCCGGCCATCTTCTCCCGCCATCACCATATAAAGGATTTCCCCTCGCCAACCTTCAACTGCCGACAGGGTCCAGTCGCCTGGGTTTGGCGAGCAACTTGGTTCAATTGCGACCGGACCATCCGGAATCTTGCTGCGAATTTCGCGGATGAGACGAATGGATTCATGGATCTCATCGCCACGAACGCGCAACCTGGCCCTCACGTCACCGTATCGATAGAGAGCCACGTTCACGGGTAGTTCGTCATAGGCAGCGAATGGGCGATCACGTCTGAGGTCGCAATCCATGCCCGAGGCTCGCCCCACGACACCCATCACGGCATGATCCCACGCCGTTTGCTCATCCAGGACTCCCGTCGTTTCCAGACGATCGGTAAGGGAAGCGTTCGCAAAAATGATGGCCCCCACCTCGGAGAAGTCCTGCTGGATTCGGTTCAGCTCATCTACAAGGTTGGTGAGTTGGCGGTTCTCGATGTCCCGAGTCACTCCCCCGACCCGGATGACACCCCGAAGGAACCGTGAACCTGTGAGCCGATCATTGAGCTGCATGATCCGCTCTTTCATCCGACCACAATGCGCGTGGGCGAGCGCATACGCTGTGTCATTGCACATGGCGCCGATGTCGCCGAGATGATTGTACAGTCGTTCCAGCTCCAAGAAGAGGGCGCGAAGGTACTTGGCTCGCCGAGGCACTTGAAGGTCCAGAAGTGTTTCAACCGCCTGGCAATAGGCGAGACTATGTCCTACCGTTGTGTCCCCGGACACGCGTTCCGCCAGCGGTACTGCCCCGATCAGCGTCTGCTCCTCAAAAAGCTTTTCCACGCCGCGGTGTTTCCAAAAAAGACGTAGCTCGAGCTGCATGATCGGTTCGCCGGCCACGGAAAACCGAAAATGTCCGGACTCGATGATCCCGGCGTGGATCGGGCCCACCGGCACCTCAAACACCCCTTCTCCTTCGATGCGCCGGAAGTGATACGCACCCTGCTGTCGGCCCAGTACGCGGTTCCAGGGGAAGTCTTTCCTGAGCGGGTGCGTCCCCTTCGGCCAGTGGTCGTGCCGAACCAGACGTCGCAGGTCCGGGTGCCCCTCGGGAATGAGCCCGAACATGTCGCGAATTTCTCGCTCATACCACTTCGCGGCATGAACGTGCGGCGTAATGGATGGAAACCGCCGATCGTTGCCCGCGAGCTCACAGGACAACACCACCCAGTGGTGAGATGCGTCTAGAGTGAACAGGTAATGAAGCCCGTACGTGTCGCGAACAGGACGATGATCACAGGCCCATATGAGTGTCAGCCTGCCGCGCAAGTTCGGCTGAGTATGCAGGTAGCGAGTGATTGTCGGAAGAAGGTCCTTAGGAACCTGGAAATGAGAAGATTCTCCACAGATCGTGTCTCCCTGCAGAATGGTCGGGAACGCGGCTTTGAGCAGGTTGTCACAGGGCCTTGCCTCTGTCATGACCGGCCTCATCCTATTGGATGACAAGAATCGTCGTCGCCTGTTCCAACAGTTGCCGTATGGGCGGCGGCAGAAAAACACTGAATACCACAAGCGCTCCGGCAAGAAGAATGACAGGCAGATGACCTAATGACCAGGTTTCCTGCCTAAGCACTCCTTCCGTCGGCGTACCCCAAACCATCCCGGTTATGCGATAAATCAACCCACCAAATGCGAGAGCCACAGACATTAGAAATACGGCAGTCAATGCTAGTCGCTCGAATTGGTCCGACAATGCAATGGTTACCATGCCCTCGGTACTGGTGAACCACATTCCCGGAACTCCTTGCGAGGCGAGGGCCGTGACGACTTGAACTTCACTGGCAAATGATGAAAACGGAGGAAGCGCCGATAGCGCCAATCCCGAGATCATCAGCGCCATTGCCGTCCATGGCTGCGCAGTCGACACCCCCTGCACCTGACCGATTTCGACAGTGTGAAAGCGACGATGAATGTTGCCCGCAGCAAAAAATGCCATCGACTTGGCAAACGCATGATTCAACAGATGAAACAGCCCGCCGAAGGTTCCCAGTGCTCCCCCGACTCCGAATCCAATCATGGCGATCCCCATGTGCTCGATGCTGGAATAGGCAAACAATCGTTTGTAGTTGTGCTGGATAAGAATGAAGAATGCCGCGGTCACCAATGAGGCAAACCCGAGCAACGCCAACAGCCCGCCGGTGAAGGCAAACGGCACCGCGTGGTCGACGATCACCCTCATTCTCAAAATCGCATAGACCGAGACCACTTCGAGGACGCCTGCGAGCATGGCCACCACCGGAGCCGGCGCTTCCGTATAGGCATCCGGCAACCAGCTATGCATCGGGACAAGCCCTACTTTTGTTCCGTAGCCGACCAGAATGAAAATGAAGGCCAGCTTCAACACATGCGGATTGAGTCGATCAGCCACGGTGAGCAGCTGCGTCACATTCAACGCCTGGCCGACATCGCTGAGGACATGAAGCGACGAGTAATACAACAGGACGACACCAAACAATGCGAGCGATATTCCGACCGAACATAAGATGAGATATTTCCACCCCGCTTCCAGCGACTCTCGTCGTCGCCAAAAGGCGATCAGAAAGGTTGTGGCGAGCGTGGTCGCCTCAATGGCGACCCACTGCACTCCGACACTATTCGCGATGGTTGCAACGATCATGGCAAGTAGAAACATATGAAAAAGGAAAAAGAACAGGTTCAGCCTTGTAGGCGCGATGACGCCCCGCGCCACTTGTTCGTCCAGGTAGGAGCGCATATAGAACGAACATGCCAGTCCGACCGTTCCGATGATGAATAGAATGAAGGTCGACAAGGCATCGAGGTACACCAATTGCTCCAAAGCCGTGAACGGGCCGTCTTTCAGCATAGTTCGAGTGATCATGATTTCTGCCGTTACGAGGATGGCCATGCTCATGAGGTTGATCGCATGGAGCAGTGCAGAACGGTGAACGGTCAAGCTCAATCCTCCGGCGAATAGCGGTGCCGCTACCAACGCCGCGACTTCGATCATCAACGGATCTTCTCCTATTCTTTCAGCACGGTGAGTCGATTCGTGTCCACGTTGTCGAACGCGTCTTGTAAACGGTTCGTATAGATCCCTGCGATCAATGTTGCGATGAGGACGTCGAAGAACACACCCAATTCGACGATCAACGGCATCCCGTATGTGGCGGCAGTAGCGGCTAGGAACAAACCGTTTTCCAGCACCAGAAAACCAACTAGTTGCGTCACGGCCTTTTGTCTCGCGATCATCGTAAAAAATCCGATGAGTACGATCCCAAGGGCGATGGCCAGAGAATCCCTCGTGAGCAGGAAGCCGAACGGAATGATCGGTTGTGCGATGAAGAAGGCCAGCATGACCAGCCCGCCGCAGATCAACAGCCCGGTCGGAACATTGACGTACATCACCAGTTCTCGCTTGACGTTGAGGCGATCGATGACCTTCTTGAGGACCAGCGGAATGATGATCACCTTGATGACTGCGGTCAGCGCCGCCGCAATATAGAGGTGCTGGTTCCCGGTCAAATAGGCCACCAGCGCCGCCGTCACGACGAGAAAGGCCGACTGCAGGGCAAACAGGTCGACGCAGGATGAGAGCCGCCGTTGCGCCACAATCGCGAAACAGGTCAACAAGAGGAGGGCCGAGCATAGGTCGACGAGTTGGGCTCCGTTGTAAGGAAGAATCTGCATCCGTTTAGCTCCGAAGAATATAAAAAAACAGCAGTCCGAGCAGCCCGAGGATAAACGCAACGCCCAAGAGATCCGTTACCCGGAACAACCGTAACTTTGCGAACATGCATTCGATAATCCCGATCACCACCGCGAGTACCGCAATCTTCACCAGGTAGATCAGGAACCCGACCATCATTGCGGCTGGCGCCGGTGTGGTCGCAATTCCCCAAGGAGCGAAGATGTTGGCAATCAAAGAGAGGAACACGGCCAACTTCAGACCAGCCGCCCATTCGAGCAAGGCGAGATAGCGCCCCGAGTATTCCAGGACCATGGCTTCATGAATCATCGTGAGTTCGAGATGGGTCGCCGGATTATCGACCGGCACCCGTCCGGTCTCTGCGAGTGCCACGATAAAGAGGGCTGCCAACGCCATCAGATGAGGGGATGGGTCCGCTACGGCACCTTCTAACAGCGCGGTCTTCTGGACGATGGTGCTCAAGCTGGTCGAACCATTGGTCAGGGCGATCGCGAAGATGGAGAGAATCATGGCCGGCTCGGTCAAGGATGCAACGATGGCCTCGCGGCTGCTTCCCATGCCACCGAACGCTGATCCGGCATCGAGGCCGGCAAGAATCAGAAAAAACGTTCCTAATGCCAGGAGATAGACAAGCGCGATGATGTTTCCCGCAAAGTTCATGGGAGTCTGCGAGATGAACGTAGGAACTAATAAACCCGCAGAAAGCGTGGAGGCGAACACGATATAGGGTGTCGCTGTAAACACCCAAGAGGCGGTAGTCGAAATGACCGGCTGCTTCTGGAAGAGCTTAGCCAGGTCAGCGTAAGGCTGGAAGACGCTCGCGCCGCGTCGCAATTGCAGACGTGCCTTGACCTTTCGGATCAGGCCCACAAGAAACGGCGAGACGGCCAGCAAGACCATCACTTGAGCAACGACGAGAATGACCGCTTGTAGCATCAATTACACCGCGAGCAGCAGCAAGAGGATGAGGGTGACGAAGATATAGGTCAGGTAGAGGTGCAGACTTCCTGCCTGGATCACCTTCAGCCGGTCAGCCATCGTCGTGAAAAAAGACACCAGGGGATGGTAGAGGTACTTCTCAAAAATCGGTTCAATGTGAAATTCAAAGCGTCGCCGTTTCGCAAAGTATCGCGACTCATCGAGAAACTCCGTCTCGATCTTGACCGTCGGCTGGTACACAGTACTGAAGACGCGCTTGATCGGCTGGACGAAACCGGTTCCAGTGTATTCCATCCGAGGCGTGAGGTTGATCCCGCAACCCCAGGTCTTGTAATGGCGTTTTTGAGGATGGCCACCGAGCGCGACGGCCAGCCCCCATCCCAACAGCGCCAGCGCCATGAGCAGCAGCGAGAGCGCCGGCGTGGACAAGCTTGAGAATTCGACATTCACCGGCGCAAGCGCCCATCCATCCATCGCCAACACCTTACCTTCAATCGATATTCCCGCCAGTGGAGCGACGACTCGGTCCAACAGCGGCACCATCACCATTGGTGCAACGCCCAGTCCAACACAGAGAGCGGCCAAGAGACCCATTCCGACACGCATTGGAGCCGGCACTTCTTCAGCGTGGCGCGCATGCGCACTCCGCGGCAATGCGAGAAACGAAATCCCGAAAGCCTTTGCGAAGCAAGCCAGGGCCAGTACGCCGGTCAGGGCCAAGAGAGCGGCGGCGATCGGCAGCATCAGTTTGAGAAACACCGTCGGGAGCTGATAGCTGAGAAAGAGACTTTGGAAGACCAGCCACTCACTCACAAACCCATTCGTGGGAGGGAGAGCGGAAATCGAGACGGCTCCGATCAAGAAAAAGACTCCCGTCCACGGCATGCGTCGAAGCAAGCCACCATATTCCTCGATGTTACGCGCATGAGTCGCATAGAGCAGCGAACCGGCACCCAGGAACAGCAGAGCCTTGAACATCGCGTGATTGATCGTATGGTACAACCCCGCCAGCAGTCCGAGAGCGGCCAGTTCCTTCAGCCCGTAGGACTGAAAGATCATGCCGGCCCCGATGCCCAACAAGATGATCCCGATGTTTTCTACACTGTGAAACGCGAGGAGCCTCTTGAGGTCATGCTCCATCAATGCGTACATCACGCCCAGCAATGCTGATGTTGCCCCGAGGAACAGCACGGCGAACCCCCACCACCAGGGAAACTGTCCACCGAGGAAATCGAAGTACACCCGGATCAAGGCATAGATCGCGGTCTTGATCATGACGCCGGACATCAGGGCCGAGATATGCGACGGTGCAGCGGGGTGAGCATAGGGCAACCAGACATGGAGCGGCACAATACCTGCTTTGGTGCCGAAGCCGATCATGGCCATCAGAAACGCGAGTGTTCTCATGCCCTCCGGTAAGGATTGCTTGGGATGCCGGAAAGTTTCAAAGGAGAACGACTCAGCGCTCTGGAAGAAGATCAGGAATGCCACGATAATGAACGCCGTTCCGACATGCGTCATGATCAAGTAGAACAAGCCTGCATAGCGGACCTCGGTTTTTTCGTGCTCTGTCACCACGAGGAAATAAGACAGCAACGACATAAGTTCCCATGCGAGGAGAAAGAAGAAGCCGTTGTCGGCGAGCACCACCAAGGTCATGGAACAAAGAAACCCATTGAAGAGCGATCCAAGCGTCGAGATTGATGCGCGCCCATCAAAATGCTGCACATATCCAATGGCATAAATCGAGGCGGCGAGACCCGCGAGGGAGATGGTCAGAAGGAAGAATGCGGCCAGTGGATCAATTCGAATCGAGAAGGCGAGCAGAGGAACTGTGGAGGCTAGCGAGCCTGTGATGGGTTCCGAAGATGTGAGGCCAAGGATCCCAAGGACGACACCTGCGCTGGTCGCCATGATAGCGGGGGCGCCGGCAGTGAGACTTTGAACTTCAGGGCGTCGGGGGAGACAGAGTGGAAGAAGTATACCGGCGGCATAGCTGCCGAAAAGGATCCATAGCAGGTTCAGCATGTGATCGGTTGAGGCCCTCGTGCTCTTGTCAGATTACTCGAAGACGATTGAATCCTGCGGTTCATCCGCAACATTGCCTGAGATACAGGGATGATCGTTCATCCGGTTGACGCATACCGAGTGTTCAGCCGGCCACGAATCCTGCTACTCAAACACCCACAACGACATGTACGACAGTTACCAACAGTGCGATGACCAGCATCGTGTAGCATGTTGTTTTCCAAGTCTGCCCTGCCCGAGTTTCATTGTCTTTCATGATCAGCTTCCTACTCATTTAGGTCAAGATTTAGTGAATAGTGAGTAAGTTTGAGTTCACCCAGCGTTCAGGGCCCCATGTGCCGCTCATTCTCGGGCGTTCCTGCAGCCTCGGCGATCGGCTTCGTCCTAAACACGATAGGTATGGTGGATGTCTTTTAAACCAGAACCAGAAATCCACTGGACAGAGTATCCCCTAAGAAAGTAATAGTCGTACACTGCGCACAGGAACCGTAGTCCTTCCTTCGGATACACGGCCTGGCCTGCCCAATCTTTCACACCCCGACATAAGGTCGCCCGCAATCCAACGTGACTGGTCATGACTGCCCCGGTGGAGAGATCCAACCAGACCAGTGCCACAGGTCCGCTCTGATGCTGGAGCGCCACGATGTCGGCGTGTCTTGACACGAGCCTATGCTCCTTACCAGCCATTGCATATTTCGTTAGGGCGCAACGCGCGACTTTTGCCTTTTTTCTCGAGATGCCAATTTTGAGCTGCCCACCGACTACTAGGTCCTGTTGATGCTCACCGCGTTAGCTGGGTGATTGGAGGGAGCGGCCCATACGTCGCCGACAGCGAGCCGACCCTTCGCGTGCTGGTAGATTGTTGGGGTCAGAAGTCAGAACCCTGTTCCAATTCACCAACGCCTCTTCATGTTGATCGAGTTGTTCAAGCAACGCAGCCAGTTCGCATCGCGTTGCCAGATCCGTAGGGCAAAGCACGAGCGCATCCGACAGTCGTTGAAGGTGCTCGAACCAATCTATCGCTGGTTGACGGCTCGCGCGCAGCCTGCTGTCCAGCGCGTCCCCATGCTTGATCGTCATGTCCCTATCCCTTTGCTTTCTTAACGGCCTCAAGTTGCTCGACAGTCGTTACGCACAACCGGTTATCACTATCATGATCGCCGCTGTCTCAAGTCCGACGGGATTCTTATGCGAGGATCTGCATCTCACGATGAGGTATCCCTATTACCTCATCGCTTCATTTCGCACACATTCAAGCGACTGCAGGGAGAATGCCACAGATGAACAGGTACGAGGATGTCAGCAGGGATGAAATCTATCGCGGGCTTATAGCTTTTGAGGGATATACTAGGGATCTAAAACCTTTACCCGAAATTATCTTGTGCAAGAATTGCAGGTTTGCACGGTTTTGTGGTGATTCGGAGTGCATTTCTTGCGGTGTGACTCATGTAAGTTTTTAGGTCATGAATAGGGAGATGATCCAAGCGAGGGCGATCAGTCGCGAATTTCGTATTCCTTGATCTTGTATTGGAGAGTTCTAAGACTAATGCCTAAGAGCCTTGCGGCATTTTCTCGATGGTTGGTGACTTCCTTCAACGTTCGTTCAATCACCTGTCGTTCGATCTGTTCCAGAGACGTTCCCAAGGTGATCAGCATAGTCCGTGCATCCTCTTTGATGGCCTGGATTTCCTCGGGGAGATGCGCGGGTTGAATCGTTGTATCCCTCACCGTGACGACAAGCCGCTCCATGAGATTTCGCAATTGCCGAACGTTTCCAGGCCATCCGTAGAGCCGCAACAACCGCATGGCGTCTCGCGAGACTTCTTTCGGTCCGCGGTGATGCCGTGCGGAAGACGCGGACAGGTATCGATCCACAAGCAGCGGAACATCGTCTGGCCTTTCGCGGAGTGGCGGGAGACGGATAGGCACGACATTCAGCCGATAGTAAAGATCTTCCCGAAACATTCCCTGCTTCACCGCCTCTTCTAGATTGCGATTGGTGGCCGCAAGGATTCTCGTATCAACGTTGATCAGTCTCGTACCACCCAGACGCCTGAACTCCTTCGTCTCAAGAACACGTAGAAAATCGACTTGCGACTTGAGCGAGAGTTCTCCCACTTCATCCAGCAACAGCGTCCCACCGTCCGCCAATTCGAACCGCCCGACCTTGGTCGACATCGCTCCTGTGAAAGCGCCCTTCTCATACCCGAATAACTCGCTCTCAAAGAGATTCTCGGGCAATGCACCGCAATTCATGCTAATGAACGGTCCGCCGCCCCTCGGGCTTTTATGGTGGATCGCACGCGCGACGAGTTCCTTCCCGGTACCGCTTTCCCCTGTGAGCAAGACCGTGACATCACTGTCCGCTACCATCTCCACCAAGCCATAGACTCCCTGCATGGCTTCACTTTCCCCGACCATTTCATCGAAACGTGTTCTCGTTTCAAGACGGTCGCGGAGTTGCTTGTTCTCGAAGGTTAGAGTCTGGCGCTCCAACGCTTTCTCTATGACCACCAGAAATCGCTCGCGATCGATCGGTTTTGTCAGATAGTCGTAGGCTCCCAGGCGCATCGCTTCAACAGCCGTATCGATTGAACCAAACGCTGTCATGACGACGACTTCCGTATTCGACCTTTTGTCCTTCAGCCGACGCATAAATTCTAGGCCGCCTATCTCTGGCATCCGCAGATCGGTGACCACGAGATCCACGCGGACTTCTTCGAGATGTTGCAGAGCTTCCGCTCCAGTACCTGCCCCGCAAACCCGGTAGCCATTTTTCGCCAACATGGTCACCAGGGCGTTGCGGATATTCACCTCGTCATCGACGACGAGAATGTGAGCAGCCTTCGTCATGATCGCATACCGACCTTCCGCGGTTGATCAATCGCTGCGGGAAACTGCGTCATCACCGCCGTTCCGCTTCCAGGCAGGCTCGATACCTGAATCGTACCGCCGTGATCCTGCATAATCCGGTACGCGATGGCAAGACCAAGCCCGGTGCCGCTCGGCTTGGTCGTGTAGAAGGGCTCAAACAGGCGGGAGAGCTGTTTCTTCGCGATCCCGACGCCGTTATCCTTCACGGTAATCTCTATCCAGTATTTCCCTGCAGCCTTTCGTTGCGTCGCTGAAATCCGACAGTGTCCGCCGTTCGGCATGGCGTGAAACGCGTTGACAATGATGTTTATCAACACTTGACTGATCTGGGTTGCATCGCCCAGGACGGGCAACATCTGTTCGTCCATCACTTGTTCGAGTCGAATCCCAAGTTCCTCTGCCTCGAAGCGCATCAACATCATGATGTGGTCGATCAGTGTCCTTACATCTATCTCGTGCAAAACCACAGGTCCAGGGCGGGCAAACTTCATGAAATTATCGAGAATCCCAGAAAGCCTTTGGCACTCGGCATTCACGACACCGAGGTACCGGGCCCCCGGTTCTGTCAGTGTTCCATTGTCCTTGAATTCTTCTTCGAGAAGATGGAGGTTCAGATCCATGGCACTCAAGGGGTTTCGCAGCTCGTGCGCTACACCCGCAGACAGGGTGTGCAACGCCGCCAACTTTTCTGCGACATGGACGCGTCGTTCGAGTCCTAGCCACTCTGAGACGTCCTGCGCCTGCAGGATCACCCCCGCCGGTTCCTTATCGTCCCCGGTGAGCTCTGCTGTACTCACGCGAATGGTCCTCGAGCTGAGGTCCCCGCATTCGTAGAGGAAGTCTTCCTGACTGACATGAGAGCGCTCTTTCAACGCACCATCGAGTATCCGGCGGATCGGATCTCCTTCGGGGAACACGGCGTCATAGCCTATCCCGAGCAACTCCGATGAGGCGCGATTCAAGATCGCCTCAGCCGCCGGATTCATCGCGCTGATGATGCCTCCCTGGTTAATCGTAAGCACCCCCGTTGGAATGCTCTGTAGGATATTCCTCGCCAGCCCCTTCACTTCTTCTAGAGTTTTTCGGGCAGTGTCGTAGTGGAAAAACATGATGACCGCCGCAATACCGATCGAACTCACTAAGAAGACAAGGAGTGTTTCAATGATCAGATCACTGCGCGACTGCCAGAGGGCATGGAACAATACCGTAGAAGCGTTCTCGCCTTCGGTGAAGCCTCGGAGGAGGAGTGTTCTTCGTTCCAGGCTGAAAAGCAAAATGACGAAAACGGCCAAAGCGAGGACCAAGAGCACGGAAACGACCAACCGATAGAGAACCCTTCGATAGAGCGTCGTCTCTGGAATGGGTCTGAACATCTCAATGTCACATGGAAGCGCACACCATCACCATGCTACCATGAACAAGGTTCACGATACGCCGAGATCAACTCGCAGCGGTACAGACTCAGAAACGATATCTTCTCCTTTGCTTGATCTTCAGACTTTGCTCCGTTTATTGTGACGGGGCAGAGCTGGCAGTTTCGTCAGACCAAAACAGTTCCATGGAGCGAGAGTGACGCAGTGACGCAGCAAGCGCAGGAAATCGATGTAGCCAAATATCGCGTCCGGCAGGAGCCGTTTTACGCGGAGGTCTGCGGGGAGATCGGCCTGTTCACCATTGCCGCCGAGAAGAAACTGCCGGTCATGCTGAAGGGGCCGACCGGCTGCGGGAAAACCCGTTTTGTTCAATACATGGCGTACAGACTCGGCCGACCGTTGATCACGGTCGCCTGTCACGAGGACCTCACGGCATCTGATTTGGTGGGCCGTTATCTCCTCAAGGGGCAGGATACCGTATGGATGGACGGGCCCTTGACCGCCGGGGTGAAATATGGGGCCATTGTCTATCTCGACGAGGTAGTGGAAGCCAGAAAGGATACGACCGTCATCATCCATCCTCTCAGCGATGACCGGCGAGTGCTCCCGATCGAGAAGAAAGGTCAGATTGTGGAGGCAGCCGACGAGTTCATGCTGGTGATCTCCTACAACCCCGGCTATCAGAGTGTTCTCAAGGATCTGAAGCAAAGCACGAAGCAACGATTCGTGGCGATCGAATTCGACTATCCCGCTCCGGACATCGAAACGATGGTGGTTCAGCGGGAAGCGGGGGTCGATCAAGTCATTGCCGGAAATCTCGTCAAGCTCGGACAAAAGGTCCGCAACTTGAGAAACCACGGATTGGAGGAAGGAGTCAGTACCAGACTCTTGATCTACGCCGGTACCCTGATGAAGCAAGGGGTGCCGCCTGAGCGAGCCTGTGATGTGGCTGTCGCTCGTCCGATTACTGATGATTCGGACATGCAACGCGCGATACTCGAATTCGTCAAAGCGATCTTTTGAATCCATCGATTCTCGTGGATTCCCTTCCTGCCATCGCACGGAACAGTGAGCGCGGGGCGCTCCTGACCGTATATGTCCAATCAGGATCCTCACGTACTGAGTGCGTCGGAATTCATGGCGACGCTCTCAAGATCCGTCTGGCAGCTCGTCCGATCGACGGTGCCGCCAACGACGAACTGATTCGCTTCATTGCCGAGCGGTGTGCTGTGCCGCGCACAAACGTACAAATTCGCTCAGGGGCCGAAGGTCGGCGCAAACGACTCTGTGTGAAGGAGGTCTCGGCTCAGGTGCTCTTGGCGCGATTGCTGCCGCAAAACAAGCAAGAAACGGAGTAGGGATGAAGACATTACGAATCGGCAGCGCTGTCTTGGCAGTGGTAATGCTCGCAGCCTGTTCCAGCGCACGTCCGGTGCTCTATCCCAATGCCCATCTGGAATCGGCGGGAAAGGACGGGGCAGAGCGCGATATCGAAGCCTGTCGGCGGTTGGCGGAGTCGTCCGGTGCAATAGAAGGTGGAGGAGGCAAGGGAGGACGTGTCGCAACGAGCACCGCTGTAGGTGCTGGAGCCGGTGCTGCGAGTGGGGCGGTTGGAGGAGCGATTTCGGGGGGAGTGGGACGAGGCTCGATGATCGGTGCGGCGAGTGGAGCAGTCTGGGGCCTCCTGACCGGATTGTTCCGTGCTGCGAGTCCCTCGCAACCAAACCAGGCCTACACGAATTTCGTCAACCGCTGTTTGCAAGAAAAAGGATATGAAGTGACAGGCTGGCAGTGACGGAGAGGGTAGGGAAAGAAAGATAGGAGCAAGTAAAACAAAGCCACTAATGATGTGCGCAATTGAAAAAACCTCGACATTTTCCCCAAAGGATGAGAAATGAGGAACGGAAAAGAAAATTTGCTAAGAGACTTCCGTGGCCGATCGATTATGGCATTGTTGTATTGTGTGCGCACTGCTCATAAGTCTTACTTCCTGCGGTGAGCCACAGCCGATCTTCCGGTCCAATAAACAACTCCACATGTATGGCAGAGAAATGGCTCAGCAGGAGATTGAATCCTGTCGAAAGAAAGTTGAAAGGACTGGATTGCAACCTGGTGTACGCCAGAGCGCGAATGCGGCGACCGGCGCCATACTCGGTCTGACGCTTGGCGGCGCGGTTGGTGCGTCGGCGGGGGTGGTCGGTGGATTACCCGGAGTGATGATCGGGGCCGCCGCCGGTAGCGGGCTTGGAATGGTCGTTGGACTACTCGGAGGAACGTTCAAGCCGCTGGAACCGGAACCCGCATATGGTGATGCCGTTACCCGTTGTCTCAAGGAAAAGGGCTATGAGGTCAGCGGGTGGGAGTAGTCGCAAAGCGCGTTGAGTTTCTATCAGCAGACACAAGGCATATCGTGACCCACTACGGCCTCTTTCCGAGTCTGCCAAAACCACAGCGGACATGTGACTTCGACCAGGTCTGACCTGATTCACCCTCCCAAGCCTATTCTTGCCGATATCCCTCTGCTTGCCTGGGGATTTCAGTCTTTCACGGGGCAAGACCGCATCCTCCTCATGCAGACTCAGCGCCTTCGGACAGACAACCGACCTCGGCTTGTCTTGCCGGACAGCGGTCCACGCGAAGCAGCCTGGAGATACGTCATATTGAAGATCGAGGAACGCGGACCGTGGACCGATCATTTTTATAGAGGATGTATGGTGAAGATTTCTTCACGATCTCATCATGGACCATTCATATTCAAACGATACACTGCGTACAGATCAAAGGAGATGACGGCAAATGATGACGACGTTCGTTGCACTCTCGTTGATTGTTGTTTCTGGAGTGTTGGATAGAAAGAGGGGATTCGCCATGCGCATGATCGGATTGTTTGCGATGTGTCTAATGTTGGAAGCCTGCACAGTCATCCCGATGTTTCCTCCGGAAGTTATGAAAAACGTCGAAACCTATACCTTTGACGTCGAGGCTTGGCAGCAACAGACCTATCACCCGTCGAACGCCGGCTTTGTCTCGCACAAAGTGGAGTTGGGAGGAGAAATCATAGAAGTTATTCGGAAACCGGAAGGAGTCGTCCTTCTTGTCGAGGCCCAGTCCATTGAGAACCATGCGGCCTATGGTACGAAGAGTGCGGAACGAGCAGACTCATTCTGGTATGCTATTGCCTTCAACGGCTCTCCAGAGTCAGGTCTGTTTCAGAGAGGCAACAAAGTTGTCGTCGTCGGAATGACCGACAAGGCAGGCACAGAAATGATAGGAGGGGCTCCGAGAGTGCTGCCGCATCTTCTGGCGCAGTGTCTTCATATCTGGAATAACCGGGAAGCGGAAGTGGCGGAGTTTTCTTATTATGGCGGCCCCATGGGACATCATCCTGCGGAAGAACGAACATTTTGTCTGGGAGATGACAGTGGGAAATCCTTGCCCATCAGCGAGCGTCAAAGTGCTGAACACAATCATTCTGTAGGGTTGTAACTCAGGATGATGCAGTCAGGCTTGGCTGGTGTTGAATAATGGTCGGTTTAGAGGACAATTCTGATTTGCATTGTATCGGAAGCGAGTCTCTCAATGAAATGAGCTATGAGGCCACCGGGTGGTATAAGGGTAGGGGAAGGGGGTGTAGACAGGAAAGAACCCTACCTCGACATCACTCATCTGCACAATCGATAGTCCCCTAGAAGAATCTCCGCTGGTTCTGCTCCGCATCTACTTCTCCACGAGAGATCAGTTACGTCGCACGATTGAACGGTCCGTCAAGGGCAGCAGAAAGGATCGGCGGGTGCGGTTGCCGACCCACCCCGTTCATTCTCGCTCCACCCATCCTCAGCCGACCGCTTCCAATGCAGGCCAACTGGCTCCAGGATCGACGCCACCCCCAGTGAAGAAGCACTTAACGGGGATGCAGAAAAACGCGGTTTGCCCGCTTCGACAGACCTGTCCTGAGACCGGTCGAAGAGCTCAACTCGAACGGAAAACATCCGTATATTCAATCACCTCGTCGTTTGTCCTCTGACTCTCGAAGGATGGACGGAGGCTCTTGCCACCGCCCGGTAGAGGAGGAGTGTTGATAATTGACAATTCATGTAGGAAACTTGTAAAACCATTTTCGTTTCATCAGTGCTCACATGCTCCGTCCCGGATGAAAAAGTCAATAGACAAAATCATTTCAAGCCGTTCTCAAGCTGATAGGGTCGTCAGCGCGGCCCGACGACAGTTCTTTACCCATGGATTCAGAGCGGTCAGCATGGATGATATTGCCGCCGAACTCGGGATGAGCAAGAAAACCTTGTACGCCCATTTTCCCAGCAAGACCGTGCTCGTCCAAGCCATCATGCAGGAGAAGTTCGACGAAGTCGAAGCAGACCTCTCTCGTCTGAAAACGAAAGCCGGGCGGAGCGTCGAAGCGACGCTCCGGAACCTGCTGGATTGTGTGCAACAACACACAGCCGAGATTCAACCACCATTTGTGCGGGACATCGGGCGTGAGCTGCCCGAGTTATTTCAGGTTATCGAACAGCGTCGTCGAGACTTAATCCGCCGGCACTTCGGTGAGCTGTTCGAAGAGGGACGGAAGGCCGGCGTCATCAGAAGCGATATCCCCGTTCATCTCATTATCGAGATCCTACTCGGAGCCGTACAGACGATCATGAATCCTCCCAAACTGGCGGAACTTGGCCTGACTATAGAAACAGGATATTCATCGATCATTGGAATCATCCTCGAAGGGGCACGGAGCAACCGGCGCAATCGGTGAACCGATGGGTGTAGGTGGTTCAGGAACCACGCAGCGGCTGATTCTGGTGTTCACGCTGGCGGCTGCCGTGGTCCAGCCGGGCTGTGGGCGATCCTCGTCCGATCAAGTCCAGGGCTACGTCGAGGGGGAATACATCTACGTGGCTTCGCCCTATGCCGGTGCGCTTGCATCCTTGTCCGTACGGCGTGGAGAGCAGGTCGGTGCGGGCGATCCTCTTTTCGCCCTGGAACAGGTCTCAGAGCAAGCCGTCCGTGATGAAGCAGAGAAGAAACTCGGCCAGGCGCTGGCCAACCTCGATGATGCAAAGAAGGGAAAACGGCCCTCTGAGATCGAATCGCTCAGGGCTCAACTGAAATATGCGCAGGCAGCGCTGCGCCTTTCTGTGCAAGAAGTCACGCGACAGGAAGGGCTTAAGGCTATGCCCGGTGCCGTAGTGGAAATGGAATTGGATCGCGCTCGTGCGATGCGGGATCAGAATCGGCAGCGGGTGGCGGAGCTGGAAGCCGATCTGAACACAGCGCTGTTAGGGGCTCGTGCGGATCAAGTCGCGGCAGCCGAAGCAGAGGTTCGTGCAAAGGAAGCGGCGTTGGTCGGGGCAGAATGGGCTCTCGCGCAGAAACGCCAAGCGGCGCCGAAGGCAGGGTTTGTGTTCGACACCCTGTACCGCGAAGGAGAATGGGTAGCTGCCGGACGTCCCGTGGTCGTCCTGCTGCCGCCCGACCACATCAAAGTGCGTGCGTTTGTACCTGAGACAAAGGTTGGGACCATCAAACTCGGCGATGTAGTCAAGATTACGATTGATGGTGTGCAGGGCACGGTTCAGGGAAAGGTGGGCTATATTTCTCCACGGGCGGAGTATACCCCGCCGGTCATCTACAGCCGGGAGAACCGCGAGAAGCTGGTCTTCATGGTTGAAGCGCTGTTTGACCGGGATACCGCGCGCAATCTGCACCCCGGTCAACCGGTGGATGTGCGATTCAACGGTGCTCCATGAACCAGGATGGCAACGGGCAAACATTGGCCATCGACGTACAGGGCATGACCAAGCGGTTTGGGTCACGGACCGTGGTCGACCACATCGGATTGCAGGTACGTCGCGGCGAAATTTATGGCTTCCTCGGACCGAACGGCAGCGGCAAAACGACGTTCATCCGCATGCTGTGCGGTCTCCTGCACCCGGATGAAGGGAGCGGTACCTGTCTTGGCTACGACGTCATCACCGAAAGCGAAGCCATCAAAGCCGCAGTGGGGTACATGACTCAGCGGTTCAGTTTCTACGAGGACCTGAGCATCGCCGAGAATCTCGATTTCGTCGCCCGGATGTTTGGAGTTCATCGTCGTCGGGAGTCCGTCGAGCAGAGCCTCGATCGGTTGGGCCTCACCGATCGACGAGAGCAGTTGGCCGGTCAGTTGTCGGGAGGGTGGAAGCAGCGACTTGCGTTGGCGGCCTGTCTGATCCATCGACCGAAGTTATTGCTCTTGGATGAACCCACGGCCGGTGTCGATCCGAAAGCGCGCAGAGAATTTTGGGAACAGATTCACGAATTGGCCGCCGAAGGCCTCACATTCTTGATTACCACCCACTATATGGATGAAGCCGAGCGCTGCCATCGCCTTGCGTACATCGCCTATGGGAAGTTACTCACCTATGGAACGGTCGCCGATGTCATCCTCCAGGCGCAGCTTACCACTTGGTCCGTCAGTGGGCCGGATCTTCAGCAATTGGCGGGAATCTTGCGTCGGCAACCAGGCGTGCAACAAGCCGTCGCGTTTGGTGATCGGTTGCACGTGAGCGGAGACGACCCTGTCGCGCTCGACGCAACGGTTTCGGCGTTTCGTGCTGTGCCGTATGAATGGCAGCGCGTGGCCACGAGTCTGGAAGACGTGTTCATCCATCTCATGCATCGATCCTCGAATGAGGTCACGTCATGAACCTGCGATGGACATTTTCTCCCTCCCGTTTTTGGGCCATCGTGGTCAAGGAGTTCATTCAGATGCGACGAGACCGGGTCACATTCGGGATGATGATCGGCATCCCGTTGATCCAACTCATCCTCTTCGGCTTTGCCATCAACGCGGACCCGAAGCGCTTGCCGACGGCGGTGCTTCTCGCCGATTACGGTCCTCACGGACGAACCGTCCTCCAGGCGATACGGAACAGCGACTACTTCGAATTCACCCGGCAGGTGACGAGCGAGCAGGAAGCGAAGGAGGTCCTCGCGCGGGGCGACGTGCAGTTCGTGATCAATATTCCGCCAAACTTTTCGCGTGACGTAGTCCGCGGCGAGCGACCGACTATCCTTGTCGAGGCCGATGCCACAGATCCGGCGGCAACCAGCAATGCTATCGGCTCGCTGCGCCTGTTGGCTGGGACGGCGCTCAGGCAAGATTTCAAGGGGCCTTTGGCCTTTCTGTCTCAAGGTGACGAGCCGATCGATTTGCGTATCCACGCGCGATACAACCCCGAGGCCATCACACAATACAACATCGTGCCTGGCTTGATGGGCGTGGTGCTGACCATGACGATGGTGATGATCACCGGCTTGGCAATTACACGTGAGCGCGAACGCGGCACCATGGAAAATCTGCTCTCGATGCCGACAAGGCCGTTCGAGGTCATGATCGGCAAGGTGCTTCCCTATATTCTCGTGGGCTATGTCCAAGTGGCGCTCATTCTCCTGGCGGCTCACCTGCTTTTCAAGGTGCCCCTCTACGGCAGCGTCCCCATGTTGTTCCTCGCCGCGTTGGTTTTCATTACAGCCAACCTGGCGATGGGAATCACCTTTTCCACCATGGCGCAGAACCAGTTGCAGGCCGTGCAGCTCTCGTTCTTTTTCTTTTTGCCGTCGCTGTTGCTCTCGGGGTTCATGTTCCCGTTCCGCGGGATGCCGCAGTGGGCACAAATGATCGGAGAACTGCTGCCACTGACGCACTTTCTGAGAATCGTGCGGGGCATCATGCTCAAAGGGAATGGGCCGGAAGAGATTGTGCTCCAGTTGTGGCAGATCGCTCTCTTTGCTGTCGTCGCCTTGGCGATCGGCGTGAAACGGTACCGCCAGACTCTGGACTAGGGAGCTCTCAGCAGGGGAGCCGCCTTCTGCCGATGCGATGGCGAAGGGTCTATAACTGAGTAAGGCCACAAGGTCAACGGTTGGGAGTATATGGCAAAGAATCGGTCGTGATGCAATCACTCAGTCACTGTCGAATCAGATCAAGAAAACGAATAGTCAGTTTCAAAGCCGGCGCTGATTGATCGACGATCCTTACAAACATGAGCCACAGTAACAGGTCGATCTGTCGGTCGATCAGAAGATATACACAACATCGAACGAAAGGGTCGGCTGGTAGCTCGTCGCTCGGTCGCCGAGTTGAAAGACATTCTGATTGGACTTGTCATAGCGGTATTCAAGTCTTGTCTTCAACGATGAAAACGGCCTGTACTCAAGCGTGGCGGTAACTTCCCACAGGGTCTGGGCGACGGCCGGCGCAGCTTGTGTTGATGTGGCACCGAAGCACACGTTGGCTTTTGGTTGATAGGCCGTCGTACCCTGACACATCACCAAGCCTCCCTGGTCTTCGAAGATCTCTCCGCGTAAACGGACACCCCATTCTTTCGTGAAGTCATGAAACAGATAGGCTGCCACCCCCTGCCAGCGTGCATTTTTCCCAGAGCTGATCAGGCTGCTGTTGGCCTGATTAGCATAGTACGCTTCAATGACCGCCCAGGTCTCCGCGGCGAACTGCCAACTCGCATATCCGCCTCCCAGCAGGAGCGTCCCTCCCGGCGTGCCCGGCGCACCAGCCCTCGGCCCGGCCAACCCATAGAGCATGAGTCTCACCTTTTCAGATGGAAAGAGCATCAACAGCGACTCCACCATTGGCTCGTGCTGGGTATTCGCTTGAACCGCGTTGATAAACGAAATCGCCCTGACCGACAGGACGACCTGTTCGTTGAACTCGTACGTAGCGGAGATGCCGCCTGTCGTGAAGGGCTGCCCCATATACAGATAGGACCGTGAGTAATTCGGGCTGTACGGGTTCCCCACCTGTTCGTAGCCGACCAGAGCGTTAAATTGCCCGATTTGCAGGTCAAGCCCACGACCCACCGGAGCGAGATATTGGACATAGAATTCCTGGAAGCCCGCGAATGGATTCAGATTCAGTCCGCCCATGTAATCCGCATCTTGCCCCGCGTTGAATTTAACGCGAAAGCCGAACCGATCGAGAGCGGAATCACCGGGTTTCGCTTGTCGATCTATCGCAGCCTGGATCACGTTTGCCCGAAAGCTATTGGAGTTGACGTCGAAAACGCGGAGTTGATTGACATCGTCGGACGGGTCGTTGAAGTTCTGCGTATAGGAGACTTGGAAATAGCCGTTGAACCGGATCTTCATAACTTCCGACAGCAGCCGCCGCACTGTTGCCTTCTCTGCTACTCTGGGAATGGGCTCGAACTCATAAAGACCAGGCCTTGGTTTTTCTTCGGCCCCTGCATCTGTGACGAGGAACGATCCAAAGAGAAGAATCAGAGCAACGAAGGCTAGGCTTGAGTGACGGAACACGCCGTAGTTCCTGGATCGATGCAGCACAATTCGCTTCTCCCCTTTACCACGGAGGCCGCGGCGAAGAAGTCAGCCTCGGTACGATGCGCCGGGAGTTCGCGCTCCTTACATCAGTAGCCATCCTGAGAGCACCATCGGAGTGTTTCAAACCAAGTTCGAGTAGGTAGAAGAGAGAGTTCAGCAGGCCGTACGGCAGATCAGTCAGGCAGCCATGGTGCTCCGTCTCCTATGCCGCATATCCTAAAAGATGAGACGGACAATCGCAATTCTCAAATGTGTCCCCGCCGCTTGCCTTCGACATAGCCGACCGGGATGAAGTAATCTTCTTCTTGATATCCTTTGGGGTACTATTGAGCCGATGGCCTTGGGACGCGACAGTTTCAACCTAATTCTGATGCTTGGCTCCGTGCAGTGCCATCTGTATCGGTGGCAATTTGTCGGTTGTAATTCCTTGTTTGCTCGCAAGACGAAGTTCACACCCTTTGAAGTGTGGGCCATCAATGGTGCCTGCCCAACCCTTTCCTTCCCAATCTCGTGCAATGGAGAATTGGAACGGGACGAGTTCAGCTTTGGCCGCGGCGACCTTTGCTGCATATTCCTCTGCCTTCGCCGTCCGCCTGAGAGCCTCCCGCATCTTAAGTTCCCCCAACGCCTTCTTGTTCCTTTCCGCTTGCTCTACATTCTCAATACCCCAAGGTCCACGTGAACCGTACTGCAGCTCTTCCGAGACAAGGTTCATCTCCACTGCTGCATGGTCCCGTAGGCGGTATTCTTCTTCCGCCTCCTCTGTCGTTGGAATGATGGGTCTTGGGGTAGCCTCCATACGGAGAACTCCCTTCTGATAATCGAAGGTTCCCTTGAGTCCCGTTTCGATTATTCGTGGTCGTGTCGGTACTGAGTGGTCCAACGCTCTGAACGTTCCGACGACATCGGCCGGCTCAACATACAGACTGAAAGGAGCTTCATGATCGGCGGTGGCAAGCTCGATCTCAATGGTCGCTCGTTCACTACAGGCACCGCCTTCCCATCTGCCTTGGAGGAGCGCCTGCGCGTACAATTGGGGAATTGTATCGCCTGCGCTAATAGGTTTCTGAGCCACAAGAGCTGCTTGCTCTTTCTGCTTGATTTCAGCTAAAGTTTTCTCGCGGTGTTTCTGTGGAGCAAGACGGTCTTGTTGCTCCAGCTCAAGCAGGACCGCCTGATGCAATCCACAGGCATTCAGAACCAATGTGAAGCCAGTCAACGAGATCAAAGAACCCAAGCGGCTGCCGTAGTCCTTGCGTGGCTGCATGTCTGGATCACCTTTCATTTCTGGATTGAGCGTGTGACATGAGTTGGACGGTAGTGTTTTTTGCAAATCTGATGAATTATTCATGAAGGGATCATAATGCAGACATCATGAAGAAATCATGAAGAAATCATGAAAAGTCGTTCATGCCTGTGGAAATCGAGCCAAATCTGAGACGTCTTTCTTAACTAAGAGCTCAAGAGACCCAGCATGGAGGAGCCGATCATTCGGCATCGTGCCACTACTTCGGCACCTCCTTAGGCACGTTCTCTTTCTGCAATCCTGCGTTCTACCCAACTTCTCCCTCCTAGTTTCAAGATGATCGAAGGGCCAAGTTCGATTTCACTTTCTGGGGAACAGAAGTTGCTGAGTCTGGATGATTAGTGACTCAGCGATGGAGCAGAGAGCCTGATGTGCATAAGCGGGAGAGTCTATGACGTCTGAATGCAGGCTGAAACCAAGAACCAAGGCAAAACTAAGGATAGAGCCGTTCAGAATAGGAGGGGAGATCTCAACATGTTTGTTGTCGTAGGGGCTACTGGGAAAACTGGATCTGCAGTCGTGGAGACGTTATTGAGTAAGAAACAGCCGGTTCGGGTCATTGTTCGTTCAGCTGACAAGGGGGCGGCGTGGAACGCGAAAGGCGCGGATGTCGCGATGGGGTCGTTCGACGATGTGCCGGCGTTGACGAAGGCGTTTGAAGGAGCGAAAGGGGTCTATTTGTTGGTGCCGCCGAATTATGGCGCCGAGACATGGTTGGCGGATCAACGAGCCCGGATGGATCGCGCTGCAGAGGCCGTTCAGAAGAGTGGGGTTGAGCATGTGGTCTTTTTGTCGTCGGCCGGCGGACATATTACTGGAGCGACGGGCCCGATCAGAGCCGCGACTTATGGCGAACAGGCTCTTGGCCGTGCTGCCAAGCGCCTGACCATCCTTCGTCCATGCTATTTCATGGACAACTGGGCGCTGGTGATCGGCGCGGCGAAGGCAGAGGGAGTTCTGCCGACGTTCATCGCGCCGCAGGCCAAGGTTCCCATGATTTCAACCAAGGATGTCGGCAGGATCGCAGCGGAGCAATTGATCGCCGGCGGACGAGACAAACAGATCGTGGAAATGGCAGGTCCGGCAGAGTACAGCCCCGATGAGGTTGCTTCAGCGCTAGGCCAGATCTTGGGGAAAACGGTAACACCTCAACATACGCCACTGAGTGCCGTTGTTCCGACGTTCAAGTCGTTTGGGTTTTCGGAGGAGGCGGCAAGGCTTTTCGAAGAGATGTATGCCGCCTTCTCGACCGGCACGATTCACTATGAACATCCTGCGTCGGTGATTCGGGGTCGAATTACGCTGGCCGAGGCCTTGAACGGGCTCGTGAAGGCCGGATGAACGTTGCGCGAGCATGCGCAGGACATTAGGGAGATCACCATGAAGACGGACCTCGACAAAGTGAGAAAGTTGGCCAAAGACCTCCGAGAAGGCTACCCGCGAAGTCCGCGAGAGAAGCTGAGCGGTTATGTGATTGCGGCTCGTTGCGCGGATAAATGCCGGGCGTTCTTGCTGGGCATGAACGGCGAGTACAGCTATTGGCCCTGTTCGCTGGCGAGCCAGTGGTTTGCATTCACCGGGATCACGCCCGAACAGTTCAAAGATGTCGTCGCGACGGGAGCGAACGACGAGGAGCTCGCGACGTGGATCGAGGGGGCATCCAAGATCAAGGACGCGGATGAGGTGTTGAAATGGAATAATACGATGCGTGACATGCGGTTGAGCGACATGAGTCTCCAGGCACAACAGTACCTGGAGGAATACATTCCGAGGTTCGTGCCGAAGGACCGTCCGGTTTACGTATGGTTCGATGTGTACGATCTGGAAGAAAAGCGATACTGAAAGCATGACTTTGATGATTGAGCTTGACCCAAAACTCCACATCAAACTCCACATCGACGTCTATTCGGATGTCGTCTGTCCTTGGTGCTACGTCGGCAAGCGGCGGCTCGAACGGGCGCTCAGGGAATGGCGTGATGACTCTTGTGTGGAAGTGAACTGGAGACCGTTTCAGTTGAATCCTACGATGCCGAAGCACGGGATGGATCGCACGGTCTATCTGGAAACCAAGTTCGGCAGTCTGGATAGGTTTAGGGAAATGGAGCAGCGTTTGCTTGAAGCAGGGAAAGCCGAGCGGATCTCGTTTGCTTTCGAGAAGATCGCCAGGACACCGAACACCTTCTTGGCTCATCGGTTGATTTGGTATGCAGAACAGCAAGGTTGCCAGGACGTGGTGGTGGAATCGTTGTTCAAAGCCTATTTCGAAGAGGGTTCCGATATCGGTTCTCAGTCGATACTGGTAGAGTTGGCCGATCGAGCAGGATTAAGAGCGGATCGGTTTTTCGACACCGAAGAGGGAACCACGGAGGTCAGGGCTGAAGAAGCGGTCGGTCATGGATTAGGCATTCGCGGAGTGCCCTACTTTGTGATCGATAAGGCCCTTGGAATCTCTGGCGCGCAGCCTGTTGAAGTCTTCGTCGCTGCCCTAGAGAAAGTTCGGCCCAACCTATCTACCGCTGCCGACTCCTAATCAGCAGGAGGTGATCCATGTCCGTCCAAGTCTACGGATGCAACCATGTGGTGATCGAGGTCCCCGATGCCAAGAAAGGGGTGAAGTTTTATCAGGATGTATTCGGGCTCAAGATGTTACGGGGCGGGGAAGGAGCAGCCTGGTGCAAGCTCGGCGAGCATCAGTTCATGGCGATTTTCGAAGTGGAGGAGTTGCAGCCCGATCGCACGAAGCATTTCGGGCTCATAGTGCGCGACGCAGAACAGATCAAGGAAGTCCGTCGGAAACTGACAAAGAAGTACAAGCTGAAGCTCCATCCTGATTTTCGCTGCGACTTTCGAGATCCTTGGGGAAACCGGATTCAGGTTGGGGACCTGAGCGATGAGTCGTTGGTCTGGCTGCTGCCCTATCAAGAGGTGCAGAAAGCCGGGATTATGTTCACATCAAAAAAACACATGAAAGGAGTTCGACAATGAGCGATCACAATCTGCAACAACGGCTGAACGATATGTTTGGCTATGTCCGCCAGGGCAAGATCGTCGAGGCGATGAACGAGTTCTACGACAAGGATACGGTGATGCAAGACAACGCGAATCCTCCGACGAAGGGGTTAGCCCCCAACATCGAGCGGGAAAAGCAGTTCCTGAGCGGGGTGAAGGAATGGAAGGGTTTTGACGTGAAAGCCAGCGGCACGGGTGACAACGTCACGTTCTATGAATGTACGATGGATTTCATCGCGACCAGCGGACAGCCGGTTCATATGGAGCAAGTGTCCGTCGCGAAGTGGAAAAACGGCAAGATCGTCCACGAGCGATTTTATTACGACACCGGCGCAAAGCGATAAAGCGCCAAGCGGGATCTATGTCCAACGAGTGGGCGCAAGGCTCATCAGCTCGATAACGAGCCGAGAGGCGCCACCCCAAAGGGAACAGGCCTATGCCATTAAAGGGAGCAGTCGTATTGATTGCCGGAGGAACCGGCGCGCTGGGTGGGACGGTCACGCCGGTCTTTGCGCGATCGGGCGCGCGGGTCATTACCGCAGACCGCAATCCGCCGCCGGAACAGGTGGCGGCAGGGAAGGCGATGAAGGCCGATGTCACCGATGACGCGGCCGTCCGTCGTCTGGTGGATGACGTGATACGCACGGCGGGCCGTCTCGATGTGTTGGTGAACTTGGTCGGAGGCTTTGCCATGGGGCGCGTCGTGGAGACCGATGTGTCGCTGTGGCAGCGGATGTTGACCATGAACGTGACGTCGGCGTTCCTGTTGTCGAAAGCGGTCTTACCCCATATGGTGGAACGCGGAACCGGTCGCATCCTGCACGTGGCTGCTTGGGCGGCGATCGAGCCGTTTCCTGGCGCTGCCGCCTATCTCGTCGCCAAGTCGAGCCTGCTCGCGCTGATCCGTCTGTTGGCGCTTGAACTGAAAGGCTCGGGCGTGACGGTCAATGGTGTGCTGCCCACCACCATTGATACGCCGGCCAACCGTGCGAGTATGCCCCACAGCGATCCGTCGACATGGGCGAAGCCTGAGTCCATCGCCGAAACGCTGCTCTTTCTCGCCTCGGATGAAGCCGGTCAGATCAACGGGGCTACGATTCCCGTCGGCACCGGAGGCGGTGCAACATCGGCGGGCAAGCCGTAGCAGCGCAGGTGGACTGGGCGCGAGGGCTCTCGAAGACGTTGATGCGCGTCGAAATGGAGTCTTACCAAGGAGGAGACAGATATGTTACCAGGGGAACAGTATCGCGCGAGACAGTTCGATCTCAGCGGACTCAATGGCATCTCCGATCGAACACTGGAGACCCATTTCAAACTGTATGAAGGCTACGTCAAAGAGACCAACCGGCTGACTGAACGTATCATGGAGTTCCTGAAGGATGGGAAAGTGGACCAAGAAGAGATGCCGGCCTATTCGGAACTCAAACGCCGATTCGGGTTCGAGTACAACGGCATGGTGCTGCATGAATATTACTTCGATAACATGACAAAGCACGGGTCCGGCGATCCCGAGCGAAACGCCGCATTCGTAGAGGCAGCGGTATCCAGCTTCGGAAGCTATGATACCTGGAAGGCTGACTTCGCCAGTGTCGGGAAGATGCGCGGGGTCGGCTGGGCCATTTGCTTTCAGAATCCGATGAACGGCCGGCTGTCGAACCACTGGGTCAGCCTGCACGAGATCGGCAACGTGGCCGGCTTTGTTCCAGTGCTGGTGATGGATGTGTGGGAGCATGCCTTCATCCTCGATTACAAGCCCTCCGATCGAGGCAAGTACATCGACGCTTTTTTTTCAAACGTGGACTGGAGAGCTGCGGAAGAACGTTTGAAGAGAGGTGCGGCACTCTATTCTGGAGCACCACTCACATAGCTCACCTCCTCGCAAGTCGAGCAGAAAGGACCGTATGATTTTCACACAGCTCAATCCTGGCTCCTGCCGGACCTATCTGATCGCCGATGAAAAGAGCAGGGAGGCGTTTCTTGTCGACCCGGTGCTGGAACAGGTGCAGGACTATCTCAAGACGATTGAGCAGCAAAAACTGACCCTCACGCAGGTCATTGACACCCATACCCATGCCGACCATATCTCGGGCGGGGCAACGCTCAAGGATCAGCTCGGGTGCGAGTACACTATGCATACGAATGCCCCGGCGCGCTGTGTGACCTTTCACCTGCCCGACGGATTCGAATGCCGTCTTGGCAATATGCCTGTGAAAGTCCTGTTCACGCCCGGCCACACCAGGGATAGCGTGACCCTGATCCTCCCGGACCTTGTACTCACCGGCGATGTCCTATTTCTTGACGATGCCGGTGCCGGCCGCACTGACCTTCCAGGAGGCGACGCGGGCGAACATTGGGACAGTCTGCAACGGATTCTCGGACTACCCGATCATCTCATGGTGTATCCGGCCCATGAGTACCGGAATCGTCAACCCTCCACCCTCAAGCAGCAGAAGCAGCGCAATCCGAACTTGCAACCGAGGAGCAAGCAGGCCTACCGCGACTATCTGGAAGGGTTGAAGCTCGGCCCGGCCGAGTGGATGAAAGATGTGCTCAAAGCGAACTACGCCTGCGCCCGCGATCCCAGGGCTGCCTGGATTCCGGTGGATGTTCCTGCCTGCGAGGTCAAAGGAACCCTCGGCCAGGGCGCGAACGACCAGTTGGTTGCCGGGATTCCGCCTGATCAAGTCAAGCGGGCGTTGGAAGGCGACAATCCTCCGCTGTTGCTGGATGTGAGGGACCCAGAGGAATTGACCGGGGAGCTGCGACATATTGAAGGGATCATCAATATTCCGGTGACCGAATTGGCGCGCCGGCTTGGCGAATTGGAGGGCATCCAAGCTCGGGAGATCGTCACGGTTTGCAAGAGCGGCGGACGAGCCCATACGGCGGCACAGGTTCTGATGCAAGCCGGCTTTCCCAAGGTGCATGTGATGGTTGGCGGCATGACAGCCTGGAAGCAGGCCGGCTACCCCACGGCGAGCCAGTGAGCGACATCAGGAGGCGTGAGCATCCTCGGTGATGAACAAACAGGGCTCGCACTGCTCTCAGGGGCGATAGTCGGTCTGTCGCTCGGCCTGACCGGGGCCGGCGGTTCGCTGTTGGCGATTCCGCTCCTGTTCTACGTGCTGAACCTCGACCTGCACGAAGCGACCGCGATCTCATTGATCTTGGTCGGACTGTCGGCTGCGCTCAGTCTCGTAGGATACTTCCTGACGGGCGATGTGAAGGTCAGAACGGCGCTCGTGTTCAGTCCGACTGGTGCGGTCGGAGCATGGTTTGGGGCGCAGGGCCAACAATTGGTCCGATCTGAAGTCATCTTGGTCTTGTTCAGCCTGCTGATGATGGTGATGGCCATCCACATGTGGCGACACAGTCGTTCCGAGTCCGCGGAGGGGCGTGGGACTCTTGACTGTGCTGATACTTTTCCTCCCTCATGTTTCCTAAAGGTCGGCTCCATTGGGCTGATCGTCGGCCTGTTGTCCGGGTTCTTCGGCGTGGGCGGCGGGTTCGTGATTGTGCCGGCGCTCTCGCTGATCCTTGCGTTTCCCATGAGGGCCTCGGTCGGGACCTCGCTGCTGATCATTGCGTTCACTTCCATCGGAGGGATAGCCGGTCACCTCCAGTTTGGAGGGATCCATGGTGGGTTGCTGGCCACGTTGGTGCTGGGTAGCGCCATGGGGATCGGTCTAGGGGCAACAGTGGGACGATGGATCTCCGCTGAAATCACAGCCAAGGTGTTCGCCGCCCTTACCATAGGAATCGCTGTCATTCTGATGTTCGACAACGTGCCCAAGGTATTTGCTATGTTGCCGTGAAGAGGACCGCTCGGCAGATTGTGCTAAGACATCGGGGTTTCTTGTCTCTCAAAGATCAGCTTGGGGCTTCCATGGCGGCCAGATGTAAGTATAATAAGGAAGCAGTAGGGTCGAGCTGCACGAATTTCACATATCCATGAACCAGCGAATTCCACTACCCCTTCTCAGCAATCTCCCTTTCGTGGAGGATCTGTACGTCGAGTTCCTGCGGGATCCTGCCTCGGTCTCGCCGGAGTGGCGGGACTATTTTAAGGATGTGGGGAACGATGGCGATCGCCTCATGGTTCTGCGGCGCGGCCCCTCTCGTCCGCCGAAATCTCTCTTCGACCCCGAACGCGGTCGTGTTTCAGAAACAGACACCAGTCAACTCGCGCGAGACACCATCGTCGGGCAACAAGCTCGTGTCTCCCAGCTCGTGCACGCGTACTTAGTTCGGGGGCACATGGCTGCCGCCATCGACCCGCTGGAGCTGCCGCGTCCGGTTCATCCCGAGCTGGATCCTGCGTTCCATGGGTTCACGGAGCACGACTTGGACGGGCGATTCTACACGCATGGAACTGCAGGAGCGGATTTCCTGACCCTGCGTGAGATCCTGGATCGCCTGCGTGCCGCCTATTGCGGATCGATCGGCTCGCAGTTCATGCATATCGACGATCCGAAGCGGCGGGTGTGGGTCCGAGAACGGATGGAGAGGCCGGAGAACCATGCAGGCCTCAAGCGGCAGGAGCAGATCCGTATCCTCACCCGGCTGACCGATGCAGTCATCTTTGAAGAGTTCATCCAGCAGAAGTATCCCGGCGCCAAGAGCTTCTCACTCGAGGGGGCGGAAAGCTTGATCCCGTTGCTCGACCTGGCGATCGAGACCGCGGGCGAGCATGGTGTGGAAGAGATCGTGTTGGCGATGGCCCACCGGGGCAGACTCAACGTCCTGGCGAATATTGTCGGGAAGCGACCGCGTGAGATTTTCCATGAATTCGAGAACGTGACCGACCCTCTTCGGGATGGGCGCGGCGACGTCAAGTACCACCTGGGCCACAGCAGAGACTGGGTTACGGCATCAGGACGAACGGTGCACCTGTCCCTCTGCTTCAACCCAAGCCACCTGGAATTCGTCAATCCGGTCGCACTTGGACGCCTGCGCGCGAAACAAGACCGGGCCGGCGACCAGACGCGCGCGCGTCGCACGGCGCTTCTGATCCATGGAGATGCGTCCTTCGCCGGAGAGGGTGTCGTGCAGGAGTCGCTCAATCTGAGTCGGCTTGAAGGGTACCGCACGGGCGGAACGCTGCATGTCGTGGTCAACAACCAGATCGGTTTCACGACGCCTCCGAGAGAGGGACGGTCGTCGTTTTACGCGACGGACGTGGCCAAGATGCTTCAGATCCCGATTTTCCACGTCAACGGGGAAGACTCCGAAGCCGTCACCCGAGTCGTGCGGCTCGCGATGGATTTCCGGCGGACCTTTCACAGCGACGTTGTGATAGATATGTACTGTTTTCGACGGCGTGGCCACAACGAAGGGGACGAGCCCGCCTTTACGCAGCCGCTCATGTATGGAGTCATCGACAAGCGCCGACCTCTCCGTGAATACTATCTGGGACATCTCTTGCGCCTCGGCGAGGTAGATCGTGACGAGGCGGATCGGATCGCGCTGGAGCGTCGGCGTGAGCTTGAGCGGGATCTTACCGAGGCTCGGAGTCATACCTACATTCCGTTGCGAGAAAAGTCGACCGGAATATGGGCGGGGTACCATGGAGGACTCGACGGAGATGACGAAGAGGTCGGCACCGGGGTCGAACGAGGCAGGCTGGTCACGCTGATGGAAACGTTCACTCGATTGCCTGAGGGGTTTCATCCCCATGCGAAGATCACCCAGTGGCTGCAGCGCCGACGCGAAATGGCAACCGGCACACGTCCTCTTGACTGGTCTGCCGGCGAGGCGCTGGCCTTCGCTACCCTAGCTGTGGAAGGCCACCGGGTCCGTGTTTCGGGACAGGACACGCCTCGCGGAACCTTTAGTCAGCGGCACGCCATCCTGCACGATACCGAGGATGGGCGGAGGTATGTGCCGCTTCAACATCTCGCGCCGGACCAGGCGCCGGTGGAGATTTACAACAGTCCCCTCTCCGAGGCCGGTGTACTGGGCTTCGAATACGGGTACAGCCTGGACTGTCCAGACGGGTTGGTCCTTTGGGAGGGCCAATTTGGAGACTTTGTCAATGCGGCCCAGGTCATCATAGACCAGTTCCTTGTCAGCGCCGAAGAGAAGTGGCGCCGACTGAGCGGGCTCGTGCTTCTCCTTCCCCATGGGTTTGAAGGGCAGGGACCGGAGCATTCGAGTGCGCGCCTGGAGCGTTTTCTGGAGCTTGCCGTCAACGACAATCTCCAAGTTGTCAACCCGACAACACCGGCCCAATACTTTCATGTGCTCAGACGCCAGGTGCTGCGCCGATGGCGAAAACCGCTGATTGTGATGACGCCGAAGAGCCTGCTTCGTCACCCGCAAGCCATCTCTACGTTCGAGGACCTCGAACAAGGTCGTTTCAGGCAAATCCTCTTCGACAGGACGGTCAGGCCGGAGTTGGTCGAGCGCGTCTTGCTCTGCAGCGGGAAAGTCTATTATGACCTGGTGGGGTTGCGGGATGAGCTCAAGCGCGACGATGTCGCGATCCTGAGATTGGAGCAGCTCTATCCCTTACAAGATGCGGAATTGCATAGGGGCCTAATGTCCTATCCATCGAAGGCGCGGGTGGTCTGGGTTCAGGAGGAACCAGCGAACATGGGAGCGTGGCGGTATTTGTTTGCACGATTCGGCGACAGGCTGATGGGAACCTGGCCCTTCTCGGCAGTGTGCCGGCCTGCTTCGGCCAGCCCAGCGACTGGATGGCATGATCTCCACAAGATCGAGCAGCAGAAGCTGCTCAAGGCGGCATTCGATGTCCATTGAACTGAAAATTCCGACGATCGGGGAATCGATTACGGAGGTCCAGATCGACGAGTGGTTGAAATCACCGGGTGAGACCGTCCGCCAAGATGAGCCGATCGTCTCGCTCGAGACGGAGAAGACCTCACTCGACTTGCCCGCGCCCGTGTCGGGCGTCCTTGTCAAGGTGCTCAAGAAGAAGGGTGAGATGGCCCATGTCGGCGAAGTGATCGCGTATTTGGATGAGGCAACGGTTCCGAAAGAGACGGCAGCCCCCGTGGCGTCGGGAAAGACAGCTGCGAGCGCCGCGCCTTCCAAGCCTCCGGTCTCGACACCCGATCCGACGCGAGTGATGCCCTCCGCGCGCCGGCTCTTGAACGAGCACCGGCTTGGCGTCGAGGAACCGACGCCGACCGGGCCCGGCGGCAGAATGCTCAAAGAAGACGTCCTCCGCCGCCTGGAAGAGCGTCCGTCTCAAACGGAACCGGCTTCCGCGGTCGAGACAGATTCCGAAGAAGAGGCTGCACCACCTAGGTCCGTGCCGCGCCGGCTGTTGGGCAGCCGCGACGAAGAAGCGGTACCCATGAGCATGCTCCGGCGCCGCGTCGCCGAGCGGCTTGTACAGGCCCAACAGACTGCCGCCCTGCTCACGACGTTCAACGAGATCGACATGACGGCAGTGACGGCCTTGAGGCAAGACCTTCAAGAAAGCTTCCAACAGCGTTACGCGGTGAAGCTTGGCCTCATGTCCTTTTTCGTGAAAGCAGTGATCGAATCGCTCAAGCTGGTCTCGGAGCTGAACGCCGAGATTCGAGGTACGGAGATCCTGTATCGTCACTATTACGATATTGCGATCGCGATCGGAAGCGGGCGCGGCTTGGTTGTGCCGGTGTTGCGGAACGCCGAGCGTCTGAGCTTTGCTGAAATCGAGAACGCTATCGCCGATTTCGCTCGACGTGCACAGGCCAACCGGCTCACGCTGGAGGAGTTGCAGGGGGGCACCTTCACGATTTCGAACGGCGGAGTGTACGGCTCGCTGCTCTCGACCCCGATCGTTAATCCGCCTCAGAGCGGCATTCTAGGGCTGCATGTGATTCAGGATCGCCCTGTGGCTCGGGACGGGCAGGTCGTGCTCCGGCCCATGATGTACGTCGCCCTCACGTATGATCACCGGATCGTGGACGGTCGCGAGGCTGTGACGTTTCTCAAACACATCAAGGCCTGTATCGAAGAGCCGGCCCGCATCCTTTTAGAGATTTAGAGGAAGGTTAAGGGAAAGCTATCAGATGGCTGCTCAGCGCGAGCATGATTTGATCATCATCGGCGCCGGTCCCGGAGGCTACATCGCCGCCATCCGGGCTGCGCAACTCGGGATGAACGTGGCCTGCGTAGAGCGAGAACCGGCGCTCGGCGGCACCTGTCTCCGTGTGGGATGTATCCCGAGCAAGGCGCTTCTCGAATCGAGCGATCTCTTCGCCGCTGCCAAACTCGCGGAACGGCCTGTCCCGACTCGCCGTGGTTCTACTGGTGAGACCAGTGGCCTCCAGGCACACGGCATTCAATTTGTGGACGTAACACTCGATCTTGCGACCATGCTGGGCCGAAAAAATGAAATTGTGGACCGTCTCACGAAAGGCGTCGACAGCCTCTTCCGGAAGCACAAGATCGTTCGGTATCTCGGACACGGGCGTATTTCTGGACCAGGGTCGGTCGTCGTCGAGACCGGCAAGGAAACGGTGGCTCTGAAGGCCCGATGGATTCTGATCGCGACCGGTAGCACGGCGGCAACCCTGCCTGGAGTCAGGCTCGATGGCGATCGCATCGCCACGAGTACCGAGGCGCTCAGCTATCCCGATGTGCCGGACCATCTCGTGATCATTGGCGCCGGATACATCGGTCTCGAGCTCGGGTCCGTGTGGCGTCGGCTCGGTGCCAAGGTCACGGTCGTCGAGTATCTGGACCGCATTCTTTCAGGGATGGACCTGGAGATTGCCGCCGAGGCGAAACGGATGTTCGAACGGCAAGGCCTCAACTTTCGTCTCGGCAGCCGCGTGACGGGTGCGCGAGTTGAGGGCGATCACTGCATCGTAGAATGCGAAGGAGCCGAGCCCATCAGCTGTAACCGCCTATTGGTGGCCGTGGGACGAACCCCGATGACGGCGAACCTGGGACTGGAGACCGTCGGCATCATGCCTGACGAGCATGGCCGTATCTCCGTGGACAAGCACTTCGCCACGAGCGCAACCGGCATCTACGCCATCGGCGATGTCATCCGCGGTCCAATGCTCGCCCACAAGGCGTCGGAAGAAGGCATCGCCTGTGTGGAGACGCTCGCAGGTGGTTATGGTCATGTGCAGTATGAGACGATCCCCAGCGTGGTCTATACGCAACCTGAGATCGCGTCGGTTGGAAAGACGGAGGAGGAGCTCCAAAGGGCGGAGATCGACTACCGAAAGGGCGTCTTTCCGTTTTCCGCGAGCGGCCGCGCGCGAGCTCTGGGCCAGACCGAGGGGCGTATCAAGGTGCTCGCCGACAAGAAGACCGATCGCCTGCTTGGAGTCCATATCCTCGGACCTCGAGCCGGTGACCTGATCTCCGAGGCAACCACCGCAATGGCTTTCGGCGCGAGCAGCGAGGACATCGCCAGGACCTGCCACGCGCATCCGACCCTGGCCGAAGCGTTCCGGGAAGCAGCGCTTGCGCTGCAGGGTCGAGCGCTTCACATCTAGGCAAGCCCGACAGAGTGCAGACCATACATTAGAACGACTTGTCCGACAAACAATCTCGTGCCGGCGCTTGGTGACGCGACCGCGCATTGATCTCAGAAGGAGGAACGATGAGCAGCCAAAAGAGAGCCGACATGCGGAGTTGGATCAGGGAACTCGTGCTCGGTGGTTGCTTGGTAATCGGTCTTGCAGCCCAGACCGATGCTCAGACCGAGCAACGGATCGATGTGCGGATTCACGACTTCACCTTCATTGCCACTCAGACGCCGTTGGTCTTGAATGTCCCCGCTGTCATCACAATTCGCAATGAAGATAGGGAGCGGCATAACTTCGAATCGCCGCTCTTTGAAGGCATTCTGACGGAAGTCAAGGCAGGTGGAGTGATGACGTATGGACGAGGAATAGGAGGAGTGTTTGTGGAGCCCAATGCCAACGCTGTGATCCGCTTTACGGTGAAGCGCCCGGGTCGATACGAATTCAAGTGCTCGATTCATCCGAATATGAAAGGCGAGCTGTTGCTCCTCAACATACAAGGGGTGTAACGACCGGCTGTGCAATTGATGGAGCGGGCCGGCAGACAACGCCGAACGCCTGATCGAACAGTCGGTTTGTTCGGTGGGCTATCGTGGGTTCCGTTGTCAGGAACGGATATGGATAAGGGAGGTGGATATGGAAGATATGGGAAGTCCGCGTGCCCGTTTCGTGAAAAGATCTCTTGTGCGGCTCGGTGGCATGATGAACGCCGACACGTTCGATGAACTGGGCCGCAACGCTACACGTTTGTCTTTCCCCGGCTGGATCCCCAGAGCAGTCAAGCGGAAGTCCGGCCGGACGGATGTGCCGCTGGTTCCCGCACACATCCGAATGTTAGGAGTCGATCTCAGCAAGGAGCAACGAGCGTCCATCCGGCGAACGCTGAGCATGAAGCTCGGAAAGTTTGCAAACTCCATCGAGCGGATCAGCGTTCGCGTGAAGGACGTGAACGGTCCGCGTGGCGGCATCGATCATGTCTGTCGGATCAAAGTGGTCCTGAGCGGTCTTCCAAGCGTCGTGTACGAAGCGCAGGATGAATCTCCGGATGCCGCGATCGGCAGCGCCCTCACCGGGACGGAGCGGGCCGTCCGCCGAAGCCTGAAGCGCAGACGGATGAAACCGATCAAGGTTGGGGTGCGGTCGAGAACCAGCCCCAGCCGACTGCCAAAAGGATGAGAAATCTCAACTGTCCCTCACCTGGCATCGGAGTCCGCGCCTCCTCGTGCTCGACATAACTCCTGGCTACAGATGAGGCCACCGTTTTACAGAGCACCAGCAAAGTCGGTGTGCCTGAGGAAGTCGTCGCCGACAGGATGTCCGGAAAGCTGAACGGCCGGGAGAAGCAGCCGGGTACTTTGCGGCGCTGAGTGCGATCGATTCGGCAAGCAGGGCTCTATGAGGACAAAATCTGAAAAGGCGAAGATGCTGGCCGGTGAGCTGTATCGCTCGGTTGACCCGGAGCTCGTCGCTGACACAGAACGGGTCCAGCGTCTGTTGACCCAGTACAATGCCACCCCGAGCGAAGCCACGGAAGTCCGTATGGCGCTGCTGCGTCAGATCTGTGGTGCGGTTGGGGACGGCGCAGTCATCAGGCCGCTCTTCTCCTGTGATTATGGCTATAATATCCGGCTCGGACGGAACGCCTTCATCAACTTCAACTGCGTCTTTCTCGACTGCGCGCCGATCGTGATCGGCGACAATCTGCAAATGGGACCGGCTGTGCAGATCTACACCGCGGCCCATCCGCTTGAAGCGGATGTACGGCGCGCCGGTCTCGAATATGCTCGCCCGATCTGCATCGGCAACGATGTGTGGATCGGCGGCGGTGCGATCATTCTTCCGGGCGTGACCATCGGTGACCGCAGCGTCATCGGCGCAGGCAGCGTCGTGGTGCGCGATGTTCCGCTAGGCACGGTTGTCGTGGGGAACCCAGCCCGTATCATTCGCTCCCTTGATGGGCACAACGATGCGGTGGATTTGTCGACGTGAAGTGTGCAAGAACTCTTTAGCAGGCTGCGGAAAACCCCTCCGTTCATCCTTCGAGAGCCTCAGGACGAACGGAGCGGTCATTAAATGCATTGAGGTTTTCCGTTTGTGCTGAGTCCTTCGACTGACTCAGGACAAGCCTGTCGAAGCACACAAATCGAGTTTTTCCGCAGCCTGTTAGAAGATGTTATCCACGAGCGTCTGAGAAACCGTGCTGTTCAGCCAAGAAAACAACATCATCATCTATCCGTTGCCGACGCCGCGATCGACTCCGGTGCGGTGACCTTGTTGTTTCGTCAGCTGCCCCCTCAAGTCCGCTGTCGGACTGAAGCTTGGCGTCGTTTGGTTGTGATAGGTTGGTGTTGGTCGGTTCAAGGCAGTCCGACGTTCGGGAGCTATTGCTTCGACGATTCAGAGAGGCAACATCGATGAGTTACCAACCGATCCAAAACTACGGCATCATCGGGAACATGCGCACGGCGGCGCTCGTCAGCATCGTCGGTTCGATCGATTGGTTCTGCTTTCCCAACTTTGATTCTCCGAGCGTCTTCGCGGCCATTCTTGATCACGGGAAAGGCGGTCGATTCGAGATTGCCGTCACTCATGAGGACGTGAAGACCAAACAGTTCTACTGGCCCGACACGAATATCCTGATCACACGCTTCTACTCGGTTGGCGGAATCGCCGAGATCGAAGATTTCATGCCGCCGGGTCTGTCGAACGATTCGGCCTGGCGGCATTCGCTCGTTCGCCGGGTGAGAGTCAGGCAGGGAAGCATGGAATTTCGCATGCGATGTCATCCCGCCTTTGATTATGCCCGGGCAACTCATCAAACAATCGTCACCAAACATGGAGCCGGTTTCCATTGCGTGGGCCTCAGTCTGGGGCTCTCGACGGACATACCGCTCGCGTCGGATGATTGCGGCGCGACGGCGGTCTTTACGTTGCAGGAGGAGCAGTCGGCAGTGTTCGTGCTTGGAGGTATGCAGTCCAATGAAGGCTGCGGTCCCTGTCCCTCAATCGGTGAAGCCGACGAACTCTTCGAACAGACGGTGAACTATTGGCGGCGCTGGCTGTCCAAGTGCACCTACGCCGGTCGTTGGCGGGAGATGGTCCACCGGTCGGCGCTGACTCTGAAACTGCTGACCTTCGAACCGACCGGCGCCATCATCGCAGCTCCGACATGCAGCTTGCCGGAAACGCTCGGTGGAGTCCGGAACTGGGACTATCGCTATACCTGGATTCGGGATGCGGCCTTCACCATCTATGGTCTGTTACGAATCGGATTTACCGACGAAGCGATCGCCTTTATGAGATGGTTAGGGGCGCGAGCTGGAGAGGTGGAACCGGATGGATCGTTGCAGATCGTCTACGGCATCGACGGCCGCCACGATCTCACGGAAACGACGCTCGATCATTTAGACGGCTATCGAGGGTCCCGTCCCGTACGCATCGGGAACGGCGCGTCCAAACAATTGCAGTTGGACATCTACGGTGAGTTGTTGGATGCCGTGTACTTGTATAATAAATATGTGATGCCGATCGGCTATGAGGCGTGGACGCGCATCCGGCGGCGGCTCGATTGGCTCTGTGAGAACTGGCAACAGCCGGATGAAGGCATCTGGGAGGTGCGTGGTGGACGGAGGCACTTTGTGTACTCCAAACTGATGTGTTGGGTCGCCATGGATCGCGGCCTTCGATTGGCCGAGAAGCGTTCTTTCCCGGCGGATCGCGCGCGCTGGCTTCAGGTCAGGGACCGAATCTACGAAGAAATCATGACGAAGGGATGGAACAGCACCCGTCAGACTTTCGTGCAGCACTATGACAGCGACTCGCTGGACGCCTCCAATCTCATCATGCCGCTGGTGTTCTTCCTCTCTCCGAACGATCCGAGGATGCTGAAAACGTTGGATGCCATCAACCGTTCACCGAAACATGGCGGTCTTGCCTCGGACGGGTTGGTGTACCGCTACGACAGCGAAACCGGAGCAGACGGACTGCACGGAAAAGAAGGCACCTTCACCATGTGCTCGTTCTGGCTGGTCGAGGCACTGACCAGAGCAGGACGCGTCAATCGTACGAAACTCAGCGAGGCGCGACTGTTGTTTGAACGCATGCTGGGTCATGCCAATCACGTCGGGCTGTATTCGGAGGAAATCGGTTCACAGGGCGATGCGCTTGGTAACTTTCCGCAGGCCTTCACTCATCTGGCTCTCATCAGCGCCGCCTTCAATCTCGATCGAGCACTTGACACGAAATCGAAGGCAGGATGACGGTGCGGAGCCCATTGTACGATTACCCAACAAAGAGGTGTGAAATGATTCGTATAGGTCTGATGTCAGTGCTGGTCGGTCTGTTGTCATTGGGAGCCGCTGTGGTCGGGTGGACGGCCGATAAAGATGGCAGCCGACTCACGATCGTGAGTCCGACAGAGGGTGCGGTGATCAAAGGGGATTCCGTCAAAGTACAGTATAAGTTGTCGAAGGGTACGGAAGCCACGCACATCCATTGTTACGTGGACGGAGAGTATCAAAAAGGGTTTAAAGGTGTGGTCAAAGGGTTGGCTCGCGGTTCGCATGAAATCAAAGTTGTGGCGGCGAGCCACGATCACGACGCATTGGGTGCCGAAGCGGTCGTCACGATCGAGGTGGAGTGAGGGACAGGGCCGATCGAATGGATCGGCTGCCTGCTCGTCATGATCCGGCAAAGGCCATAGAATTCAAACGGGCAAAGCTGGAGGACAGCTCGGCCATTCTCGATGGACAGGCGGTCAACTTCGTCGACACCCTGGATGGCCAAGACAATGATCAATGAAATCGAGCGCGCCACGCAATGCCTCAACGGGGCTTGTGAATGGACGCGCTAAAGAGGAGGACAGGAACATGGCGTTGACGGTTGACGATATCAAAAAATGGCTGGGTTCCTTGGAACAGAAGCGGGATGAGTTGAGACTGCAGGCCCACCTGTTGGGGATGGAGGCCCGCGACGAACTCGACAAAGTGGACCAATCGATCGACAAATTTCGAGGCGCGGTGCAATGGGTGTCGTCGACCGCAACGGCTGCGGCTCGCGAAGCACCAGCCACGATCAAGACCGGCGCCGAAAAACTCACCAGGACTGTGTCGGATTCCATCACCGAATTCCAGGCTGCGCACGCCGACACCGTCGATTCGCTCAAACAACGGGCCGGCGACCTTCACGCGGAGATCGAAAAAGCCACCCTGTCTCTGCAAGAAACGGTCGGATCGTTGAAGGACAAGGCGGGCGAGGCGTCGGCCGATTTTTTGCGTCTGGCAGAGGAAGCCAAGACTGAATTCATCGCAAAAGCTGCAGAAGCCAAAACACAAATGGCAGGGAAGCTTGAGGAGATGAAGCACAAAGGCCAGGAGATGAAGGAACGATCGGAACTCCTGTCGGAAGGAGTGAAGGGAGCCTTGAAAGGCATGGCGGAAGACTTTTCACGCCATCTCGGTGAACTCCACGCCGATCTGGACAAGCGGCTGACCGCTCTCAAGGGTAAGGTGGACTCGTCCGGGCAGTCCGAAGACAAGAAGTAGGTGTGCCGCATCGAGCCGTCTGTCATGAGAAAGCTTCTGCGTTCACGGCGTCGAGTCCTGGTCGTCACACTGGTACTGCTCCTCCTGCTGGATCTCGGACGGACGATCTATGCGCGGGTGGGATATAGTCAGCCATTTGAAAACTGGAAGCCGGACCCGACGGTCTATACGGAACTCACCTGGCCGCCTGGAGCCGACTTGCCTGCTGATACGCCGATCGGCAAGCGAGTCTTTGCCCAGCGTTGCGCGGTCTGTCACGGCCCCGATGGTCGCGGCAACGGGCCGGCGGCCCCGTCATTGGTTCCCCGCCCTCGTGATTTCACCCGAGGCCAATTCAAATACAAGTCCACGCCGGCCGGTCAGCAGCCGAGCGATGCCGATCTCATTCGGACGGTCTCGACCGGCCTCCGAGCCAGCGCGATGCCCTTTTGGCAGGATATTCTGAGCGCGGAGGAGATTCGCGATGTCGTAGCCCACGTCAAGAGCCTGTCGAACGCCTTTGCCGGTCCCCCTCCAACTGCTCTTACGATCCCGCCGCGGGTCCTGCCCGATGAGGCCAGCATCGGCCGTGGCCGTGCGCTCTTCACGTCGAAAACCTGCATCGTCTGTCATGGACCGGAAGGCCGTGGAGGTGTGCGGTTAAGTGACGCGAAGGGCTATCCGGTCATCTCGCGCGACCTCACAGCGCCTTGGACCTTTCGAGGCGGGAGCGAGCCGGAACAAATCTGGCTACGGATCACCACCGGTCTCGCCCCCAGTCCCATGCCATCGTTTGCAAACCTGACCACCGAGACTGAACGCTGGGATCTGGTGAACTATGTCCTCTCGTTATCCCGGACTCCTCCCTGGGAACCAGGCGGCACATTCGGCGGGCCCGGTCAGCAGACAGATTTGGTCAAGCGAGGCGACTATTTGGTCCATGCGGAAATGTGCAGCCTCTGTCACACGCAGGCGACCAGAGGAGGCATCTATCGAGATGAGTTTTTTCTTGCGGGCGGACAACGGGTGGACGTTTGGCCTCACGGCGTCCTGGTCTCGCGCAACCTGACCTCCGATCCGGACACGGGGCTGGGTCGCTGGACAATGGAACAGATCGTCGACGCGATACGAAATGGGAAGACACCCGATCGACATCTGAACGTTTTCGATATGCCCTGGCATTTCTTGCATGCCCTCAAGGACGACGATGCGCGGGCGATCGCCGGTTATCTGAAAACCTTGACGCCGGTGCGCAACGCCATCCCTCCGCCGCTTCGCTACGGGATTGTGGAAACAGTCGTGGGGAAACTGACGCGCCCGCTCCCGGCCGCGCTTCCCGAAACGATTACATTCCTGGACGGCAATTTCGGCCAATCCAAGCCCGAGGCGATCAGACGCCACTTGCCCCAGCAAGTCCTGATCATGGGGCAATGGGTTGTGCTGGGCGGGGGCGTGATCTTGTTCATACTGTCCGGTCCGCGCGAGCGACGCTGGCCGCGTAGACCGGCCGGATGGATACTCCTGATGCTCGGGGTCGCTGGCATCGGGGTATTGGCGTTCGTCGTACGCATCATCTATGAAATGCCGGCCACAGCATTCATTCCGCCGGAGGTCATTGCGAAACCGGTCTTGGCGACCATTCATGAGCCTGATCAGGCTACGGTTCAAAGCGCTGAACACGCCACCATGGTGATACGAGGGAAGTATCTGTTTACGGTCGCTTCCTGCGCCATGTGTCATCAGGGTAATGGGGAAGGGGCCAGGAAAACCAGTTGGGCCCCGGCGGGTACCAGGTGGTCGCGCAACATTTCTTCCCATCAAACGAATGGGATCGGCGCCTGGTCCGATGCGGCCATTGCTCGGGCCATTCGGAGCGGAGTCTCCTCAAACGGTCGTGCATTGCATTGGCAAGGCATGATCTGGGACCATGCGTCGAACTGGGATGAGGAAGATGTCCGCTCCTTGATCGCGTACATACGAACGCTGCTGCCGGTTGACCGAAAAGTCCCCGATCCACAACTGCCGAGCGCAGAGGATTGTGAGAAGGCGACCATCTGGGTGGGAGCGAATGATCTGCCCGGTTGTCGCTAGGGACTGGCTGCAGCGGATTATCTGAACGCGGCCTGGACGTGAAAGCAGTGGAGAAAAGAAGTTACTCTATAAGTACCGAGTAATGTGAATGTAAAGCCGGAGGCCTGATGCCATGGCAGGACGAGTAAAGAACGACAGCGAAGCATCCCGCCGTCTTCGTAACGTATTGGTGATCGACGTGGGTGGGACCCATGTGAAGATCTTGGTCACCGGAAAACGGACAGCGCGAAAGATCCCTTCCGGTCCGACCATGACCGCGCAGAACATGGTGGAAGCGGTCAAACAATTCGCCGCCGATTGGTCCTATGAAGTCATCTCCTTGGGATTTCCCGGGGCGGTACGAGGCGGTCGGCCGACTGCGGAACCCAAGAATCTGGCCACTGGCTGGGTCGGGTTCGATTTTAGACAGGCATTCGGCTGTCCGGTCAAGGTGCTCAATGACGCCGCGATGCAGGCCCTCGGGAGTTACGAAGGCGATCGCATGTTATTTTTGGGGCTCGGCACCGGGTTGGGTTCCGCATTGATCACCGACGGTGTGCTGGTGCCGATGGAACTTGCGCACTTGCGGTACCGGAAAGATGGTACGTATGAAGATTACGTCGGCTTACGCGGCCTCAAACGGTACGGCAAGAAAAAATGGCGGCGATATGTCGAGGATGTCGTGATGGCGCTGAAGAACGCGCTTCAAGCCGACTACGTGGTGCTGGGCGGCGGCAATGCCAAGAAGCTCAAGCAGTTGCCGAAAGGCATTCGCCTTGGCGACAACGACCATGCCTTCACCGGTGGCTTTCGCTTATGGGAAGAGGTCTGGAAGGATGAGCGTGCCTGTTGCGTCGTGCAGAGCGGCGGCGCGAGAGAAGAGCGCGGGAGGAGGACTCCGTGAGGGGCGATAAGCTCAGGGCTGATGTGGGCTAGCTGACGCCGGCAAGCAGTAGCCGGAGGTGATGTTCATGTCGGTAAAAGTCACGGTCGGTCCTCCCGTCATCTCCATTAATCACGGGCATACCTTCTTCATTTCTGAATTCGACGGCTCCATCACGGATGTCTCCGACCAGGGACTCTATTCACGGGACATTCGGTACCTCAGCCGCTATCAGCTCTATATCGACGGCACCCCATGGACACTCCTGAACTCCGGCGCCGTTGCCTACTACGCCTCGCGAACCTATCTCGTGAATCCAAAGGTTGTGACGGAGCATGGAACGATCGAAGCCGAGACCTTGGGACTCGTGTTGGGCCGCACGATCGGAGAGGGGCTTCATGAAGACATCGACATCCGGAACTATAGCCCGCAACGTCGGCGCTTCAATCTCGAACTCCTGATTCGCAATGATTTCGCCGATATCTTCGAGGTCCGGGCCAAAACGTTGACGCGCAAAGGGCATATCGAGACCGAGTGGGCGAGCGACGCACAACGGCTGATCAGCCGCTATGTTCACGGTGACTTTCGCCGATCTCTGATTCTGACCCTTGGGCGCTCCGACGCGAAAGCTCTCTACGGCAATGGAAGTATCACCTTTTCGGTCGATCTCGCGCCCGGCGCTGCCTGGCATGTTTGCTGTAAATACGACATCAAGGAAGATGACATCCTCCGACCTGCTCCCGGTGAATGTGCTCACGCGCACGAGGGTTCCCGCCCTGGCCTAACGCTGGCGCAATGGAAACAAGTGACCACTCAGATCACCACCTCAAATGAGGAGTGGTACCGGCTGTACCTACAGGCGGTTGAAGATATGGCAGCCCTGCGCCTCCCGGTCGACGATGAGCATCCGAACGAACTGCTGGCGGCAGCCGGAGTCCCCTGGTTTGTTAGCGTCTTCGGTCGGGACAGCCTGATCGTGAGTCTGCAGAACATGATGGTGTATCCGGATTTTGCCCGTGGAACGCTCACGCGTCTGGCGGAGCTCCAAGCAACGGAAATGGATCCATACAGGGACGCGGAACCGGGAAAGATGCCCCATGAGCTTCGAGTAGGTGAACTGGCCCATTTCAAACAGATCCCTCATACCCCTTATTACGGAACCGCAGACGCGACCATCCTCTATATCATCGCGTGGCACGAGGCTTGGAAGTGGTTGGGCGATGACGGGCTCGTTCATCACTTTGAGCAAACCGTCAAGCCCTGCTTGAAGTGGATCGATCAATACGGAGATCGCGACGGGGATGGATTTCAGGAGTACCAGACCCGTTCCGAGAAGGGCTATGAAAACATGGGATGGAAGGATGCCTGTGATGCGGTCCTCAATCCGGACGGTTCGCCGGTGAAAGGGCCGAAAGCGCTCTGCGAACTGCAAGGATATGTTTTCGATGCAAAACGGCGGGCTGCCGAGGGCGCGGAACATTTCGGCGACTCCGACCTGGCGGCGAAGCTCCGGCGAGAAGCAGCGGAGTTGCAGCAGCGGTTTGAAGAGCGGTTCTGGTGCGAGGACCTCGGGTACTACGCCTATACCTTGGATGGGGACAAGAAACCGGTGAAGACGATCGCCTCTAACGCCGGCCATCTGTTGTGGAGCGGCATCGTCCGTCAGGATCGAGCTGAACGAGTGATGCGACGCTTGCTTGAGTCTGATATGTGGAGCGGATGGGGCATCCGGACGTTGTCCGCGCGGCATCCGGCATACAACCCCTTCTCCTATCAAAACGGGTCGGTGTGGCCGCATGACAACGGCATCATCGCCATGGGGTTCAAGCGATATGGGTTTACCGAGGAAGTGGCCAGGATTGCCCGCGATATCAGCGAGGCCGGCCGCCATTTCATGCTCCATCGCCTGCCGGAGCTCTATGCCGGTATCGAACGGGGACCGGGGACGTTCCCGGTGCAGTATCTTGGTGCGAATGTGCCGCAGGCCTGGGCGGCGGGCAGTGTGTTTCATCTGCTTCGCGCCATCCTGGGACTTGAGGCCGATGCGCAACGAAAGACGCTCTACATCGATCCCGTGCTCCCACCGTGGCTCCCGGATCTCACGGTCCGTCAACTCCGGGTCGGCCGTGCGATGCTCGACCTGCGTTTTTGGCGGGAAGGGCCCGTTACCAGGCACGAGGTGCTCGCCACACAGGGCGACATACAGGTAGAGGGGTCGGACTCTCGCTCAGTCAGACGCTCGTGACCCAGCAAGGCGGCAGGATTTCGCTTGAAGGTGAGTCTGCGACTGTCGCGGCCTGGTTACCAGAAGCACGGTGATGTCATCTCTTCCGCATCATGATTTCTGCAAACAGGCGTTTTCTTTTCCGCTGTCTTACTTCGGCATCAACAGGGGATTCACCCAGTAGGACTATTAGAGTACAACAGCGTAGGTTTGAACCGTGATGGACGTGAGGGGAGACTACAGGCCTGGAAGCGATTACGGATGGAACCATCCTTTCCCGGAGGATATTCAAAAAGACTGCTGAATTCACCAGCCCCGAGCAGCTCCGGCAGCCCTTGCCCGGTTGTACGTGAGGTCTTTGAGAGCCGCGAGAACAAAGGTGACGGGCGTTTCAACATCCAACTAGTCATGGAGACAGTGAGGAGCACAACCATGCGAAAACTGAATGAGATAGTGGCCTGGGCGAGTGTCGTGCTTTGCATAGGTGTCGTCGCACCAACGACACCCTTTGCCGCGACGGAATCCAACAATATGTCGGATGAAACGATCCAGTCGAAGATCGAACTGCAATTGCGGAAGGATGGTCGCATCAACTGGGAAGTGTTGCATGTCCAGGTCGACAAGGGCAATGTCACATTATTCGGTGAGGTCGCGAGTCCGGAGGAAAAGGGTTGGGCCGAGACGATCACCAGCACGGTACCGGGTGTACGAAGCGTGAGAAACAATGTGATCGTGGACAGGGCGCTGGCACCAGATTACAAGATCAGACGGGATGTCTGGGAAGCCTTTAAGCAGACCCCTGCGCTCGAAAGCAATCCAACTCTCCAGATCTCAGTGCGTAAGGCCGAGGTGACCCTCAAGGGCGACGTGCTTGATGACCTGTCAAAGACAGCGGCCGAAAGGGCGGCAGAGGGCGTCCATGGGGTCAAGAAAGTGAACAATCACTTGCAGGTGGTGGAGCAGCTGCCTCCGCAGAAGCTCGATAACCGCGAGATCGTCCGCTGACCGGTCACCGGAGGTCCGCCTTAAGGAACCCACATCGTCGTCCTTGCGATGTCGTTATTACTGCTGGTAACGAAGCATGGTGTGTCTGTGGTCAATTGTGTTCGGTGAAAGCTCGTCGGCACTGGTGCCGGATCCCACCAACCGACCTGATCCGAAGTTTGAACGTGATGCTGACATCCGATATCGACAAACGACAACTCAAGGTGGGCGACCGGAGATTTGCATGATCAAGGAGAAATGCAATGGCCGAACCTTCTTCATCACAGACCGGGCCGGATTTCGCTGAGGGTGTCCCATTAGAGGATATCGTTGAAGGAGGTATGGTGACGGGCCATGTCGGTGATGAGCCGGCTCTACTCGTGCGTCAGGGCGGCGAATTGTTTGCCGTCGGCGCGATGTGCACGCATTATGGGGCGCCGCTGGGCAGCGGGCTGCTGGTCGATGGTACGATCCGGTGCCCGTGGCACCATGCCTGTTTCAATGTCCGCACAGGCCAGGCTCTTCGGCCGCCCGCTCTCAATGATCTGAAATGCTGGCTGGTAGAGCAACGTGGCGGTCGCGCCCTCGTGCGTGAAGCCTTGCCGACAGCACGACCGCCAACATTGGCGGCCGCAGGGCTTCCTGAATCAGTCGTGATCGTCGGAGGCGGCGCAGCCGGATACGCCGCGGCCCAGACGTTGCGTCGGGAGGGCTATCAGAGGCCCGTGACGATCTTGAGCGCTGATCCGGCATTGCCCTACGATCGGCCGAATTTGTCGAAAGATTATCTCGCGGGGACTGCCCAGTCCGACTGGATCCCTCTACGTTCTCCGGCGTTCTACGAGGATCATCGCATCGATGTGCGATGTGAGAGTCGCGTCATCAAGCTCGATCCCGCGCAAAGAGTTCTGACTCTCTCAGATGACAGTCGGGTGACCTATGGTGCATTACTGCTCGCCACAGGTGCCGAACCCATCAGGCTCGCGGTTCCCGGCGCCACCTTGCCGCACGTAAGCCTGCTCCGTACCCTGGCAGACTGCGATGCCATGATCGACCGAATAGGGGCGGCACATCGTTGCGTCGTGGTCGGCGCAAGCTTCATAGGCCTCGAAGTCGCGGCCTCATTACGAGGGCGTGGATTGGAGGTACAGGTTGTCGCCCCGGAAGCGCGTCCGATGGAGCGTATCCTCGGCGCGGCACTCGGAGATATGGTGAGGGCGCTGCATGAATCTCACGGGGTTGTGTTTCATCTCGGCACCACCGTCACAAAGATTGAACCGGATCGCGTCAAGCTATCGACCGGCAAGGAATTGGCCGCAGATCTGGTGGTGACGGGCATCGGAGTTCGCCCGGAAGTAGTTGTGGCCAAGGAGGCCGGCCTCGCAGTGGATCGAGGAGTCGTCGTCGATGGATTTTTGCAAACGAATGTCCCGAACATCTACGCCGCCGGCGATATTGCCCGCTGGCCGGACCAGAGGACGGGAGATCACATTCGGGTGGAACATTGGGTGGTCGCGGAGCGTCAAGGTGTCGTTGCCGCCCGGAATATCCTTGGGCAACGGCAACGTTTTACGGCGGTTCCGTTCTTTTGGAGCCAGCACTACGATACACGGATCAATTATGTGGGTCATGCGGAGCAATGGGATCGCGTGGAGATTGACGGTGATCCCGCCGCGCGCGACTGCATGGTTACCTATCGGCGAAACAACAAACGGCTTGCTGTCGCGACCGTTGGGCGTGACCTGGAGAGTTTGCGAGCGGAGGTCGCGTTCGAGCAGGAGGCTTCTGTATGACCAGGCCACAGTTTCCAGCCTCACATCTTTGAGCGTCGGCTGGAGTTCCAGAGCTGCTGGGAGGATGCAAGATGGCTAAGAGGTTCAGGATCGGTGACCATGTAAGCTGGAACTCCGAGGCGGGCCGGGTCTCAGGAACCATCATTGCCATCCACACCAAGGATTTTGACTACAAGGGCCATGTCCATCACGCTTCGGAGAGAGATCCTCAATACGAGATCAAGAGCGATAAGACCGATCACATCGCGGCCCATAAGGGCAGCGCCCTTACACGCGAAGGTGAGAAGAGCGACATGTGAAGCGTCCATGCTTCATGATCGGCCATCATACCCGAAACATCGAGCAGTTCGAGGAGCTGTCGCGGGGAACCGATATCGCTCTTGTGGGCGATAGCGGAAGGCCCCGAGGTCGATGGCCCGTGCGAACCGTCTCACGGCGATCAGAAAAATCCGACCACAATGGCGCATGCCCCACACTCGTCCTTTCCGGGAGGAAGGGAATGTCCTGAGCCGAAGGGGCGGGATAATCGAGGAGGATAACAATGTTGACAATCACGATTGGAACAGCCTTATCCTCGCGCTATTATGGGCTACCTGTATGGCAACGCCGGTGCAGGCTCAAGGCCTAGAGCATGAGACGGCAGACCGAAGGGAAAGGAAGGTAAGCCATGGTCATGGCGAAGTCCGACGCGATCGTCTTCTTCGGGGCCAGCGGCGATCTTGCGTACAAGAAGATCTTCCCGGCCCTGCAGGCCATGGCGCGGCGCGGCCATCTCGAGATGCCGGTCATTGGAGTCGCGAAGGACGAGTGGAATCTCGAACGGTTGCGAAGCCGGGTCCGCGAAAGTCTCACCGAGCACGGTGGGCTGGATGAGCAGGCCTTCGTGAAGTTGTCGGGGCTGCTCCGGTACGTCAGCGGCGATTACCGCGAAAAGACGACGTTCGAACGATTGCGTACAGAACTCGGGGGCGCCGAGCGCCCTCTGTACTACCTGGCCATTCCTCCGAGCATGTTTCCCGTCGCAGTCGAAGGGCTGGCGCAGGCCGGGTGCCTGAGGAACGCGCGCGTGGTGGTTGAGAAGCCATTCGGTCGCGACCTGACTTCGGCACAGGCGCTCAATCGTACGCTTCGCGCCCACTTTCCGGAGCAAGCCGTCTTCCGGATCGACCACTACCTGGGGAAGGAACCGGTCCAGAACCTTATCTACTTCCGTTTCGCCAATCCATTCCTTGAAGCCGGATGGAATCGCAATCATGTTGACCGCGTGCAGATCACGATGGCCGAACGCTTCGGCGTGGCCGGCCGCGGCCGCTTCTATGAGGAAACGGGGGCGATTCGGGATGTGGCGCAAAACCACATGTTGATGGTGATCGCGTCGTTGGCCATGGAGCAACCGGCCGGGAGCGACCATAAGTCGATTCGGGATGAGCGGGTCAAGGTCCTCAAGACGATCCGGCCGCTCAATCCGTCGGATATCGTGCGGGGTCAGTTCCGCGGTTACCGCCGCGAGGAAGGCGTCGCATCCGATTCGCAGATCGAAACCTTTGCGGCGCTCCGGTTCCATATCGAGAGCGACCGCTGGGCGGGCGTGCCGTTCTATGTGCGGGCCGGCAAGTGTTTGCCCGTGACCGCCACTGAGGTCCTTGTGGAGTTCAAGCGGCCGCCCTGCCCCGTGTTGGACGAAACCGAAGCGCCGCTGCCGAATCACTTTCGTTTTCGGCTCAACCCCGACGTGGTGATCGCCCTCGGCACCAAGGCGAAGGTTCCCGGGGAACTCATGACGGGAGAACGGATCGAGTTGATCGCGCGTCATTGTCCCGGCGACGAGATGGATCCCTATGAGCGCCTTCTCGGAGACGCCGTCAAGGGCGACCCCACGCTCTTCGCGCGAGAAGACGGCGTAGAAGCCGCGTGGCGTGCTGTAGAGCCGATCCTGGGCACCACGACACAGTTATTCGAATATGAGCCGAACACTTGGGGGCCCAAGGAAGCGGATCGGTTCATCGGAGACGGCGGTTGGCATAACCCGAAGGTGGACCCATGAGCGATCAGAGTGGTCCGCATGGCAGGATGCTGAGTGTCACTGATGGAGAAGTGCGTTCTATGTCGCCGACGGACATCGTCTTCCTCTTCGACGTGGACAATACGTTGCTGGACAACGATCGGGTGACCGAGGACTTGCAACAATATCTTGAGTGCGAAGTCGGTCGTGAGCGGCAGAAACGCTATTGGACGATCTTCGAACAGTTGCGGGTCGAGTTGGGCTATGCGGATTATTTAGGGGCCCTGCAACGGTATCGTACCGAGTATCCCAGGGACCCGCATTTGTTGACGGTCTCTCATTTTCTGATCAATTATCCGTTCGCCGACCGACTCTATCCGAGCGCGCTCGCGGTGATCGACCATGTCACGCGCTGGGGCACAGCGGTGATCCTCTCGGACGGCGACGTGGTGTTTCAGCCAAGAAAGGTCGAACGTTCCGGCTTATTCAAAGCCGTACAAGGACGCGTGTTGATCTACATTCACAAGGAACGGGAGCTGGACGATGTGGAGCAGCGCTACCCAGCCGGGCATTACCTGTTGATCGACGACAAGCTCCGAATTCTCTCGGCCGTGAAGACAAGATGGGGCTCACGCGTGACCACCGTGTTTCCTCGCCAGGGCCACTATGCGTTGGACCGACAAACGTTGGCTCCTTTTCCACAGGCGGACGTGACCATCGACCGCATCGGGGATTTGCTCAATCACGATTTCTCGTCACTGCGACGTTGCAAGGACCGAACGAAATGATCGGCTGCCGGCTTGTCGTGATCGGGTAAAGCCATGGAATTCAGACGGGCAAAGTTGGAGGACATCCCGGCTATTCTCGATGTGCAGGCGGCGAACTTCATCGGTAACCTGGAGGATACGGAACGCCGGGATGGCTTTTTGTCGGTGAAGTTTACACGGCAACAACTTGAGGAGATGACGGGCGATGTCGGGATCATCGTAGCCGCCATCGGAGGCAGTCTGGCCGGTTTCCTCTGCGCCTCCTCCTGTGAATTCAATCGACCATTCCCTCTACTCGCCGCCATGATGCAGCGATTCAATGCCATCGACTATCAGGGTCGCTCGCTCGCATCCTCTCGTGTGTTCATCTATGGACCGGTTTGCATCGAGCGGGCGTACCGTGGCCGGGGGCTCCTCCGCAGACTGTACGAAACGTTGCAACGGGAAGTCGCCGGGCGGTATGACATCGGTGTCGCCTTCGTCGCCGAGGATAATCCCCATTCTCTTCGTGTCCACCTGGATGGGCTCGGGATGGCTCATGTTGGAGAGTTTGCCTTGTCGGGGAAGCAGTATCACATTCTGGCGTTTGACGTGCCGGGCGAGACAACTTCCTGATCAGTACCCAGAAATCACGGTCCGGATGAATCACAAGGGCCGTGGCGTCCCTGATTACAAAGAGGAAGCCACCATCGTGACGCCGTCTGATGCGGCTCAGCCTACCGAAGTGTACGCCTCGGCGCTTCGTTCGCCGCAACCTTGTTGCGATGTTCTCAAACCAAGGAATACGTGAGGTAGGAAGATGGGCGGAACGTCATGAAGCTGCACGGCTCCGCCTCGGTTCATCCAGTTGATGAAGTGAGGGAGTTGCGTTTCTCCTCAAATATCTAGATACTTCCTACTCCCAAAAGCGAAAGATCGCGGGGTTTCCTCTGGCATGGATCTTCCGGAGGCCGGAGTGGTGGTTCTATGTATCAATGGACTGGAATCGAAATCCTTAACCTGCAACCAAGGAGGGTACTGTGAACGGTAGTATTCAACGGTCACCGGAATGTCTGGGACAGATGAAAGGGAGAACGCAGATGCGCAAGTTGATCATTCTCGGTTCGATGGTCCTGAGTTTGTCGATGCCGGCGTCCTATGCCTTGGCCGACCAAGGAGGAACGCACGCGCACGGCAAAGGGACCCACATGAAGGTCACCGGGACAGTATCCGTCATCCAACCGGACCTCATCACCGTGAAGACCGCGTGGGGTAAGATCAGGATTTCCTCCGCCACCGCGCCGAAAAACATCGAGGTTGGTGAAGAAGTGGAGATGCAGGTCAACGAGAACAACGTCGTGGTCGATGTCCATCGTGTAGGAGACCCGTCCCATTCCCATCACTTCGTCTCCGGCAAGTTGGTCTATGCATCAAAGGACAAGAAGGAAATCAAGCTCTGGACACCCGAGGGTAAGAAGAAGTTTGATGTGCAAACCGGCCGGGCCCAACTCTCCGGCATCAAGGAAGGAACTCCGATCACCGTCGAAGTGAACGAAGAGGGTAAAGTCATCGATGTCCATCGCATGACGGTGGAAATCGAACTGGACGAGCATCCTCACACTCTATCGGGCTACCATCTGACGTTGGACGGGGTCGTGACGAAAATCAGTTCCGGTTTGGTCTATGTGAAAACCCCGGTCGGCCAGTACACCATCAATGCCAAGACCGCTCCGTCCGATGCAGCGGTCGGCGACAAGGTGACGTTGTGGCTCAACGAGGAAAACCTGGTGATCGACCACCATGGGAAACATAAGAATAAACCGGGGAAGCACCGGCTGATTACCGGCAAGCTGATTTATGCCGGATTGACCAAGCAGGAAATCAAACTGTGGACACCGGAGGGCGAGAAGGTGTTTCCGTTGGGTCGGATGGAAGTGAAGACCAAGCCGATCGAGGAAGGCGCGATGATCACCATTGAATTGGACGAGCAGGGAACCGTCATCGATCTTCGAAAGGCGGAGTGACAGACGACAGGAAAGCCGGCGCGCGCGTAGGCTTGCCTATGCGCGCACCGAATGATCATCTTACGCTATGTTCACAGGCCGGTACGTTTCGCGCAGCGGTCATGTGAACTAAATATCTCCCTGCTCCTTCAGTCTGATCAGACAGCCGATCATCACCTGG
>PHGD01000184.1 GCA_011090425.1 Nitrospira sp. LK70 | reverse complement strand
CGCGCATACAGTTCTTCAAATCGCATCTGTCGCACCTCCTGTAGGATCCGTGCCCGCATCATGGTGGCCCTCCTTGAGGGCGCACCCTAAACCGGACACTTCATGTGCGACAAAAAGCGGACAGATGATGTGCTAGCTACAGGAAAAAACAGAAGGCTGGGAACAAGGAAGTGCCTTCGAAACGATTCCGATGGGTGCGTTGACCTCCGTCGGACCCTCCGTTAAGATGCGCCTCCGAAGCAGGTTACGGTCGAGGTTACGGCTGAGGGCAAACATACTTGCCCAGTTTTCCGCTCAGCCTTGACCTCAGTTCAACGATCCTTGTCTCTATGCTATGACGACCTATCGTGATGCGGGTGTGGATATCGATGCAGGCGATGAGCTTGTCGATCGCATCAAGCCCCTTGTCCGATCGACGTTTCGACCCGAGGTCCTGACCGACTTAGGAGGCTTTGGCGGCCTCTTCGGTTTCCAAGCCGGCAAATACAAAGAACCAGTGCTCGTCTCTGGAACGGACGGGGTCGGGACAAAACTGAAGATCGCATTCATGATGGATAGACACGACAGTGTCGGGGTCGATCTGGTGGCCATGTGTGTCAATGACATTGCGGTGAGCGGGGCGGAACCGCTGTTCTTTCTGGACTATTTCGCGACCGGGAAGTTATCCGTGTCGAAGGCACAGGACGTCGTCGCCGGTATCGCCGAGGGTTGCCGTCAAGCCGGGTGCTCCTTGATCGGCGGGGAAACTGCCGAAATGCCGTCATTCTATCCTGAGGGGGAGTATGACCTCGCAGGGTTTGCGGTCGGGGCGGTTGATCGCTCGAAGATCATCGATGGTCGGCGCATTGTATCCGGCGATGCGGTCATAGGCTTGGCTTCTTCAGGCCTTCATAGTAACGGGTACTCGCTGGCCCGGCGAGTATTGTTTGACCAAGCCAGGCTAACAGTTGCCAGCCGTCTTTCTGAGCTTGATGAGCCCATCGGTGAGGTTCTCCTGAGGCCTACCAAAATTTATGCGAAACAGATTTTGGCGCTTGTCGAGCAATTTCCGATTAAGGGTATCGCTCACATTACCGGAGGCGGCATTACGGAGAATTTGCCGCGCGTGTTTCCTAAGGGTGTGCGGGCGAGGATCGCTCGACCAGCCTGGTCAGTGCCTCCGATCTTCGACGTGATCAGCCGTCTCGGGCAGGTCGATCAGGGAGAGATGTACCGGGTTTTTAATATGGGCATTGGGTTGATTCTTGTGGTCCCGCCTGATTCAGTGTCTGGAGTGCTGGCTCGCGCCACAGCGTTGGGCGACCGAGGCTGGCAGATCGGTGAAATTGTTTCCTCCACCGGGAAGGAGCCGGAGGTCGAGTATGTCGATTAGCCGAACGACCCCATTGCGAGTGGCGGTACTGGCATCCGGTCGAGGCTCCAACCTGCAAGCCATCGTCGATGCGATCGAAGGGGGGCAAGTGCAGGCTCGGATTGTGGCTGTTATCAGCAATAAGAAGGACGCGGTCGCATTGGAACGGGCTCGGAAGCACGGGTTGACTGATATTTTTGTCGATTCCAAACCTTTTGCTGGACGACCGGACAGTCGTGAGGCCTACGACCTGATGCTATTGGAAAGACTCCAACAGCATGAAGTTGACCTGGTCCTACTCGCAGGGTACATGAAAATCGTCACCGGGGTGCTGGTCAATGCCTACGCCAACCGCATGATGAACATTCATCCCTCGCTGCTGCCGTCATTTCCTGGATTGGACGTGCAGAAGAAGGCCATTGATTGGGGCTGTAAGTTAGCCGGCTGCACCGTGCACTTCGTCACGGAGGGCGTGGACGAAGGGCCGATCATCATCCAAGCGGCCGTGCCGATCCTCGACGATGACATACCTGAAACCCTTGCCGCCAGAATTCTCGTGCAAGAACACAAGATCTATCCCCGCGCCGTGCAACTCTTTGCAGAAGGGCGACTTCGTGTCGACGGCCGGCGGGTGTTGATTGAGGGTGCGAAGCCGGAGGGAGAGGCGATCATCAGTTCTGCATAATGGATTTCGTATGACCATTACGCTTCAGAGCGTAAGTAACTTGCGAGTTCCTGCACCGTCGATGGTGCATTCCCTTCCGAGCGATTGTTGACCAACACATAGGCTCGTCGATTCTCTCTGACGGCCTGTTTGGCTAGTGTGATGGTGTCTTGACGCATCTCAGACAACTCTCCCGCGATCTTGTTATAAGGTGCCGCACGTTTCTTGGCTGTTTCGTAGCTCATCTTGAGTGGCGTAAGCAGACGAATGACAGTGAACGGCGCTGTGAAACGCTCTTCCATCCGTTCATGCTGTTGCAGTAACGGTGGCATGTAGGACCAGTGATTGTAGACAGGGGCGACACCGTGGTGGATTGACCGTGTGGCCTGTCTCGTAAGGTCAGTTCCGTTCAATCCTCCAGGTCATCGACGAGTCGGTGTTGGGGCAAGCCATTGTGGATCGAGCAGGTACGCTGCTTCATCCCAGTATTGGTTGCTGATCGTATGACATGCAAGGTGTGAAAGGTAACAAGCGGACGTCACACCTTGGGGTGATGATCATCACTGTACAGGTCCTTTCCTTAGAGTCAGCGTTACTGTTGTTCCGCGACGGACTCGCTCACCACCCGCTGGTGATTGGCGAATAACATGGGCTGGGCGCTCAGTTGTTCCGGAAAAGCGTGGTTCGAGACCAGCGTTTCGTATCGACTCTGCAGCTGATTCTGCTTCCCCTTCTGTCACATCAGGCACCTCCACGTTGTCTGGTTGGTCTGGAGGCTGGACATCTGGACCGTCGGGTAAGCTGCTTAGCCCGCCATCGGGAACAACTCGCACATCGGCCCATGTCTTCCCAATCGCAAACAAGATTTCGGGAGAGGGGATCCACCGCTTCGTGCCGTTCTCAATGAGAAATACCTTTGGTTTAGAGTATTCCTTCCTGAGACTTCCATTAGGAATATCCCAGATCCGTAAGGTGGCAGTACCCTGTACAGTGTCGATGTTGACAACACGAATAAAAACTTTTGGATCGGGAGTGATAAACTCCTGCCCACTTGTGAACCGACTCCACACAGTGGGTTGGAGGTAGGAAAACTCGTTCGTACGTACTTCATGGATTAGGACCGCATCTTCTGGAATATTGCGATCCCAGCCGGCCTTACGTCGAAATTCCATCGTATACGTGCTGCCGTTGGTTCTAGACGGTCTCGTGGCATTTGCGGGCAGCTTCACAATGAGTGCTCCGTGATTACCGAGCGATGGTTGATTAAGCGGATCAAGAGTAATCTGTGCGCTGAAGTCCGCACTAGATGGGCTCCAGATCCGCCCTTCCGGCGCGCCAGTGAGCCGTTCAAGATTGCGGGCATTCAGACCAACCGTCGCATCGCCGTTCGTTCCTTTGAATTGAATCGGGAATTGGAAGGTTGTTGTGGCAAAACTCATCAGATCCCATCCATCGCCGTATTCCATGTCTGGATTTGCCGAGAAGGAATGTGGCAGACCGAAGCCGTGCCCCATTTCATGGGCAATAAAACCAAACTCACACAGACTCGTATTCTGGTGAACAATGAGTATGCCGTTACCAGCCGCGCCATGGTCAACTCCGTAATTCTGTACGATCAGAACAGATCGGAAGTTTCCTAGGTTCACGCCATTGGCGACAGCTGTGTCGAGACCCCATTGCACAAGCGTTGAACGATCACCCGGGAAATGGAGTTGGTTGACCTCGGAGGAGGAGTGGTTCATCGTGAACCAACCAAATACTTGTGAGCCTGTCAAATCGAGCGCATTACAGGATACAGCCCGCCAATAATCACATAGTCCTCCAGTGCCATTTCGAGTGAAGAGGTCTTCTCCTCCGCCCCACGATTTCCTTGGACACACATTTGGGGCATACTGCCCCTCATTGATGGAGGTGTTCATGGCGAAATCGAAGGCGGAACGAGGCCGCTTCTCCTCGCACAAAAAGATGGATGCCGTGCTTCGGGTGCTGCGCG
>PHGD01000079.1 GCA_011090425.1 Nitrospira sp. LK70 | reverse complement strand
GTGCCGGTCATTGCCGATGGAGGCATCAAGTTTTCCGGCGATATCACGAAAGCCTTGGCTGCCGGGGCGTCTTCCGTGATGCTCGGCGGTCTCTTTGCCGGAACGGAAGAGTCTCCCGGTGAGACGGTACTGTATCAAGCCAGAACCTATAAGGTTTATCGCGGCATGGGTTCCATCGGGGCGATGGAGCGAGGAGGAGGAGATCGATATGGGCAGGGGGGACGTCCGGCTCAGAAGCTGGTTCCCGAAGGAATCGAAGGCCGTGTCCCCTATAAAGGTTCGTTGGCCGCTGTCGTGTATCAGTTGGTCGGTGGTGTGAGGTCGGGAATGGGATACTGCGGCTGTAAAACGATTGCCGACTTGCAACGGAATGCTACGTTCATCAGACAGTCCGTGGCCGGCCTACGTGAGAGCCATGTGCATGACGTGATCATTACTAAAGAGGCCCCGAACTACCGGATGGATTGGGAGTAGGACGTTCAACGTTAATCGTGAACCGTGAATCGATAAGACACTTAGAGTCCGGTCCCCCTTCCTCATAATGACTCCGGCGATTAACGTGTAACGATTCACGATTAACGAACATGGAGCTCTGGCACGATAGAATTCTGGTCCTCGACTTCGGGTCGCAGTACACGCAACTGATCGCCCGCCGCATTCGCGAAGCGCAGGTCTATTCGCAAATTCTTCCCTGTACGGTCCCGTTGGCGACGGTCCTCGCGTATCGGCCGCGAGGCATTGTCCTTTCCGGCGGTCCCTCCAGTGTCTATGAGAAAAACGCGCCGATGGTCGCTCAGGAGCTCCTCGATCAGGGTCTTCCGATCCTCGGCATCTGCTACGGCATGCAATTAGTGACGCATCTCTCCGGGGGCGAAGTCGCCAAATCGACACATCGAGAGTATGGCCGAGCCGATCTTATGATCGACGATGCCGAGGATCTCTTTAAGGGAGTCGGAACCGATCGGTCGACCGCCGTGTGGATGTCACACGGTGATCGCATCGAGCGGATGCCGCCGGGGTTTCGGTCGATCGCGCATACGAATAACTCGCCTGTTGCAGCAATGAAGCGGGATGATGATCGGCACCGGATCTATGGTCTGCAGTTCCATCCGGAAGTGGTGCATACGCCGGAAGGGGCGAGGATTCTCCGCAACTTCGTCTACGAGATATGCGGTTGCAAACCCACCTGGACCATGCAGTCCTATGTGAAGACCGCGGTCGAGCAGATTCGTGAACAGGTCGGCAAGGAGCGGGTCATCTGCGCCTTGAGCGGAGGGGTGGATTCATCGGTTGCAGCGGCGTTGACTCACCGAGCGATCGGCGATCAGCTGAACTGTATCTTCGTTGATAACGGCGTCTTGCGGGCCGGTGAACGGGACCAGGTGGAGAAGACCTTCGCTTCGCAGCTCCACCTGAATCTACGGATACTGGATGGCACGAAACAATTTCTTGCCGGGTTGAAGTGCGTAACGGATCCGGAGCGCAAACGAAAGATCATCGGCCGGCAGTTCATCAAGCACTTCGAGGCGGAATCGAAAAAACTGAAAGGCGTCAAGTATCTTGTGCAAGGTACGCTGTATCCCGATGTGATTGAGAGCGTCAGTTTCAAAGGTCCATCGGCTACGATCAAGACGCATCACAACGTCGGCGGCTTGCCGGCACGGATGAAGCTCAAGCTGATCGAGCCGCTCCGCGAGTTGTTCAAGGATGAAGTACGTGTGCTGGGAACAGAGCTGGGGTTGCCGGACGAGATCATCTGGCGGCAACCATTCCCAGGCCCTGGTCTGGCGATTCGTGTGTTGGGCTCCGTGACACCGGAACGATTGGCGATTCTGCGGGCAGCGGAAGCGATCGTCGATCAGGAAATCCGAAGCGCCGGTCTCTATCGTGAAATTTGGCAGGCTTTTGCCGTCTTGTTGCCGGTTCGAACCGTCGGGGTAATGGGCGATCAACGGACCTATGAGCACGTTATCGCGATTCGCGCCGTCACCAGTGTGGACGGCATGACGGCGGATTGGGCGAAGATTCCAAACGATGTGCTCGGTCGCATGTCGAATCGGATCATCAATGAAGTCAAAGGTGTGAATCGCGTCGTGTACGACATCAGTTCAAAACCTCCGAGCACCATTGAGTGGGAGTAGAAATCCGGAAGCAAATCATGAGGTCGAAAGCTACAGATAAGAACACGCGAAACAGCATCAATTCAACCGCAGTTTCTCGAAGTGATCGTCTCCCGGTTGCAGTGACGCAAGGAGCGAGGTGATTATCGTCGGTTCATTGGTTCAAATGAGAACGAGTAAACCGGCGGCAGCACTGAATGGGAGCTGAAGCTCGAGCAAATTGCGTTTGACTACATCGAAAGCTGACACAGGGGAATAATTCTTAACTAGATCTTGGATAGTGTAGTCACGAGGTAGAAGAGTATGAGAGAATCAGCAGACCAGAGAAGAAGGTGTGCATGAAAAACCCGACATCCGTCCATCGCCGTCATGATATTTCCGATGAGACATGGGCCTTGCTGGAGTCGCATCTGCCGGGGCGCAAAGAGGTGTGGGGCGGTATCGCCCAGGACAACTGCCTGTTCATCAATGCGGTCTTCTGGATTTTGAGGACCGGTGCGCCCTGGCGCGATTTGCCGCCGGATTACGGAGGATGGGGCAATACGCATCGCCGGTTTATCCGTTGGAGGGATCCAAGGATGTGGGAGCAGTGGCTTGAAATCCTGATCGGTGCCCCGGATTACGAATGGCTGCTGATCGATGCCAGCTATGGCAAGGTCCATCCCCATGCCGCAGGAGCCCGGGGCGGCAATCAGGACGTGGGCCGCACAAAAGGGAGCTCAACGCCAACATACATCTGGCCGTGGATGCGCATGGTATGCCAGTCAGAATTGTTGTTATAGAAGGTCCCGGGCGGATTGCACGCAAGCAGGCCGCATGATTGAAGGGATCGATGCCGATCATCTGATATTCTCGATTCTTGTCAGTAAGTGCGAGAAACTCTGGGAATCTGATTGCTTCCTGTTCTGAACCTCGAATTAACCAGACCTTCTCTAGAACCGATCTCAAAATTAACGTTCGACGTTCCGAACAAGCACAGACCCAGGCACTGAGAGGCCAACACACACACATTTTCAGACAAAGTCGATCTTTTTCAATGCGGAGAGTGGCGGCGGTGCACGAGACCGACCTCCTCAAAGAGCTATTTGGGGACAGGTTCTAGCTGTGCAAACTCGATGGAATCTAGTGAATGGACTATAGGCGAGAGATAGACGGCCTTAGGGCGGTTGCTGTACTCCCGGTGATACTGTTCCACGCCGGCTTCCGGTCATTCAGCGGTGGATTCGTCGGCGTCGATGTGTTTTTTGTGATCAGCGGTTATTTAATTACCACCATCATCCTTACCGAACTGGAGCAAGGCAGATTCTCGATCATTAACTTTTACGAACGAAGAGCAAGACGTATTTTGCCTGCGTTGTTTTTGGTCATGTTCGTATGCTTGCCGTTCGCTTGGTTATGGCTGCTTCCGGACGATATGAAAAGCTTTTCACAAAGCTTGGTCGCGGTTTCGGTGTTTGCTTCGAATGTGTTGTTTTGGAAAAAAAGCGGATACTTTGATACGGCTGCTGAGCTGAAGCCATTGTTACACACGTGGAGTTTGGCTGTTGAAGAGCAATATTACGTGTTCTTTCCGATTTTTCTGGCCTTGAGTTGGAGGTTGGGAAGGAGCAAAATTTGTAGATTGCTTGTCATTGTATTTGTGGTGAGTCTGGCTGTGGCGCAATGGGCTTCACTCGCTGCGCCGGCGGCAGGTTTTTATCTGCTTCCTACACGTGGCTGGGAATTACTTGTGGGTGTTTTCAGCGCTTTTTTTGTCACGAGCTTCTCCAAAGACTATATACCAACGCACATCAGGGACGTTGGCGGATTTATTGGCGCTGCGCTCATCGTATACGCAATCTTTGCCTTCGATAAGGAAACGCCATTTCCAAGCCTCTACACGCTGGCGCCTACTATTGGTGCCGCGCTGCTCATCGTCTGCGCTACGCAGGGCACTATTATTGGCAGGTTACTCGGCAACAGAATTTTGGTTGGCATAGGTTTGATCAGCTACAGCTCCTACTTATGGCATCAGCCGTTATTGTCTTTTGCACGACACCTTAACTTAGGTGAGCCCACTAAGGTACTACTTGGGGGACTTGCCGCACTCTCGCTGGGGCTAGGCTACTTTAGTTGGAAATACATCGAGGTTCCGTTCAGAAATAAAAACTTTGTCAGTCGACAGGCTATCGTTATCTGTGGTCTCGTGGGCGGGGTTTTCTTCCTTGTTGTGGGTTTAGCAGGACATGTCTTCCACGAAGAATACAAACAGATTTGGTTATCCAATCAAACACAGGAAGCCCGAGTTACGTTTCAGGTTATCGAAGAAGCTCAGGGGAGCCTTAATTACCGGCAGTTCGTTGGAAGGAAGCATGGTGACGGAGAGTGTCGTTTCAACGTCGAGCGACTGACGGCTGAAATCGAAGGAGAATTTCTTTCTTGCTTTAAGAAGCACGGTAAGGGTGTTGCGATTTTAGGTGATAGTCACGCAATCGATTTTTTTTCTGTCTCGCTGTCGAGTTCTCAAGAACCATTTGTGGTTGGTGTGACGCAAATGAAATGCCGCCCGCATTCGCCGGAACCTCAGTGCCAATACGAAGGGTTTTTGTCCTTTGTTAAAAAGCATCCCGATGTCTTTACCGGTGTCATTTACGAGCAAGCGGGAATCTATTTTTTGAGACAAGGGAACAGAAGCAGCACGCGCAAAATAATTTCTGAGGTTCCGTTAGGTGAATCTGTGATGGAGATCTCGATTAATGAAAGGCCTGTTCGCGCGGTATATGACTACCTAACGGAACTTAATAAGTACGTGAAGGTTGTGTGGGTTGGAGCTCGCATTGAGCCGCATATTGGCCCCAAAACGATTTTGAGTAAGGGATGCGCGTATCCGTACGCTCTTCGTACCAACCAGAAAGAAGCGTTCGATAGTTTGGATCATTTTATTGAGAATTTGGTGGCAGGGAATTCTTCGATAAAGTTTGTTTCACAACAAACTCTTTTCAATTTCGAATTTCCCAGAGACTTTATGAGCTGCGAGCAATTATTTTGGGCGGATGGTGATCATCTGAGTTTGAGCGGCATCAAGAATTTTGCCGGCCGATTCGATATGATTGCGTTTGTGAAGCATTTGCTGTGAGCGCTAGGATTGTGATAAGACGCCCAAAAGTTCTGCAGATGATTGAGTGCGAGTAAGCCTATGGAAGTCAGACTCCAAAAACTCATCGCCGGTACCGGGCTGTCCTCCCGCCGAAAGGCGGAGCTGTTGATCGCCTCGGGACGAGTCTCGGTGAACGGCAAGGTTGTCACTGAACTTGGGACGAAGGTCGATCCTGATCGCGATCATGTGAAGGTCGATGGAAAGCATCTCATGTCGGCGCAACCCTTCGTGTATCTGATGCTGAACAAACCCAAGAACGTGATGTCCACGCTGGATGATCCGGGTGGACGGACGACGGTGAAGGATTTCTTGCGGGGCGTGTCCGTTCGCGTGTTCCCGGTCGGACGGCTTGATTTCGACAGCGAGGGATTGATGTTGCTGACGAACAACGGCGAGCTTGCACAGGCCCTACTACATCCGCGCTATCATGTGCCGAAGACCTATCTGATAAAAGTTAAGGGTGCGTTGAACAATGAAGAGATCGCTCATCTGGAGCGGGGAGTGAGGCTCGAAGATGGGATGACGAGTCCTGCCCACGTGAAGAAGGTACGCAAGGTCGAGGCAAACTCGTGGCTGGAGATCACTATCCGCGAGGGGCGCAAACATCAAGTCAAGCGCATGTTGGAAGCGATCAGGCATCCGGTCCTCAAATTAGTTCGGGTCAGGATGGGGCCGATCTCGCTCGGAAATTTGGAACCAGGAGAGTTTCGATTCTTGACGGATCGGGAGGCCAACTCATTACGCGAGTTGGTCGATGAGCGGAGGGCATTGGTTGAAAGGGGAGAGGAACTGGTACCGACGCCGAAGCGGCCGGTCAGGGGGGAGGGTTGGGCCAAGCCCGGTAGAAGTAAAAAGTTTTCTGGGAAGAAAGAGAAGGTTGCATGAAGATCCGAACTCATCGCTGTGGAGAGTTGAATGTGAAGCAAGTCGGTCAGATCGTCGTCTTGAACGGTTGGGTTCAGCGTCGGCGCGATCATGGCATGGTTATCTTCATCGATCTTCGTGACCGGACGGGCATCACACAGGTCGTATTTAATGCCGAGCGAAACGTCAAGGTCCATCAGGCCGCCCATTCGCTACGCAGCGAATGTGTCGTGTCGGTCACAGGCCAAGTCATGGCGCGACCGGTTGAATCGAAGAATCCCCATCTCCCCACTGGAGAGATCGAGGTTTTTGTCGACGAGGTTGAAATTCTCAATGAGGCGAAGACCCCACCCTTCCTGATAGAAGATGAGGCGGAAGTGACGGAAGCCATCCGCCTGAGGTACCGGTTCCTAGATCTTCGCCGTCCGAGAATGCAACGGCTCTTGAGCTTGCGCCACAGCATCGTGCAGACGACCAGAGGCTTTCTGAATGATGAAGGGTTTTTGGAAGTCGAGACCCCGATTCTGACGAAAAGCACGCCGGAGGGAGCCAGGGACTACTTGGTGCCGAGTCGAGTGAACCCAGGCCAGTTTTTTGCGTTGCCGCAATCACCGCAACTGTTCAAACAAGTGCTGATGATCAGTGGGGTCGATCGCTACTATCAGATCGCCCGCTGCTTCCGCGACGAAGACCTGCGAAACGATCGTCAGCCGGAATTCACCCAGATCGACCTGGAAATGTCATTCGTGGATCGTGAGCAAGTCATGAGTCTGATGGAGCGCATGATCGTCACGATCTTCCGAGAGGCCGGTGGCGTCCAGCTACCGACGCCCTTCCCGCGTATGACCTATGCCGAGGCGATGGGCCGATATGGGTCGGACAAGCCTGATCTTCGATTCGACATGCCGCTCTATGATGTGACGGCATTCGGCGCGACGAGCGAGTTTAAAGTCTTTAAGGATGCTGCGACCAAGAACGGTATCGTCAAGGCCTTGATCGTGAAAGGTGGAGCGGCGCTTTCACGGACACGCATCGACGCGTTGGGCGAAACGGCAAAGAGTTTCGGCGCAAAGGGCCTGGCCTGGCTCAAGATTACGGCGGAAGGGCAGCTTGAATCGGTCATCGCAAAATTCCTGGATGTCAAAGCGTTTGCCACAGCATTGCCTGAAGCGAAGGCCGGTGATCTGGTCTTATTCGGTGCCGATAAACCCTCGGTCGTCCATGATGTGATGGGGAGGATTAGGCTTCTACTGGGAGAGGAGTTGAAGTTAATCGATACCTCAGCCTGGCGACCATTGTGGGTGATCGATTTTCCTCTCTTGGATTACGATCAAGAGCAGAAACGGTACGTGGCTATGCACCATCCATTTACCGCCCCGCTCGATGACGATCTTCCGTTGTTCGAGTCTGATCCACTGAAGATGCGAGCGAAAGCCTACGACATGGTGCTCAACGGGAGTGAGATCGGGGGCGGTAGTATTCGTATGCACCGCCGAGAGATGCAAAGCAAAGTCTTCGACCTTCTTGGGATCGGCAAGGAGGAAGCATCGGCCAAGTTTGGATTTCTGCTCGATGCGCTCGAGTATGGTGCACCGCCGCACGGCGGGATTGCGTTCGGATTGGATCGATTGGTGATGTTGCTCGGTAATGTCGATTCGATCCGCGACGTGATCGCTTTTCCCAAGACTCAGAAGGCGCAATGTCCGCTGACCGATGCACCGTCCTCCGTCAATCCTGAGCAACTCAAGGAATTGCGTATCAAGTTGGATTTAGTCGAGTAATGGCCGGTAATACCTTCGGCAGAATCTTTACCGTCACCTCATTCGGCGAGAGTCACGGACCGGCCATCGGCTGCGTGGTGGACGGTTGCCCACCTGGTCTCGCGCTTTCGACTGACGACATCCAACATGATCTTGATCGGAGGAAGCCCGGTACCTCCCGTCATGTAACCCAGCGGCAGGAGTCTGATACCGTTGAAATTCTCTCCGGAGTATTCGAGGGACAGACCACCGGCACACCAATCGCGCTGTTGATCCGCAATGAAGATCAGCGTAGCCGCGACTACGGCAATCTGATCGATACCTTTCGCCCCGGCCATGCCGACTATACCTATTGGCAAAAGTACGGGATTCGCGATCATCGAGGCGGAGGCCGTGCATCGGCCCGTGAGACTGCGGTTCGGGTTGCCGCCGCCGCGATTGCCAGGAAGTGGCTCAGAGAGAAGCATGGTGTCGTCATTCGGGGATATCTGAGCCAGTTGGGTCCTTATGAATTGGCCTTCAAAAATTGGGACACAGTGGGTCAGAATCCATTTTTCTCTGCGGATCCAGACATCGTCCCCAAGTTGGAATCCTTCATAGATGAGCTTCGGAAGGACGGCGATTCTGTCGGCGCGAGGATCACGACCGTGGCTGAGCATGTGCCGGTGGGCTGGGGCGCGCCGGTCTATGAAAAATTGGATGCCGAATTGGCAGCAGCGATGATGAGCATCAATGCGGTGAAGGCGGTCGAAATCGGATCGGGATTTGCGTCGGTGAGCCAGCGCGGGTCTGAACATGGCGACGAGCTGACCCCCGAAGGGTTTGTTACGAATCACGCCGGTGGCATTCTGGGTGGAGTCTCCACGGGGCAGGATATTGTCGTCACGATCGGGATCAAACCGACATCGAGTATCCGCATCCCGCGCCGATCAATCGATAAACAAGGCAAATCGGTCATGGTCGAAACCACCGGTCGCCACGATCCCTGCGTCGGCATCCGCGCCACACCGATCGCCGAGGCCATGATGGCATTGGTGCTCATGGATCATGCGCTGCTGCATCGTGCTCAGAACGCTGATGTGACGACCAAGACGCCGAAAATTGCTGGTTCCATCAACCGGACTGCCTCACAGGAAAAGAGCAGCGCTGCCTTGAAGATCAGTCCTGACCCTGCTGAAGCGTGATCGTGTAATCGAGGACACCGCGAACATCCTCACCCCTCTCATAAAGTTCCTTAAACCGTTAGAAGCTGTCCCGGCTAGACCATCAGGTGACAGGCTAGAGACATTGTTGAGCTGCTTCGCCGATGCCAAACCACCACTTCATGGTGATGATCTTCTGTGCTGTCGTCATGGTCCGCACTCCTTTCGTGGAGAAGAGGACTCTACCGAACCGGCAGATCAAGTTCTAGCTAAGCGCTAGCTGACTGACCTGAGTTGATCGTTGCCCATCAGCGCGCTACGCAGGGCATGGACGAGCTGTCTGTACCGTTCCTCGGCCCAAGCATTAAATGACTCGGCGTCCTGGAACACGAGGTCCCACGGCTTGGCTGCGTCCAGCATCAAGAGCTGCTGCGGCTTGGAAGGCCCGGAGAACAAGACGACGAGGACGGTGGAGCGACCGGTGAGGCTGATGTCGGTGAAGACGTGCAGCATGGAGGACGAGGGGAGCATGATTTCCCGCGAGGCGGCTTCGACGAGCGGTTGATAGAGGCGATGCAGAAATTGTGCTGTGACCTCGTGCGGGTTGACGGGAGTCAGGAGGCGAGGATTTGGTTTTTCTCCAAAGAGGTTCTCTGTCAGATAGGTGGCCGCCTCCCATGTCGGCATGGTGCCTGAAGCAACCAGGGATTCGCAGAGATAGGCGATCCAATTTCGGTTTCGGGGGCGTTCGCGGACCGCAGGCAACTTTGTTGCCATACGTGCCAATCCCTTCGTCTATGGCGGCGGTTGTTGGGATCGAATCAACTTGTTCCGACAAGCGAAAAAAGTATATCGGTGGCACCACAGTCGGTCAACGAATTGCCGACAATCGAGCCATCGGTTCAGCTGAGGAGAGGCTATGTTTCTCGGAGGGTGCTGGCATTCATGCGGTCTGCGTATTGATCGTGGATGCGCGCCAATTCCTCTGCAGATGCGACGAAGGTATCCAGCAGCTCGGGATCGAAATGTTCGCCACGGTGCTTGAGCATGAGTTCAATCGCATGACTGAGCTCGAAGGCCGGCTTGTAGACTCGTTGAGTGGTGAGTGCATCAAATGCGTCGGCAATTGCGGCGATGCGGCCTTCGACGGGGATGGCGTCGCCTTGTAACCTGCGAGGATACCCGGTACCGTCGAAGCGCTCATGGTGGGTGTACGCGATCACTGCTGCGACTTTCAGCAGCTCTGCATCCGACCCGCTGAGGATCTTATAGCCGATTTCGGCGTGCTGCGCGATCACCCCGAATTCTTCCTGTGTGAACTTGCCGGGTTTCAGCAACACATGATCCGGGGTGCCGATCTTGCCGATGTCGTGCATGGGGCTGGCCGTGCGGATCAAGTCGCAGCGTTCCGGGGACAGGCCTGCCTTGCGCGCGAGCAACTCACAGTAGTGACTCATGCGTTGAATATGTCGGGCGGTCGCATGATCGCGGAATTCCGCTGCAATGGCGAGCCGCTGAATGGTTTCCTCGCGCGACAGGCGTAGTTCTTTTTCAGAGCGTTCCAGCCAGTCCAACGCTTGCTGTAGCGCGAGGGTTCTTGTTCGGACGATGTCCTCAAGATTCTCACGATGGAGGCGATTCTCCATCTCGAGTCGTCGGCGGCGGAGGGCATTGGCGACGTCGATGAGAACCTCATTGGATTCGAACGGCTTGATGATGTATCCGAACGCGCCGACCTCCAAGGCGGCATTGGCGAGGACCGAGCTATCGAGGCCCGTGACCATGATCGCCGCCGTGTGAGGGTGCTCCGTGAGAATGTGTCGCACGAGATCCATACCGGATTCTCCGGGCATGTTGACGTCGCAGAGCATCAATGCAAAGGGTTGGTCCTGCAATTTTTGCCGAGCCTCTCGGGCATCGGCGGCGCATTCGGCCGGATACCCATGAGTTTGAAGCAGGTAGGCCAGGAGGCGCCTGATCGGTTCCTCGTCGTCGACAACCAGAATATTGCGATTATCGAGCAGAGCTTGATGAGTGGTCTGATTCAGCAGTATCGCCATGAGTCGGAATGGAGTCGGATCATCGACGGTTCTGATTGGCTCGTTTGCTCTTTATCGGCTCATTGAGGGTTGATCTGAATGTCGTAGGAATGGCGCAGAGGTGTGCACTTTTTATGCCACATGATGTTGCTTCGACGCCGTCATTTGAGTGCCGTCCATTTTGATGGTCTCAAGAGATCAAGGATGGAATCGCTGCGTCTGGAGAGATTTTTGGAGATACCTGGTCATAGGCTCTTACTTAGTCTCTATTCCGGTGTAGGGCCATACGTCAAAAGATTGTTCAGAATTCGTCAAACTTGAGTAACTGGTTTTGTACAGAGGAAGATACTGTTGGTGGGGCGACGCATCGATTCACCCGCCTACACACACTTCGCCGAGGTGTCGCTCCGGAACCAACGAGGTCACGGCTGTCATGCCGTGGGGCTCCACCGACGATGATCGGCTGGCCGGTTGGTTTGCGCTTTCTTAAGGCCTTCACTATAATTCGAATCCCACTATTGAGGAAGGGACATAAGAATGAGCGGAATTTCCGGCTTAGTCCGTTTCGATGGGCGTCGCAGAGATCAGGTCCGCCCCGTGAAAGTAACACGCAACTATATCAAGCATGCCGAAGGGGCGGTTTTCATTGAAATGGGAGACACGAAGGTCATTTGTACCGCGTCCGTTGAGGAAAAGGTGCCTCCCTTTCTCAAGGGCAAGGGGACCGGATGGGTCACGGCGGAATATGCCATGTTGCCGCGGGCAACCCATGAGCGATCGCCACGAGAGGCGGTCAAAGGAAAGCAAGGCGGCCGAACCTTGGAGATTCAACGGCTCGTCGGACGTGCTCTGCGGTCCGTGACAGACATGTCTCAGCTTGGAGAGCGATCCATTTGGATCGACTGTGATGTGATCCAAGCGGATGGGGGCACCAGAACTGCGTCCATCACCGGCGCCTTTATCGCATTGGCTGATGCCTGTGCCGAGCTGAAAAAACGGGATCTGTTGAAGAAGATGCCCTTGACCGATTACCTGGCGGCCATCAGCGTCGGAAAGGTCGGGGGAGAGGTGATGGTGGATCTCGCCTATACCGAGGATTCGATGGCCGAAGTCGACATGAATGTGGTGATGACCGGCAGCGGCCGGTATGTCGAGGTACAGGGTACAGCCGAACGTACGCCGTTCGCGAAGCAAGATATGGACGAGTTTCTGAATCTGGGGTGGCAGGCTATCCAACGGTTGACCGCCATTCAGAAAGAGCTGATCGGTGCACTCGACTGAGGAGTCGATCGAAGAAATCCTCCTCGCGACCAGAAACCCGGACAAAGTCAGGGAACTCGCCCTGCTTCTCGGAGATCTTGGAATCCACATTCGTACCCTGGCCGACTTCCCGGCCGCGCCGGAAGTCGAGGAAGACGGCACAACCTGTAAAGCCAACGCACTGAAAAAGGCGAGGGAAATGGCCTCTGCGACAGGCCTTCCGTCGGTCGCGGATGATACGGGACTCGAAGTTGATGCGTTGGGTGGCAGGCCAGGCGTGTTTGCGGCTCGATATGCTGGGGAAAACGCGACCTACGAAGACAACTGCCGGAAGTTGCTCAAGGAACTGGAAGGTGTGCCGTCGGCCCGACGGACCGCCCGATTCGTAACGGTCGCCGCCTTGGCGATGCCGGGAGGGCACTCTCAAGTGGCCACGGGAACTCTCGCCGGCGTCATTGCTGAAAAGTGCGTCGGTTCACAAGGCTTCGGTTATGATCCCGTGTTTTTCGTCTCGGAGCTCGGTCGTACATTAGCGGAGTTGACGGCTGATGAAAAAAACCGTATCAGTCATCGAGCCAAGGCATTCCGATCCATGGCGGACATCCTTCGACCGGTGGTCTCCAAGAAGCTCTGAGCCGCGTGAAGCCGACGCATGTCCAAGAGAGACATTGCCTGGACACCAATCTGAACATTCTTGTATAAGTGAGGGACGAGCCGTCGGGGCGTAGCGCAGCCCGGTAGCGCGCCTGCTTTGGGAGCAGGATGTCGGAGGTTCAAATCCTCTCGCCCCGACCAAACCAAGCTTGCTCGTGCCGGCGGCTCACCCGGCGAAGCCGCTCTGCTTTGCGCCGCCGGATAAGCACCTCCAGTAATCTTGGTCGCTCTACCAAACCGCACTTCGTGTGTACCGCCGGCTATTCATCGCGTTATCGTACTTGGTGCCGGCGGATAAAACCCACCAGTCGTCCTCGCTTTTCTCACCCAAACCTCGCTTGCGAGTACCGTGCGCTCTTCACCGTTTTATCGTTCCTGTTGTGCTCGGAAAAATACCATAAGTAGTCATGATTCCGTTCGACACGAGCCGGAAGAGCTCCTAGGCCTCATCCCGGCTCGAATCCAGTCCATGCTCTCACGGTAAAAGCCTATCGTAAGCGACAACGCGAGTTGCTTAGCTCCGACTACTCGCGGGCCCATCCGATCGCTGCATACATCACTCCTACTGCGGCACTGAGGAACAGCGCTTCTATCATCAACACCAGCATAGCCTCTCACCCCCATTCAGGTAGAATGTGTCGTAATGCTCGCTCCATGTCTCACCGTTCGCGCATGAGCATCGTCAACATCACCATCACTGCGAAAAGTATCCCGCCCGAGATCGTCAACAGGGCCATCTCATCACTCATCATATCCGTACCCATCCTTTCTGGATTTGCTGTCTCGTGACTCCACAGGATTCGCCATCGAGTTCGGTAATAGGATCTGGGTTCCACGCCGAGCACTTCCGCATCGAGCACTCTTCAGCGTTCCCACGACAAGCCCTAAGCAGTTCTTGAGCCAGACACGATCGAAACCAAACTCGCGATATTTCCAGCACCTACGTAGATGGCCTCGTAGTCTGGCGGCCTGCACCTGAATCTGAATGGATTCTGGGCTGGATCAAATTAGATGCGGATAACATGTGGGAAAAGGACAGTCGGAGATGTGTGCAACTGTTCTAGAAGATCTACCTACGAGGTGAGAACCCTTGCAGGGTGCCGCCCACTCCTTCACTCTGAAGGAGTAGGAGGTTTGCCTGAGATCTGCTTCTGCCGGAGCAATTTGGTCAAGTAGGTCCGTTGCAGGCCGAGTTCGGCTGCCGCCTTTGTCTGATTCCATCCGTTCCGACGTAAAGCAGCCTCGATCAGCTTCTGGCCATATACGTCCATGCTCTTATGATAGGAGAAAAACAGGATATCTGTGTTGGACTCCTGCTTCACCGTGGGAGCGTCGGTAATCGAAGCAGCTAACGCAGTCAATGAGAGGTGTTCCGGTTCGATCGTGTCGCCGGGACATAAAATCAATGCACGGGTGAGCACGTTTTCCAATTCCCGCACGTTGCCCGGCCAAGGGTACTGGTGCAGCGTCTGGAATGCCTCGTCGCTGAGGGTCACGCGCTTAGAGAGGGCCGCGATGTTGGGCCGGTTGAGGAAATGTTCGACGAGGGTGGGAAGATCCTCCATCCGTCCACGCAGCGGCGGCAGGGCGATGGTAATCACGGCGAGGCGAAAGTACAGGTCTTCGCGGAATGTTCCTTGGCGAATCGCCTGTTTCAGATCTTTGTTCGTGGCCGCGATAAAGCGTGCGTCGGTCCGTACCTCTTGAGTTCCGCCGACGCGGTAGAACGTCCGATCTTGGAGTAAACGCAAGAGATGGCTTTGCATAGTGAGCGGCATGTCGCCGATCTCGTCAAGAAACAGCGTGCCTCCCTCGGCGATTTCGATCTTGCCCGGCTCCCGCTTGGTGGCTCCGGTGAACGCGCCCTTTTCGTGTCCAAAGAGCTCGTTTTCTAATAAGTTTTCAGGGAAGGCGGCGCAATTCACGGCGATAAATGGCTTGCCGGCGCGAGGGCTCCAACGATGAATGGCGCGGGCGACCACTTCTTTCCCTGTTCCCGTTTCGCCGAGCAATAGCACAGTCACGGAGGAGGTCGCTGCCTGTTTGGCCACAGCCAGCTGTTCGCCCATCTGCTTGCTGCTTGTCACGACCGGTTCGAACTGGGCATCGACTTCTTTGCGGAGCGTCTCGACCTGGCGGTGAAGAGTGGCGGTGTCTAAAGCCTTCTTGATCACGACGGTCAAATGGTCCGCTGTGAACGGCTTCGGCACAAAGTCGAAGGCGCCAAGTTGCATGGCCTGTACCGCACGTTCGATCGTTCCATAGGCCGTGAGCATCACGACCAGCGGGGTCGTATAGGCCGCTGAAGCCCGGAGCGTCTCTTCATCTCTCTGATTGTGGCGAGCTGACGTCTCGTTGACCTGCTTTAAGACATCCAGACCGGACAGCAACGGAAGTTCGAGATCCAGCAACACAAGATCAGGTTCCTCTTCCTGAATCAAACGCAGAGCATCCTTACCGTTCGCGGCAGTCAGCGGTTCATGTCCCATCCAGGTGATCCGATTTTCCAAACTCAGGAGGATATCGCGGTCGTCGTCAACGATCAGAATTTTCGCGCGCATAGGAGGGTTCTCCTTTCTGAATAGGCAGCTCTTCACCCCGTAACATCGGGAAGTTTCAGATTCGTCATGTTGTCCGACCTGAATCAAACTGTGGCGCAGCGATCGGCAGCGTAAAATAAAAACGAGACCCGATCCCGGGTTGGCTCTCAACCCAAATCGAGCCTTGATGCATCGTGACAAGGGTCTTGGTGATCCAGAGGCCAAGTTGAGCCCCTTGTGCTGTCGGCATGGGCGACGGCACTCTGGAAAATTCATCAAAAATGTTTGGGAGATGGGCTGAGTCAATCCCGCAGCCTGTATCAGTGACGCACGTTTGTACGAGTCCGGGTGGAGATTCGCAAAACTCCACCGTTATTCGACCGCCGGGCGATGTGAACTTGATCGCATTCCCAAGGAGATTCACTAGAATCTGCTCCAGCTTGTCGCGGTCGCCCTGCACGGGTGGAAGCGACTCGATCGAGGTAATGCCGAGGGAGACATTCTTCTCTGCCGCGATCATCTGTAGGCTGTCCAGAGCGATCGTCGCCACCCGGCGGATGCAGATTTCTTCCATGCGAAACTCGGTTTTCTTGGTGTCGAGGCGCGACCAATCCAGCAGTTGCGCGATGATCCTTCCAAGACGCGCGACGTTGTGTTGGATGCGGGTGAGATAGGTGTGTTGCAGCTCGGTCAGCGGACCGGTGATGCCGTCGAGCATGTTTTCCGCAAAGCTCCGAATCGCCGTCATGGGGGTCCGCAATTCGTGTGAGACAACGGAGAGAAACGTCGACCGGCGTCGGTCATGGTCCTGGAGTTGTGCGTTGGCCCGAGACAGTTCCTCTGTACGCTGCTCGATGCGATCTTCAAGGTGCTGAGTCAGTTCGGTCAGATCGGAGTAGGCCTTGGCATTGTCGATCGCTGCCGCGACGTGGCCGGCGATGGTGAGGAGGATATGGAGATCCTCGTCATTACATGGCTGCGAGCCTCGACTACCGTCCAGGTAGCCGAGAATTTTGGCATGGCTCTGCAGTGGGACGCAGACGACCGACCGCGTGCCGAAACGGCGCAGCAATTCCAGTATCGGAGGGTGTACACGTTCGGCGACGGCTTCGATGTCGTGGATCAGTAGCGGCTTCCCATGAATGAGTAGGTCTGCCGTGATGCTGTCGTCGTGAACGGGTATTTCGATTCTGCGCGCCGCATCCGCAATCTCCGGGGAAACGCCGATCATGCGGGCCACTGAACAGTAGCGTTGCTCCGGGTGGTAGAGTACCACCGCCATCTTGGAAAATCTCAGATTCTCCGAGAGCAGTTGGAGCAGCGTGTCAAGGAGTCGGTCCATGTCGAACATATTGGCGCCGGCTATGGCAGCACTCGCTTGGTGCACCGTCGTCAATTGCCTGACTTGCCGTCTGATCGTGTTCAGGTTATTGGTAATGGCTTGATTGCGATCATGCAGGGACTGAGTCATGGCATTGAACATATGTGTCAGCTCACCGACTTCATCGTTGGTGGAGGGGGCGAGCGTCATCGGGGCATCGTTCCCTTCTGCGAGTTGCCGCACGGCGCGGGCGAGACTGCGGAGCGGCGTCGTGATACGCGAGGTGAGCAGGTGAGCGCCGAGGATACCGCTCACAATTATGAGCGCCGTGAGGATCGACACATCGCGGACGATGACCAGCAGTGTCTGCCTGGCCTGTGCATCGGTAATCCCGATTCGCACCAGGCCGATCACGGACGGTGTGTCGGTGGAAAGTGTGGGACCGAGAGTTTCACCCAACTCGACGGAAAGCCGGGACAAGGACATCTCGGTCGAGAATGTCCGAAGGACGGGCATTGCAAAGTCGTATAGGGTTTCTTTTCGCACCCAAAATGGAAGGAGCCAGTCTGAGGATTCGTCTTGAGGAACAAAAGTCTGCTCAGCCGAAAGAACGAGGCGGGTGGAGAGCGGGACAATGAGAGGCGTCTGCAGCAGTGTTTCTGAGATTCGGTCGTTCGGAAAAATCGGCTGTTCCGGACTTCCATGCGAACCGTTCGACCGACTCCGCGCGCGTTTGGTCTGTCTGGCGAGGATTCGACCGTCGGCGGCCGCGATGACGACGTAGACGACATGGTCGAGTGCCATCAGACTCTGCATGAATTGACCAAGCGTGACGCGATCCTCAAGAACGATTCCGGCGATACGAAAATGTTCGTTGTGTACGGTGTTGGTCAATAAGATGCTACCGAGTTCCTCCAGATTGTCCGTCATGGACTTACGCCTGGCTTCGATAAAATACCAGCTTAATGACGAACAGGTCATGATGAGAATCAGGCTGAAAAACACCATGAACTTCAAGCGGAGACCAAAAAATCGAGATCCAGACCCTGGTCCGGAATGTTGTCCTTTCTGGAATCCTGAGATGTCCATGAACCGACTCACCTAATAGGTTTCGTCGATAAGACTGTCGAGCTCTTTTGGAATCGAGATGCCCAGATACCGCGCGGTCTTGAAATTGACGGTGATCCTGACCCGCTGGACAGGAACGGGTTTGAGGGGAAGCTGTTCTTCCCTGTTCAAGATACGCCTGGCAAGGAGACCGGTTTCTCGGCCCACTTCGTTGTAGCTGATCGACAGGCTGAGCAACGCGCCCAGGCGCGTAAATTCGGATGAAAAGCCGATGACAGGAACGTGGTTGGCCAAGGCCGATTCGAGAATGAAGCGGATCGATTCATCGGTCAGCACCGTCGAATCCGGAATAAGCCATAAGGCTTCCGATTCGGACAGGAGCATCCGCAGTTGCTGAGGGACGTCATTCTCATGCTCGACAATGAATCCCCGCAACTGAACGTTGTGGACAGAAGCCTGCACCTCTGCGTCCTTGAAGCGGGAAGCAGACTTGTCGGGATCGTACAGCATGCCGATCCGGCGAAGGGTGGGCAACAACGCGCGCATGATCTTCAACTGACGGTCCGTCGGAATTTCCAGCAGGACGCCGGTCATATTGGCAGCGGTCAGGTGATGCTTCAAGGGATCGAGAACCATCATGTAGAGAATCGGGGTATCCACGATCTCCAACCTGACCGCCAGTGCCGCTTTGAGGCCGACGGCGACTACAAGGGAAGCGTCTGAAGCACGAATCTTTCCGACCAGTTGCCTTCCTTGCTCCAGATCTCCATGCAGATCGTACTCAATATAATTGGCTCCGGTCGGCGCTGTCGCCTTGAAGCCTTCGACGGCGTCGCTGTATGCCTTGAGGTCGGACGATTTGAGAATGGCGATCTCGGCGCCGGCAGCCTCGGCCTGGGCAGAGAGGAAATAGGGGAGAACGATGAGTGCGAGGGACAATCGCCACATATGAGCAGAGCGCACCCATCTGTGTTCCCGATCTCTGGACATAGGAGCGATCATGACTATGCGATGGAGGAATGAGACAGTGATCAAGGATCCAGCGACCATTATGTCCATTTATTTCTTGAGCAAACCCCGTGCCCTCGGCATTGACGAGTCTCAACGACCAGACGAAGAAGTTTATTCAGGCAGACCATGGTCATTGTTCGACTCAGCGCGTCCAGAAATAGACAGCTGGATGGCGTGGTGAATCAAAAATGATTCAATCTGTATCGAATTGGATTCTCCGGCTGAATCGAATGGACGGCCTCTGAATAGCCTTCAGATCCCAGTCCGCTACCCCGTTGAGTCCGACCTGTCTCAAGAGAGCCGCCCGCAGCTTCCGAAGCGATGGATCCTTAGGATCTTTCTCAATCAAGGAGCAGACACAACCCATCGCATCGTACCAGAATCCAGTGAGGGCATTGGTACGCACGGTTTCACGATCACAGGTCAGGTTTACCGAGGTGACCGTCAAACATTCACTGAGGTCGCATCGCTCGATCATTCCACCTGCGACGATGTCCCTGGAAGGAGACTCAGGGTTGGGACTCGCCGACACAAACCAGCGATATTGGACGTTAGGTTCAAGGGTAAGTCCCAGGCTTTTGAGATCAATGGATTGAACCCCTGCCGCGATCGGAACCGGGAGAGACCCTTCATAAAGGGGGACAACTTTTTGGGTGTCGTTGAGTGTGAACCGCAAGGGATAGGTCGTCGGTTTCGAGAGATACCAATTGAGCGTCGGTGTTCGCTTAACCGTCAAGCCCACGTGGTCTGGAACCAAGGCGATGAGTTCCGGTTCGTTGCTCTCCGTTCCCCGTAACGCGCCTCCGACTCGCGCGCGAGGAGTCGGTTTCTTTGGCGGTGTATAGATGAGAGGCTCTGGGTCATCCTGTTGAACGGCGTTGGCTGCTGTCGCCTTATCTGTGGCGTCCAGGACATGAGCGCCTGCGACAGTCAAAAAAAGGCTTAACCCTAGGATCGATCCATATCTCATGATGATGCTCCTTCTCATAGCCAATTATTGAGCAGCAGAAAGGGCGACCAGTAGGCCGGGTGTTCATAATTCCTATCGCTCAACAGTTTCAACTGCGCGTGCTGGAGCGCCACGGCTTTCGAGAGGGCCGGATTGCGCAGTTGGCGGTAAAATTCAGAAATCAATGTCGCCGACGCTTCATCATTGATAAACCAAAGAGTGGCCAATGCGCTGCGGGCGCCGGCTTTCAGCGCGACGCCGGCCAGGCCGAGGGCAGCGCGATCGTCGCCGACGCCGGTTTGACATGCGCTCAAGGTCAGCAGTTCGAGGGGGTCTTGCCGAAACCGAAAGAGGCCGATCAATTGATCGAGACCCTGCATCGTCATTCTCCCATCGAAGGTCAGGAGGAATGAGTCGTGTATGTCGGTCGAGAATTTGCCGTGCGTCGCGATATGCAGGCCTCCATATCCTCCTTCGCGCAATGCCCGTTCCAGTCTTGATGATTGAAAGGCATTGTTCATCAGTTGATCGCCCTTATAGAGCCGTTGAATGGAGTCGACCTCGTCCGCCACATAGGGAAGGGGTGGAAACCCTTGCACGGATTTGGTGAGGCCGGCCGTGAGGAATCGCAGCTTGTCGCGGTTGAGTGGACGGGGGTCGGTCAACGTCAAGCCGGGCGTCGTGGCGAGCGCAAACTTGTTGACCAAGAATGATGAGCCGTCGTGGAGCGCCGCCAGCGGAATTGTCCGAAGGGCGCTGTCCGGTACAAACACCAAGGTCGTGATCTGCGGCTGTGAAAGGTCCGGTTCCAACGGGCGAAGGAGCCAGTCGTATAGCTGTTGGGCATGGGGCAGATATTCGCGGGTCGTCCTCTTCTCCACGAGCCGGCGAAATGTTCGGATTTCCTGAGTCAGCCGCTCCGCCGTCACCGGCACGGAGGTGCGCTTGAGGCCGGACGGCAGACTCACGAGCAGTTCGAGCCGGGAACTGAACATGATGGGATAGATGACTACGGTGTCCGGCGATAAGCGATCGAACGTGGTCAGCCTCGACCGGACCGAATCGACGCAGTCGTCCTTGAAGTAGTCCCGTAGCTCAGCCGTCTTGTAGGCTTCAATCGCATCGCGAGCGCCGAACAAATCGCCCTCGGCTGGTTTGCCGTCGCCAGAACGCGATGCACGCTGCAGCAACAGGTCGGCCAGCTCAAAAAACAACGGTCTCACGGACTCATGACCGGTGTTCGCGTCCTCGGACGAGGCTTGCTCCACCTCGGCGCGGATCGGTTGGAGCGTCGATGCCGCTTGCCGGTATGAGGCAATGGCATTGTCTAACTGCCCGATTGCAGCCAGCTGTCGGCCCAGCTGCCATTGCCAGCGATAAAGCGACTCGGATGCGTCCACCGATTGGGCTGCAAACAACGCCTTCCTAGTGAGTTGCAGCGCTTCGTCCATGCGAAATTCCGTCTCGTAGAGATGCCCTAGATAACCAAGAGCATAGGAGAGCGATTTTCTGTCGCCCTGGTGGTCAGCAGCCGTGGCCGCTTCCTGGAGCACTCCTGCGGTTCGCAAGAGGAGCGGGTCACGGTCATGTGGGAGCTGAGGGATGAGCCGCTGGTAAGCTAGAGCGATACCGATCAATCCTAGAGACTTGTTCCGAGACGGCGGCAAATCCTTCAACTGTTCGAGCGCGGCGTCGAGGGCGAGGCGACTATTGGCCGGTTGGCTGAGCCGCAGGAAAGCCCGTGCGGCATTGGCGCGGGCTGTCGCAGCGAGCAGCGGGAGCTTGGCCCTCTGAGCGTGGCTGACGCTATCCTGAAAGGCTTCCAATGCCTTCTTGTCTTGCTGCTTCAAGGCGAACACCACTCCGAGGTCATTCAGGATGGTCGCCGTGAGCTGCGAGGAGCCTTGCTCCCTTGCTGATGCCGCCCCGCGCTCGAGATATTCCAATGCCTCGGTGAATCGCCGGAGCGTCAGGTAAGTCCTCCCTAGATGCCCGAGTACGGAAGCTTCCACGAGCGGATCGCCCTGCTTGTCGGCGAGCGCAAGCGCCAGCTCCAGCGATTGGAGCGCTTGCTTCGATTGCCCTAAGCTCAATGAGGCTTGAGATGAGAGCACGAGCGCCTCAACCTGCGCAGAAGTATTCCCCTCGGCCTTGTAGCGATCGGCTGCTTGTTTCCAATGGACCAAGGCCTCGCCAAAGGCTCCCCGTTCAAACTCTCCAGTCCCTTGTTGCATCAGCGCGTCAGTGGAGGATGAGGTTTCATGCGATTCAGATTGCGTGACGAAACAACATAGAAGCGTTACGAACAAAAATAGGGTTTCTCGGAGTAGGGAACAAACCAATAGTCGGTTGGAGGCCGACAGGGTGTGTAATGTGGACATGTCCTCTGTAACCGCTCGTATCAAAAAAGATTGACGACCATTCCAAGATGAACGCCATGATCTTGCAGGGTAGTTCCAGTGTCCCGCACGGGGCGGAGTTTCTGACCCCAATAGACCTCAAAAACGGCTCGACCTTGCGCGAGGATATTCCAGCGGAGTCCCACCCCCACGCTGGCGAGCGTGTTGGGAAAGTCGGTGACCGGCGCGATGGGAGCGGGACGGTTCTGTCCGAGACTCCATCCGTGCGCCACGTCCACGAATGGAGCAAGCTGCACCATCGGCTCGCCGCTCCTCCGGCGGATCAGTGGAAATCGCGATTCAAGGGACGCGATGAACGCATTGTCACGCAAGATCGTCACCTCACGGTAGCCGCGCACGGTATAACGGCCGCCAAGCGCGACCTGCTCGAGGGGAAAGAGAGGAGAAGTCGTGACTTGAAGATCCATGTGTCCCAGGAGTTGCATGTTCAATAACCGTTCACCGTATTGTTTAATGGTCTGGGCCTGTCCTAACCAAGAAAAGAACTGTCCGTCGGGTGTGTCGGGATTACTGTTAATCGTCGCACCGAGGACATTGAGACCCACGCTGAACCGCGAACGTATCGCTAGGACTGTGTCGATCGTGCGATGGGTCCAATCCTGAGCGAACCGGAGAGCTGAGACGGTCGCCGCACCGTTCTGAAAACCGGGGAAAACATCAAAGGGGACGTCTCCAAAGATGAAGCTCTGTGTAAAGAGATGTTCGCCGATGATCGAGAGTGCGACTTCGTCTGTCACAGTCCGATAGATCGGGTGGCGGAGACTTAGTCCGATGATTTCGGTGTCAGTATTGAGGTCGAGCGGTTTGAAAGGTTCTTCGATCAGTTTGAAGTCGTAGCGTCGATAGTACGGCATGAAGGTCGTCCCGTAGCGGTTGAAGGGGAGGGCATACGAAGCATCAATAATCGGATGGGCGCCGCTTGAACCGCCGTAACTGAAGCTGAGCGGATCACCTCGACCGGTGAGGTTATCGTGGATGACTGTGCCGATTCCGCGGACCGGTCCAACCAGAGGTGTCTGGTAGTTGTTCACATCGAACAATGCATGAAACGGATTTCTGTCCGCCACCCGCACATTCAACTGGCTCTCGCCACGTTCATCGCCGGGCCGGAGCTCCGCGTTGATGCGTTCGATCCGGCGATCCTGCTGCAAGAGTTGCAACTGTTCCTGCATGGGGGCGAGTGACAGGGGTGTGCGGCTGCCGAGCGACAGGCGATCGCGCAGGTATGAGGAGCTGAACCAACGGTTGCCTTCGACATCAATGCGCGCCAGTTTTCCTTCTATGAGTTGCACCTCTATTACTCCGTTGACGACATCCTGATCAGGAATAATAGCCCCGGAGGTTAAGTAACCCTTATTCACGTAGAGCAGCGTGAGCGCCAGCCGAAGCCGCTCAAGATCTTCAGTCATCAAGATCCGGTTCTTGAACGGGGCCGTCGTTTCTGCAATCTCGGCCTCGGGGAAGACCGTATTGCCTGTCACCCGCACATCGCGTACAAAGACCCGCACCGTGCCAGGTTGCTTCGGCGCTTCTTCCTCGGGTGGAGTCGGAGGGAGGATCGGCAAGACCTGACGCGGGGGTGGTAGAGGGCGTTGAAACTCTTCCTTCAATGGCCCAGGCGGTTGGCCGGATCGACCCGTCGGGTCAATCGTAGATTGTGCAAAGGTGGATGGGGCTACCAATGTGCTCGTCACGGCAACACTAATGGTCAACGAGATAAACCTCTGACGGGCGAACAGGAAACCAGCAGGCGCCGCTCCGCGAGCGTCTGCATTCACGATTCTCGGCATGTGGGTCCTGCAATGAAAAGCACCTAAATAATAGGCCCACGAAACGCCAGTCTGTCAACGCGTACCATCCGGACAGCGGAAGCTGTTGCCACGAGGTGGCGATGGCGGAGGATACGCTCAGTTATGATCGACATCCTGCAAGCCTGTCTATCGCAAAGGCGCTGGTGAAGAACCTCGGAGGCGCAATCTGCCGTAAAGACAAGGAGGGGAACTCTTCCGTCGGCTCATGACTTGCCGGGAAACCCTTGCCGGTCATCGTATCACCATGGGGCGTAGCGCCATGAGGGATAGAGATCGATAGTGCCAATGGGCTTGAGAGCCATCCACCTGGTTCAGTCGGCAAATTGTTCCGTCCCGCCACCGTGAAAGTGCTGAACTGACCGCCGGCCACTGCTGCGCAGCTCTGATTGAGGAGCGCTGTGACTTGCAGAGGCCGGTTGCCCAGCGGCTGGATCTTGCCGCCGGCTGGGGCATATGGAGCCTGAATCCTCACGGCGCCGTTTAATCCGAAGGGCGTAGAGGCATCAAGGCGGCTGACTGAATCGGGCATGAGCAGCTGCGTCGTAATCGTGATATCCCCGCCTTTTCCGCGTACCGCCTGTGCGAGGATTTGGCTGTTCTGAAGGACCACAATCTTTGGATCGATCGTGATATTGCCGCCGCTGCCGTGGCCACCGCGAACCGATGTGCTGATCTCGCCGTTCGCCAGGTGGATACGATCGATGGCTATGAGCTTGATGTCGCCACCCTTTTTTGCCTGAAGAGCCTCTGTGGTGATCTTGCTGTCTTGCACAATGAGCTGCTGACCGGCATCGATTTTGATGTTACCTGCGTCGGCGATACCAGAGTTCGGAATCTGTGGATCGACGATGCTGCCGGCTGAAATCGAGGCGCCGTTGGTCATTGTAACGTGATCCGTCGCGTTGACATCGATCGAGCCACCTACAGCTCGGGAATCGATTCCGGCTGTCTCGGCCGAAATGGTTCCGCCATTCTGAATGGTAAGGGAGCGGGCAGAGAGGTCGATCGTACCCCCAGCGCCCTTGTTTACCGTGTTGCTAAAGATTCCGCTGCCGGAGCCGTCGATTAACACGGAGGTTGAGGGACCTTTAAGAGATTGAATCGTGATATTTCCACCTGGACCAGTGGGGACGATGTTGTGGGGAAGCATCAAAACTTCGGGAGCTAAGGTACTTCCACTTTTGATTTGGCTTCCGTTCCTTAATTCGAGTGTGTCAGTGAAGATCTTGAGCTGTCCACCAGGCCCTGCCGAATAGGTTTCACTGCTGATGAGACTTTTTTGAGTCGCAATAATATCTTTCGTTGTGAGCGTGATGTCTCCAGCTGGAGCACCAGTAGGACTGAAGGCACCAGTGACAATTAAGGAGTTTTTAGGCAGACGAGCCGGCACTGTCAAATCTGCTTCCATCGTCAATGTGCCTGAAAGTGTCACTGTGATACCGCCTGGTTTGACCGAGCTGTTACTTTGGTTTACCTGTAATCCGGTTTCGGTGGTGAGAAGTCCTGCCTTCATGTGCAGGTTCCTAGCAGTAATGTTAACTGGACCTACTACTCCCATGCCTTCCGAATGAGTAAAAAGATTTGCCCCATCCAGATCAATATTGCCCTCTCGGGCTGCTACTGTAACTCCGCCTGTGTTCCCCCTACTGTAAGTTGCAGAGGTCACCTCGGTTGCTCTACCACCTTTTTCCATCAGGATGTTCCCATGCAAACTTGTCAGTTCCACGTTTCCTGCATTTCCTCTTGCCAGTGTTGATGGAGAAAGCGTTCCGTCCGCGTTATATTGTGTTCCGTTCGCATTATTTCCTGTGGTGGAAGCAAGACTCGCTACGTACGTTGTTTCAATATTGCTCATTGCCTGTAGAGTGATATTGCCCGCATTGCCGGCTCCCTCGGTGTTGGTGTTGAGTCTGGTGAATACTAGATTAGGATAGTTTGCTGCCGAGCCAGGAATGCCCAGGAATAGTATTCGGTCAGCCGTCACCTGCACGCCTCCATAAGTGACACCTCGACTTGCATCGCTGGCCACGTTTATCCCAACGACGGCACCGTTCTGGATCGTTGCATCCTGGCTGACGGCGATGTCGATGCCGCCACCAATCAATTCCACTCCATTCGACACCGAACCAGGACCTGTGACATTGGCGAAGATCTTGGAGTTATCCAAGATAAACTGACCTCCTCGAATCAACACAGTGCCCCCCCCATTGCCACTGGCGTCAATGGAGGACTTTTCCAAAACCTGAATGGTACCGAGCGCTCCGAAAGACTGACCATGGATGTTCGGTACGTAGCCCAAGGTTTCCACCAGGATTTCTCCTGGGGAGGCCACGCTTGCGAGGTTTATCCGACCCGGTGATGTGTTGGGCTGCCCTGGTTGACCTCTGTTGTTGGCAAGTGTGCCGGCTTCGACTGTGATATTCCCACCAACGAGCGAAAGCGACTGTCCGGGTTGCGTAGTCAACGTACTTCCTTGAACAACGATGGCCGTCGGATTGGGACCCAGGAACCCAAACGCTGCAACAGGCGAGCTGGTGAGTAAGCTTGGCAAGGCAGAATCGGCATGAAAAATCCCTGCCTTGCCATCAATTTCGGCGAGGCGCAAATAGTTTGCCGTTGTAAAGGCGACTGATCCTCCGACATTCAATGATGCATTGGGCCCAAAGACAATGCCTGTTGGATTCATCAGAAACAGATTGGCATTTTCAAACCCGGTAGTTTGAATTGTGCCCAATATATGTGAGACGTTTCCGCCAGTGACACGGCCGAGAATGTTTGTGGTAGCCAAGCCTGTGTCGTTCAGAAAGTTCGCGATATTGTGATCGGGAACATTAAAATTCCCGAAGCTATGAAATAGGTTTGTCCCTGATCTGGTTCCACCTGTGATGTCGTACTGCGTTTCTCCGATAGGCGGAGCGGCAGAAAGGTTAATCTGCGTATTGAGCCCAGATGATGTAATGGGAGATCCAGCTTGGACCAATCCCACAGGCAGGTGAAACATTGCCACGCAGAAAGCTACAAAGATCAACCTACTTTTTAATGACATGTTGGCTACTGACACGTTCAAAGCACACACCATGGGACATTCTAGGTCAATGAGATAGTTTCAGGCGTCATCGGAGAAGCAGTTCGTCCTAAGTAGAGACTACTTCATAAGCACATCTAACTCGGCCCGGCTGCCGTGGGAGCTGAGGTGTTCGTTCTCGAATACCCTGTACGCCTCTTTGGCGATTTTGATGATCCTTGGGATTGGTGATATTCAGCCCACTCATCCCAGATCTCTCGTTTTCGCCCGAGTTCGTCTTTATTAAGAAAGTTTTTGAACAGAGTATTGAACTGCCATAGTGCAATTTCAGCTGACATGCGAACGCTAGGGTTATTAGGGTCAAGGAAAGAGAAGAACGCAATCACTTCTAACTTTGATAGGTCGACTAACTTATCAATATCCTTATCTTCTTTTGGCAAGTTACCATCATTCATTAAGTCTTTCTGATCCTTCTCTTTAATCGTGCTGGCGCACGACACAACCGCGAGCCCATAGTCCTCTTTTTCTATTTCTAAAGTTTTCGCTATCTTCAGAACTAGACCTTTAGAAGCATGAGGTTCACCCGTTGTCAAAAAGACCTTGTCGGGGGACCTTTTCCTTATACGGCCAAGCACGAGCGCAGGACTTTCTAGTCCGCATATCCAATAAGGGCACGGCATTGCAGCACCTCCTTGTTAAAATTGTAAAACTTGTGAGCATCTTTGCTCATTTCGCGCTTGCCTACTCACAGCCCGAACTCGCGCACTTAAAAAATATGTTGCTTCCGTCGGAACTTCCCCCTACACCTTTGCGCGCTAAGTAGCCTTTATTGTCTATTTTGCACAATACCTCTTTGCGGTGATTCCGATCTCCTTCATCGCCTCGCAGAAGAGTTGTAAGTAATAATCTTCCACTGTATCTTGTGTCTCTAGTGGTACTACATCTAAGTAGCTGGATATTGGCTCGGTCGAATGGATCTTCGACCGAAGTCAAGAGTGAATATCCTCGCCATGGTTGTTGTTCTCTAGCCTCAATAGGTTTTGAAGATGTGGCATCTCAGCCGGCATGTAGGCTTTCCGATTTGTTTGCGTTTTTTCGATAGGATCTATGGCGAACGTGGTGCATTTCAGCAATCGAGGCCTTAGGGAAGCACATCGAACAGGGGGTGATTCGACGCTACCAGCGCTGTGTTCCATCAGGGGCTCCTTATCAGAACTGATCGGCCCTATGCTCTGCGGTCACAAGCAATTGTCAAGCCACCCGTGCGGTATGAAGCTGATGACGTCATCACATGATCGAAATACGTAGGCTGTGGGCGCTGTTACCTCTTCTACTAGTCGGATGAGGACTTCTAGGTCAGGGGGTGGGAGAAGCGGTGTGATGAATCGAAACAGATTCACCACTGTATCTAAACCGATTCACCTCAGAATGCCGCCGTAGGTTTCTTCAACTCCCTCACCGTACCGATCGAAAGCGCTGAGCCATCAGTTTCGTTCGCACTGACGACCACCCTCCGGTGCAGGCCATCAGGCCAATCGACGCACATGCTATGCACATTCGTCGGCGAACCTAAACCCGGGAATGGCGCCACTCAGTATCCTGTTGGAACTGGATACGCTGCTCCATCTATGTGATTCCCGCGATGGCACAGAGAATGCACATCGTAGACAGCCAATTCTGAACGATCGTTCTGTAGAAATACGGATGTTGGAGGCTGGTGTAGTGCGTCCAACGCTTCACCATGTTTAGTCGGGAACTCGATGTGGGGATGACGTGCAGATGGAAGCGTGGATGCTTGTGGGGTCCATGGTTGTCCACGATGAGATGTGGACCAAAATAAGGCGACCTGTCGGCTACCACGCCCCTCGTGTCCAGGACCTCTCCAACCGTCGGTATCTTTACGGCGAGGACAACCGTGCTCAAAAGACAAGTTGGAGAAAGGAGTAACGCCCATGGCACCCAAAAAGATTCTTATTTGTTTGGATGGAACGGGAAACGACCCAGCGGATGCGGAGCAGAAACCAGAAAAGACCGGTCAACTGGAAGATGACAGTATCTCTAATGTGCTAAAACTCCATCTGCTCGCGGGGGGACAATTAAACAGCAATACCCAGCCGAAGCTTGGCCAGATGTCATTCTACTATTCCGGCGTCGGCACTCGCGGAACCATATTCCAGCGCGCTCTCGGGTCGGCTTTCGCAAATTTCGAACCTCACTGGATTAGGACAGAAGCCTACAACGATTTGTGTCGTACTTATGAGACCGGCGATAAAATCTACATTTTTGGGTTTAGTCGCGGTGCGGCGATTGCCCGTATGCTTGCGTCACACATTGCGAAGGAAGGGCTTGTGCTTCAACAGGGTCGTCAGCAAGTGAATATCGCCATGGTCGGTGTCTGGGACACAGTGGCGTCCTTCGGCAAGCCCAATCTGCATGACAGCGAGCAACCCATCTCCGATGTCGTCTTTGAAAATGGGACCATCGCACAGAATATTGAGAAGGCCTACCACTTGGTGGCGGTGGATGAAACGCGGCTTGCCTTTAGACCCACGTTGATGAACGCGTCCGAGCGAGTCACTGAAATCTGGTTTTCCGGGGTTCACAGTGATGTGGGTGGTGGCTACCGGCGCGACGGACTGTCTGATGTGGCGCTCTCATTTATGATCGATCGGGCGCGAGCCCATGGCATCCAATTCACTGAGGCTTCGGCCATTGATTTTGCCAGGATTAGCTCGGACACGAAAGCGACAATTGAATTGGACGATGTCGAAATCCGTCCTGATCCACTTGGGCACCTGCATGAACACCGACGCGACGAAAAGATTGCCTCGATCACGCTTAAATCGCGCCGGATCTGCGTGAACGTGAACGACCAACCAAGCGAGCATCTTCCACTTCTGCACCATTCGGTCGTCGAGCGAATCAAAGGGGACACAGGCTATCGTCCCAGCAACATAAAGGGAGTCAAGCATCGCGTGTTACAACCTGATGGGACTGTCACAGAGCACGGCGGCTTAGAAGGGCACATGTGAAACGGGTAGATCGCCGACAAATCGTGAATGCTCGCAGTGGTCGCGAGGGGTCAGGGCTTTAGTTTAGGCGACGGACTTCCTTAGCAGGCTCTTGAAACGCTACTTCGATGCTCGATCAGTCGCGACAGGTTGGAGGCCATAGACCGAATCCACATAGCCCGGAGGATGTTCAAGAAGGCCGTCGATCTCACCTGCCTAACTTCTGCGCCCCGAGACGCGCCTGGGCTTTTCCGTCAATAACCAGCGTTTCAAGGCATAAACGGTCATCCAGCCTTTGACCACACAGCCAAGCTGACCAGTAGCTCCAGGTCGTTGAGACCGAATGAGATACCGTTGCACCATGCACCGGACTTATCCTTGAACGGTTGACAAAAGGTCGTCCCGAGGAACAGTCCTTTCTCGCGCACATTCTGACTGATCGTGGACTTGATGTTCCTACATCGCAGCGTGGTCGCCGGTCGTTTGGTGGATCGTTGGTCGCCACCTGGTTCCTCCTTTGCGTGAATAGGAGACGATTCTCTTGCAGTGACACCCTCTTCCCCAACACGCCCTTCCTGAATCTCTTTCGATTCACTGAATCCAAAGAGATACGTATCCTTTTTGGACTACGTAGAGAAACAGTAAGGAAATCCTTCGAAATCCTCACACGACTCACGGATTCTTTTCGGCATGATCTTTGCGGGTGAACGAGCAGTATGGAGGCGTTTTCCTAAGAGACAATGTTACGAAGAGGAGCGGTCAGCTCTAGCAGGATGGTGACAAACTTCGTCAGCTTCACGGAGATCAAGGGGCTCGATTGGTTTAGGTGTATGACGTCGAACTGTATCATCGTGAAACACTGGTGGCATGACTCATTCATATCGGTAGTGTTCCCGGTTGTGATTGTTGTGCATTTTATCAATAGAGGACAACACAATTAAATAATAACACTTACATT
>PHGD01000183.1 GCA_011090425.1 Nitrospira sp. LK70 | reverse complement strand
TCGAAGGGTCGCTTCTCCGCCGTCCATTTCACCCATCCGCCGTCCAAGATACGCAGTCGCTTGTGACCCAGATATTCCAGCATCCAAAACATCCGCCCTTCATCGCCCCAATTGTCGAATGGATTGGAGTAGATCACGATATCGCTGTCTTGATTGATCCCGAGCCGACTCAGGGTACGTTCAATCTGGCCGAGATCGGAATTGAGCAATCCCTTGGGCACAGCAGTGGGATCACTGTACTCATGCCATGTCGTATGCACCGCCCCGGGGATATGTCCGCCGAACTCATACGCCGCCTTGCCACGGACATCGATGACGACAAGGTCAGAACGGCCCAAGTGCTGCTGAAGCGTTTCGGTATCGATCAATAACGGATGCTGCATGATGTCTTCTTTCTTTACAGTTCGCAGTAACGTGATTTAAGCATTTAGTAACGCGTTGATGTGCGCATCCACTGAGTGAGCCAACGCAGTCAGATTGTAGCCGCCTTCGAGAGACGACAGGATGCGGCCTTTCGCATGGCGCTTGGCGATACCGACAACGATTTCCGTCAGATCGGCATATCCTGCCTCCGTCAAACACATGCCGGCCAACGGGTCATCCTTGTGCGCATCGAATCCCGCTGAGATGATGACGAACTCGGGCTTGAACGCGTCGGCCGCTGGGACAAGCGATTTGAGGAAGATCGCGTGGTACTCCTCATCGCCCTCCCCCGCCTCCATCGGGACGTTGACGGTCAATCCTACCCCCGCCCCTTTGCCTCGCTCGGTTCCTCGGCCCGTGCCGGGATAGTGCGGATACTGATGTGTGCTAAAAAAGCACACGGATGGATCATCCTCGAAACTGTGCTGTGTCCCGTTGCCATGATGGACATCCCAGTCCACGATCAGCACTCTAGTGAGCCCGTATTTCTTTTGGACATAGCGCCCTGCGATGGCCACGTTGTTGAAGAAACAAAACCCCATCGCCCGCCCTGCTTCGGCATGGTGTCCGGGAGGACGCACAGCGCAAAACACGTGATCGACTTGGTGAGCCATGATCGCATCGACCGCTGCCAACGTTCCTCCAGCTGCCAGGTAAGCGGCGTTCAGCGTGCCGGGCGACATCGACGTATCAGGATCAAGAGGCACCCGGCCGACAGCCGGCGCTTCCCGATGGAGCGCCGCAACATAGTTAGGGGCATGGACCTGTGTAATCCATTCCTCCTCCGCTGTTCGGGGTTCAATTCTCACCAGACGGGCGGCGGTCCCGCTTTGCTCCAACCGTTGCATGATCGCACGCAGCCGATGAGGGGACTCCGGATGCCCGGGTCCCATATCGTGCTCAAGATAGGCCGAATGATAGACGAGACCAGTTTTCCCCATATCAATGATCCATGAGGGGTCAGACTATCACGCAGGAAACGCCGTAGACAACGTCGGCGAACCCGTGCTACGGTCAATTCAATTCAATGCTGTGATCCGGATAGGTGCTCATGCCTAACCCTCGAATTGAACCGCTCAAGAAACTTCTTGCCATGGACCCGCATGATGATGTGGCCTGGTTCGGCTTGGGGAAAGCCTATATGGATGATGGCCTTTTCGACGAAGCCGCCAAATCCTTACATCAGTGCGTGACCGTGAAACCGACCTATTCAGCTGCCTATCTCGCACTCGCTCAGTCACTCCAAAAACTGGGACGCGTGGATGAGTGCCGAACCGTTTGTGCCACAGGCATCGACGTATCAACAAAGAACGGCGATGCCATGGTCACAAAGAACCTCGAAGCGTTGAAGCTGTCACTCTCATCGTGACGTCCGGTTCCTCATCCAGCTTCCTGTTTCGTCCTCCCCCATGGGCTATTTCTGTCGGGCGCCGCCGGCAAGACCCGATTGTGGCGGCTGCTGATCGCATGCGATTCGTGATCCAACTCGCGCTCACGAACGTCACTGCTCGAACCGGTGGGCCATTCGGAGCTGCCGTATTTGAGTCTCAAACGGGCCGGCTCATCGCTGTCGGGGTCAATGTCGTGGAACCCTCCAACTGTTCCCTCGCCCACGCCGAAATGGTGGCGCTCGCGAATGCACATCAAGCCCTGAGGCATTTCGACCTGGGGAGGGACAGCATGCCGACGCTCGAACTGGTTACGAGTTGTGAACCCTGTGCCATGTGTTACGGCGCAATCATTTGGTCCGGTGTCCCAAGAGTCGTTTGCGGCGCGCGAAGATCCGATGCAACATCGATCGGGTTCGACGAAGCTCCCAAACCCAAAAATTGGATCGCGGAGCTGAAGAAACGTAGGATTACCGTGACCAGAGATCTCTGCCGAGATGAAGCCATTGCCGTCTTTCGACGATATGAGCGATCCGGAGGTCGAATCTACAACACCCGAAAGAGATGATTGGGCCTATTCAGCCGGAGATCGTGCCATGGTCGGGCCCCATAAGGACGAAGAAATACGTAGCGCATAACTAGCGCCACAGCCGAATATCTCGTGCCAGGCTCCCTGCCCCTCCAAAGTAAAAATTGGCCTTAAAAATCACCAGATCAGAATTGGGTGTGAGACCGAACCCCAGGCCAAAACTCGCGGGAATCTCTCCAGGCAAGATCATATGCACGACCGGCATGATATAGTGCTGCTGATCCGGCAGCGGGTGGGGATCCTGCAGTTGGCCGATCGTCCCATAAGGCTGGAGCCCTAGCGTCAGCTTTTTGCTGACCCAGTACCGAACCTCGGCTCGATAGCCAAACGAAAACCACTTGCCCGAATCGGCTCCGACCAAGCCGTGGTCCAAGTCTGGGGCGTTGATGATGAACGTCCAACGACCGATATCCTTTTGAGCGACGAGCATGATCTCTCCCTCGACGGTGTTATCCTCGAACTGCTTATTCCACCATTCGATCTCCGCATACCATCCCAAGTTGACGGGCAGCTGGTCTTTTTCGAAAAGCCGGCCGCGCAGTCGAAACTTCGAACCGGCATATTGAGGAGCCATCAGGGGAGACCCTGGAATGGCCACGTTCAGATAATAAGCGAAGTCAATCTTCCTGGTGAGGCCATACTCAAATTCAGCAGCCATCCGTGTCATATACTGACTGGCGAAGGTGCTGTCTGATGAGGTACCGCGGCCTGGCTCCCGAAACCCAGACCCCACGAAACTGGACAACAGCTGAGGATCGAAATGCCCTTTGCCACCGGTTTCATAGGGGTAGATCTGAAACTCGAAGGGATCAAGATCAGCCTGTGCTTCACTCACTAGCAGCACGGAGAGCAGTACCATCGAAAACCATATCCAGAGCCTCATCATATCCTCCTCTTCCGTCAGGAAACAGACGGACGACAGAAGGCTCTGGACTCTGAAGATCTCTGGCCTCCGATAGCAGAGTAGATACAAACGTTTCTTCGATAGACACCCCTTTGGTTCGATTCTGCGTGACTCGCCTCAAGCGTCCCAGCCGCCTATTCGCGAGAAGAGGCTATTCGATCGTCATGAGCTCACCCCATCTACCGCTTGCAGCCAAAACGTCCACAACCAACCCTGCATACACGGCCGGCAGCAACTCCGGCAGCACATAGCCGCACGTGATGAGACAACCCATGACTAGCGCTCTCATGCGAACCTCCCTTGACTGGGGAAAACCACGCCGTCATCGCGTAGAAACGTCCGAAACCTCGATGACTCTCGATGGAATGTTACGGATCTTCCGCTTGTCTCTGTGTAAACGAACACCATGAGACCAGCTGTGTGCATAAGCCGTGCTTGAAAACACTGACCAGATTTCAGATAAAACAGCTGACTTGTTCGAATACCCTTGGGACAGTACTGAGCGAGCGTGACAAATTGACACTTCCGACCGGAAGTCAATGCTCAAGAGGTTTCGCGATTGAATGGAGAAAGAACGAAGCAGAAGTAACCCGACCTACGGCCCCGACAAAAAACTCCTACCAGAGGTTGCCAGGCAGGTGTTATCCATCTCTCGGTTGAGAGGACGATTGGGAGAACACTTGGGTAATCGCGGCGGCCTTGATCTGACCGGCTATTACAAACTCTACGCAGCGAAGAAATCGATCCGTATCGTGTACCGGATCATCGATCAAGAGATCCTGGTCGAAGTCGTCGCCATTGGAAGGCGAGAAGATCTCGCGGCCTATCAGGAAGCCCTCAA
>PHGD01000078.1 GCA_011090425.1 Nitrospira sp. LK70 | reverse complement strand
TCGGCTCCCCGCTCATCTGTTGTAGAAACGCGATGACGGCCAAAATTTCATTCTTCGAGAGTCCGATCGGATCCTTGTTGATAGCGGGCATCGTGGCCGGATATTCCTTCGGTACCCCTCCATGCCGGTAGTCCTGATACACGAACGCCTGCGGATCCGTCAAACTTTCATAGAGGAACCCCCGGCTCAATTTTGCACCGATTCCCTTTAAATCCGGGCAACGGGCCGATTCACTCGGGCCGATGGAATGACACAGAGCACATTGGCCTTTGCTGAAGAACACTGTTTGCCCGATAGCCGCGATGTCGGTCGGGTTCTTGATACTGGCGATGTCGATCTTTTCCTCAGCCGGAGGGAGGGAGGCCATCTGCGGCACTGCGAGGCACGTAAGCGAAAACAACCCCAGCACGATGGCAACAAATCCCGTGACTCGGAGGAAAGTGGCTCTAATGAAGAGAAGGATCAGGATCCCGACCCCGACAATACCAAGAGAGATCAATTGTAGTTGTGCGACTTCACTCATGGGTCCTCGAATGTTAAGTGCTGAGTGCTTGCCTCGCGGACTCGTCGACGCGGGCTGAACGGGCGAAGCGGGCAGCGTGCTGAGTTTGTGAATTAAGACTCACAATGTAACCATCAAAGCTTGCTTTCAAAACTTTCTTCAAGTCTGTTGCCGCTCTGCCGGAGCCCCTCCGGCCATTGCAGGAATGCCGTGCGGCAACTCTCCCTTCCCTGCTGGTGCAGCAGCCTTGGCCTTGTCACCCATAGTGGCGACCCAGAAGATAAAGGCCACGAGGAGACAGAAGAAAAACGTGCAGAAGCCCATGATCAGCGAGGCGCTGCCGAGGGCCGGCGAATAGGCATAGGGCGATGAATCACGCATGACTCCATACACATGCCAATGGACGCGGGACGAGGATCGCGCATAGCCCATCAGAGCCATGAGGAGGATGATCATGACGGCATTGAGGACCAGGGCATACCCGGCGCGCGGAGGCATGCTGCCCCATACCATCTCCGTCGTCGTCCTGGCACTCTTGAGCAACAGCGCCGTCAACGGTGCGATCGTCAGGATGACGAAGATGACGATCAGCACCTGAGAGGTGGAAAAATAATTGATGCGGACGATCGCCGGCACGAAGTATCCCCACACACCGAGGACGATGACAGCAAGGCTGGCCAACACCAACACAGCGCTCATGACCGCCTTTCCCAGCTTCGCCCACCTGGCGGTGTCTTGCTTCCCCGCCCGCCAATACATGACGAAACTCATGAACGTAATGAGAATCATGAGGTTCGCCACCGTCATTTTGGCCGACATCACGCCCAAGACGCCGAGCAATGGGTGATGAGCTCCTCCCATCTTCTGAGCCTCTTCGATGCTGGCGAGGAGGGAGTGAGGCGTCATCCATACAGCAAGACAGAACAGCAAGCTGATCAGCATCAGCAACATGGCTCGCCGATATTTCGCCTCCGATCCGGGAATGCGATAGGTAATCCCCAGCCAAAAGTAATAGTTCGAACCAAGAAACAGGACTCCGATCAACATGGCTTGGATGATGAAGAGCCAGGACAGGAATCCTCCCATCAGCGTAATGCCCATCTGCTGGTTGTACTGGTAGATTTCCCGCATGAGCCAGTAGCCGGCAAACGGCAGGGCCAGCAGACCGAACACGCCGATAAAGTTGCCGACATAGCCCATCCAATCATAATGCTCCCGCTCCTCAGTACTCTTGACCGACAAATACCGGACTCCTGCATAGGCTCCACAAATGTATCCACCGAGCACGACATTGGCGATGAGGCGATGGACATTGATCGGCCACCAGGTCGGGTTCCACGTTGCCGCCCAGGCACGCTCAATCGCCGTGCCTTCTGAAATCACGACCGGGCTGGCCTGAAACGTGGCCCAGGCATTGGGCACGATCATGATGAATAGGGCAAAGAAGTTCAGCAAAAACCCCAGAAACACATGCAACGTCTTCTTGCCTCCGCCCTGCATGGCATCCCACCCATACCAATACAGATAGAGAGTGGCAGTCTCGAGCAAGAACAGGAGGCAGTAGAGTAGAAAGGACGGGAAGAAAATGTCCGTCAAATAATTCATGAGCTTGGGGTAAAACGCCACCAAGAGAAACAAGAGAATGCCGCCGAACAGGGCGGTGGTCGCATAGGCCGAAGTCAGGAGCTTGGTAAACTCCTTGGCGAGCTTATCGTAACGCTTTTCGCCTCCCCTCCATGCGATGACTTCGCAGAGCCAGGCGAAGATCGGCACTCCTAAGACAAACCCTGCAAGCAGAAGATGCAGCTGCGCGACGATCCAGACCAAGTTCCGACTGCCGATATAACCAATATCACGATATTCGGTCGGTCCGGCCGCTGTGCTTTCCGCCGCGAGTCCGATCGAAGGGAGTGCAAGCCAACCAGCCGTCAACAAGAGCGCTGCGAGCGATCCGCCGCACCCTCTGACGGCTCGGAGAGCTCGTTGAATCGTTCCGACCTCTTGTTGTATGGCACTCACCGCATCACCTCGCAAATTACGGTTTCGTGTTGGCAGGGGAGTTCTTGGCCGTTGCGCCTTCCACCTTTCCCTTGCCCTTTTCTTTCTGCACTTTTGTTTCTGTCCTCTGGTGCTCCATCGCATCAACTTGCGCCGCAAGCGACGCGATCCGCTGCGCAGTCTTGTTCAACGACTCAACCGGTTTGAACACCGGTTCGACCTGGACCTCCGGCCTCTTACAGCAATCATGCGGATTCGGGGTCGTTACCGGAAGGATCGCCCAAAAGATCAGCGACGAGACCACACCAACCCCCGCCAATGAGGCCAGCAACAACCCTTGGTCGGTCGGCACACGCATCAAATCCCAGCGGGTCACGAGTCCTTGATAATTTTCAGACGCCGGACGAGCGTCTTCCGCCATGCGTCGAATGATTTGTCCAAGGATGGAAATCCCGATGATGGCCAAGACGATCAAGACTGCCGACGAGATGGATCCCCAGATCGTAAGTTCGAGACCGATGCGTTCCGCGATCGGAAGACCAGTGTCGAAGAGATGTCGCAAACTTTCCATCTCGGACATCGAGTGAGAGGCGCTCATCGCATTCTCCGTCACACGACTGACAATCCACCAGAGGAGCGGGAGAAAGAACGTTCCAATGAGAGCTGATCTCCACCAGATGGCAAGACCAAGCCCATCGGGTGGTTCCTTCCGGAGTCGCTCAAGGAAGAACGTTCGCCCAACCAATCCCAGTGCCCAGATGTCGACGGGGATGGATAGTCCGAGTATGAGCGGCAAACCGACCCCTTCACCAAACTGCGTCTCAAAGATGACCATGATGATGGGAGCGGCGAAGACGGTGACGGGACTGGCAAACAGCATCACAAAGGCAAGACCGAACAGTCCTTCGAAATGCGCCAATCCCATCGCCATGGCAAGGAGCGCAAACACCGCCTTAATGGGAATGCCTGTCCAGCAGGCCGGCCATAGAATACCGAAGCCTATCTTCGTCGGAGACATCGATTCGCGTTCTTCAGCCATAAGCAACCTGTCAAAGGATCAGTCCAGGAACGCTCGGTTTATCACCGATGCAACCGTGAACAAGACAATCATGACCATGATCGCAATCCAACTGATGAGGGCGATCGGTCGCTTAAAAATATTCCGCTCGGGATCTTTGTCGAAGAACGGGAGCGAGACGAGCAAGACCATGAAGGCGGCCGGCAACACCACGGCACCTAGAAACTGACCGGACTCACCGGCGAACAGTTTCAACCGGAGCAGCTGAAAGTAGAACAGAAAATACCATTCCGGCTCGGGATGGTAGTCCCCTGGATCCGGCGCCGCCTCATCCAACAAGACGACCGGTTCCCAGAGGGCCAAGGCACATATCCCTACGAAGACAAACGCCATCCCGACCATGTCTTTCCAAATTTGGCGAGGAAAGAAATAGTCGGTTTTCGCTTTGATCTCCTCCACCGTACCGGTGAAGGGTCCTGCAGGAGCGGCGACGCGAAACAGGAACAGGTGCAATCCGGCCAGAGCCATGAGCGCCGCCGGGAGAATCATCACATGGAGGACGAAAAACCGGCTTAAGGTCATTTGCCCGGGAGTCGGACCACCTTTCAGAAATCGGGCTATAAAATCACCGACAATGGGAGTCTTATCCAAGATTTCGACACCCACGGTCGTCGCCCAGAACGCCCGTTGGTCCCAGGGTAACAGGTAGCCGGTAAAACCGAAGGTGATCACAACACCAAACAGAGCTAGGCCGACAAGCCACAGCAATTCTCGCGGCTTCTTGTACGCCCCCCAGAGAAAGACCTGAGACATATGGGCCACCACGCAGACGACCATGGCGCTGGATCCCCAAAAATGGTAGCCCAGAATGAACCACCCATAATCGACATCGTGAATGATATATTGCGTACTGGCATAGGCATGGTCGGCGGTCGGCACGTAATAGAACATGAGCAACATACCGGTCAGTGCCTGCATGGCGAAGATGAACAACAAGATGGAGCCGAACACGTAGGCCCAACGAGAGCCGCCGGGAATCGGCTCATTGAGCATCTTGGCCTGCATCTCCTTGAGTCCGACCCGTTCGTCGAGGAACGCCACGAGCTTTTCGATGGCGCTGGGCTGATGATCGGGAATTACCGTCGATGATGATTGCTTGCTATCCATACCGCCAGTTTTCAAATGATCCGGATTTGTGATTTTGTACCGGCCTTGAACTCCATGTCGATGATTTCTACGTCTCCCGCCGCAGAAACCCTCACGGGTAATGCGTCAAGCCCACGTGGAGCCGGGCCGTCAAGCACTTTCCCTGATGCATCGTAGATGCTGAGGTGGCAAGGGCAGAGAAACACTTGTCCCAGCGTCTTATGCTGTCGCCACTTGAATGCGCAACCTAAATGAGGGCACTTGCCGGAGAACGCCACATAGGGAATGTCTTTCTTGTTGGTCCAAATCGTCTTCCCCTTGGCACCTCGAAACTCCATGTCCTTGTCTTTGTAGACCCTCTCAAGCAGCTCAGGGGTCGCTCGGAGGAGCCAGACGTTTTTATCGATTTCGCTCTCCGGCATATAGACTTCTTTGACCTTTTTTTTGTACTTGAATTGCACACCGACGTCGTCCTGCTTGATCTTGCTGACATTGCCCACGTTCAGCCAGTGGTTGTCGAAGTCCGCATACATCGGCTTCATTAGGTAGCGGAGAATGGGATAGGCGATGGGAAGGCCGACCAAGAATCCGATGACATGCGTGAAATTCATGAAAAAGGTTCGGCGCTTGACGCTTTTTTCCAGATCAGGCAAGGGCACCAACACCTCGCCTGGCGTCACATGGAGGTTGTCCTCGAGGTGCGAGATCTCCACTTCATGCGTGGTGACATAATCTTCCCGCTTGAAGGGAGGCAAGGCCAGAATATCGGTTGACGGCGCGCGCAACTGCACGACATCGTCCGTCACAGCCTGGACATGGCCCATGGCGACCTGTCGCTCACCGCTCCCGTTCATAGACACGACGATATGGCTGATCTCGTGGGAAAGCGGATCAAGCACGACTTTCGTGACTTCGCCGATGTCGAGGTCGGTGCACCGGACCTTGGATTTCAGCTTCGGTTGCAGCATCATTTTTTCTTGATCGGCTTCGGAGTGTTCACCGAGGTGTTCTTGAAGCTACCCAGCCAGGTGGCAAGCGCCACCATCTCTTGAGGCTCCATGAGGTCCTTAAACTTGTCGGGCATGACGCCCTTCTGGTATTCCTTCTCATACCCCTCAGCCATGATGCTCTTAGGGTCGTAGATTTTCGATCGAATCTCCTCGACCGTCAATAATGAGCCGATGTTATCCAATTCAGGGCCTCGTTTCTTTCCACCCTCGCCCCTCAACTTGTGACAGTTATAACATTCTTGCAGTTGCCACTGCTCCTCGCCCACCTTCATGACATCTCCGCCCCCACCAGCAGTAGTGCCGGCTGTCGAAGAAGGCTTTTCCCCAGACGGAGGCGGCAGTGATACGGATGCAGCCTGACCTCCCCCCAATCCCTTGAGCCGTTCTTCAAGGGCCTTGACCTGTTCATCAAGGGCCTTGGCTCGAGCGATCAACTCCTCAGCCTTCCCCTTTTGCGAGGCAGCCCGTTCCTTTCCCAAAAGCTTGTCGATTTTGGCCCGTTCGTCTTCGGGATTAAACTGCGGCAACAGGGACGCGCCCGCGATGCAGGCCGTAATCAGAAGGATCCAGAATGTGATGACCGCAAAGACGGACTTCCCGCCGTTCATTGTTCCGATCGGCGACGCGTCAAGCATCATAAAGACAACGGCCCCGATCAGTGCGAAGATAAAGAACAGCTTTTGGAAATCGAACGGTACCTCCTGCGAGTGCGCGATACCCACAAGTGCACCGCCGACCACAAGACCAATTGTTAGCTTCTTGAACACATCATCCTCATACGGATTTCGATTGTCTCACCAAATGCTTCGCGCTGTGATTACTTGGCCCCGACCGGGACCGGACTCCCCTCAGGCTCTCGCACCCTCGAAACTGAAGGCCGAAGAGCTACCAGCGCGGCCACACTGACGATGGCAATAAAGAATACGGTTATCGCCGTGATCCACCAAGCCGAATAGGAGAGCGTCGGAGTAAAGGACTCCGCGCTGAGGTCCGAGACCAGACTATAGGTGTGGAAATATTTTTTGAGCAGGGACCGGACCGCGCCCATCAACCCCATCGTCCATGTGGAGATGAACGCCAAGAAAATCAGAACAAACTGAGACACGAAATCGATTTTCCCCCAGAGAATCGTGCCTTGCTTGATGGTTCGGTTATACAAGACGTAATTGACGACCGTCACGAACACCAACGTCAAGATCGCGGAAAGCTTTGCCGGCATCGACGCCAGAAAATCCCATCCTTCCGGCAATTTCAGGTCATCGGGCATATCAGTGCCGGTGGCTACGAACCCACCGGGAGTAAGCCAGACTGCGTCGCTCACGAGCATGACGATAAAGCCGACCTTGATGACGCTCCGCGCTGAGACGGTCTTCGGAACGAACCGGCTCAATAAGAATGGCGACAAGGTTAAGGGCAGGAGGAACGCCAACGACATTGGGTCCGGAATCCAATATTTATTCATGACCCACATCGTGACGGGCAGCAAGACCACCAAGACAATGGGAGCCAGAATCGTCATCCGAACATTTTCGGCCCCTTCGATTCGCTTGACGCTGAGCCAACTGTAATAGTTGATGGCCAAGAACAGCAGCCCGATCATCATGCCCTGCATTTCGAAAAACATGGAGAGCTGATCGGCCATCATGTATGGGCAGAATGAAAAATCGTAATCGCACATTTCATAGGCCAACAAGAGTCCCGTGAACGGCTGCAAGAGCGACCCACCCACCGCGATCCAGATGGCGGCGAACCCCATCCAATCGTAGTAGGCTCGCTCCTCCTGCGACTTCGCCCCCATGTACATATAGGCGGCGATCATCCCGGCGATAAACCCGCCGAATGCCACATTCCCATCGATTCGGTGGAGGCTCAGGGGGAACCAACTTTGGTTCGCAATCTTATCCCACAAGGTTGCCGCCGCGATGAAATCCTGCGGCGAAACTCCTTCGGCCTTCGGCGGTGTGTTCATGAACGACGTGGGGCCGTTGATGACAAATAAGATGAGCAGACAGACAAGATTCAAGAGCACCCCGAGAGCAATGTGACGCCCCTTCTTTTCACCCTTCCACACATCCCAGGTGTAGAGGTAGGCATACATCAAAATCGTCTCGGCGATAAACAGCGCCGGATACATGACTGCGAACACCATATAAAACTGATTGATGAATGAGGTCGTGAACTGTGGGTAGGCGGCAAGAAGGACAAAAATAAACAAGCCGCCCGTTACCGCCGTCATACTGAAGAGAATGACCGTAATCTTGGTGATCTCTTTAGCCAGGCGATCATACCGAGGGTCCTGCTTGCGATAACCCAACCACTCTGAAATGACGACGAAAATCGGTGCCCCGAGGATAAACGCGGCAAATAAAATATGGAGTTGCGCGACGACCCATACAGCCGTCCGATTGCCTGTATAGGGAAGCTCCACCGAAGACGCCCCAACCTCCTGAGCGCAGGCACCAGTGGCTGCCACGCACAGCGAGAACAACACAATGAGAGCCATGAGACCGCTCGACAGTTTTTTCACGATGCCTCGATGCCCCCTACTTTAAGAACTTGGTCAAGGATGTCGCTTTCATACTTACTCGGCTTTCCATAATGGTAATTTTGTCTACAAAATTGGTCTCGGTCACCATCAAGAACGCCTCAAGCCCTTGAGAGCGTTAAGATCTTGCCATGGAAGGCCAAGCTCCGTAACGATTGCCCCAGCGCCACCTCATACGATCTTATCGACCGGCTAGAGTATCGCAGACTCCCCAAGCCTTACCGCTAGGAGAATCCCCTGGCAGCCCACAAAAAACCCGACACATGGTTGGCCGCCTCGAGTCCCACACAAAAGGCTCACCTTTTGATTCCACAGGAGGAAAGGTCGGAATGTGCGGAGCATCCTGTCCTCGACAATCCTACCCTCCCCTACAGTACAGTCACTTAACGACGGCCTCGACCCATTGCTTCTTTTCCTCATTCCACGTCTTTCCAGCCAGTCCAAAATTCCGCTCATAGAGCACGAGCTTCCATCGATCCTCTTCTGAAAGCTTGCTCTTCCAGCCTTTCATCTTGGTATTCGGCACTCCTTCGGAAATACGCCAAAACCAGACAGAGTCCGAGTAGAGTTTCATGCGCTCGGGGTTTCTGAAATCCGTGGCGCCTGCCTTCACAGGCTTCCCGTCTTTCCCGTGACAACTGGAACAGTTTACGTCGGGATTTGTCTCACCGATGAAGAGCTTGCGTCCCTCTTCCAGCTTCTGAGCATCCCCCCACCAATCTGCGGGCATATGCTTGTCGGCATATTCAACAGGAGCCGGCGGCGGTGGCACGATCGGCCCCTCTCCACCCTGGTCTCCGCAACTCGCCAATAATCCCGCACTCAGGATGAATGCGGCGCGAATCGAGCCTGTCTGTATGTTCCTTACGTCCATCACGCTGTCATTGAGAGAGATTCTTGTCCGGGCCGCAACGCGATCGAGAAAAGGACCGACTGACAAAAAAAAACGCTTTTGCAGAGCTATCACCTGCTCCTGCAAGAGCGTCGAGATTACACTCACCCATTCAGCTTGTATCACGGGCCCTCGCCGACCTAATCAACCGATTCGGCGAGATACCTTGTAGCCCCAAGGACCGTCATCGGCGATCATGATTTTTTCTTTCCTAGGGATTTCGACTTGACCCGTTCCGGCTTCCGCTGAGAACGGACCATCTTCATCCCGATAATACCGCAGGCTGTTGCGAAGATCGCCCCGCTGCCCCACCAAATCCAAGCGGGAGGACCACTTGCCTCACAGCCAGTTCCAAAGTTAACCCGAACTTTCCGTTCGCTCTCTAGATCTTTCGGATCGAATTGAATCTTCAGGTTTTGCCGTTCACCCCTCGCTTCTACCAGAAGGGGATCGTCAAGATTGTCGTTATGCAGATGAAACATCGCTTTGTAGTAGCCATCTCCATCCGTCCGAACAACCTGACCGTATGAAATCCTGATGTCCTTGACGAGAACATCTGTATTCGGAAGTCCTTTCCCATTCTGATCGCAAACATACCCTTCCACCATGAAACGATGATCCGCTTCATGCGTGGCTTGAGCCAGGGGTGGAAACACAACATTCATGACGAGACAGCAAGCTAGGAAAAACAGTCCGGTTGGAATTCGGCTCCCAAGCTTCAAACTAGATCGCTGACTCGTCGTTCGCTCCTTCGAGGTCGTGCTCGTTCAGTACAACGAGCGCTCTACATTCGGGCAGAGGTTTCTAGCACAGCACCCAAATCTTTGTCAACGAAACGACTGGCTCTCCAATCCGGACGTAGAGCCGTTTGGTTTTCGACTACAGTCGCAGGGCAGGCTGGGGCTGAGGAGCGCGTGACACGAGGAACCGGCCTCACGATCGGTGAGGGGACGTTTAAGAGTCGAAGCGCATAGCCTTGGCTCATGTGATGGAAAGCTGATTTTTCCCCGAAAGTATCGGAATCAGTCGAAGACGACGAATGGAGGAGGCCATTAGCAGGTTGCGGAAAAACCCTCCATTCATCCTTCGAGAGCCTCAGGACGAGCGGAGTAATCATTGAATTCACTGAGGTTTACCGTTCGTGCTGAGCCCGTCGAAACACACAAATCGAATTTTCCGCAGCCTGCTAGAGATAGCCCTTCGTACGCGCAGCCGCCTCAATCTTTGCGGCTTCTGCTCGACGCTCGGAGTCTTTCTTTGAGACCCAAGCCTCCCACGACTTGCCGTTCGCGGTGTCTTCGCCGGTAAACGCGATGCTCTCGATGGATCGGTAGGAAATGCGCTGAGGACTCGGCTCATCAACGGGAAACAGTTCAAGGTAAGGATCGTCGCCTGCCGCTTGACGATTGAAGAGATATCCGGTGATCGACTCGCCTGATCCTAACATCAAGGTCACATCCCCACGATAGTCGAACGCGAGCTCGACGGCTTCCATTGTTTCCGCCGGAGAGGCTGGTTTGAACAGTCGCCCTTCAAGAGAACCGGGGGCGATCAACGTGTGGTTCTTGGTGTCAGTCATGGGGGAGGCCGTTAACCGTAAATCGTTATTCGTGAAACGAAAAAAGTTGCGAGGATTGCGATTAACGTTGAACGATTAACGAGATGTAGGCATCAGCGTCAGCTTGGCAGTCCGTGCAAATCCAGAGGCGGTACTGAAGGTATCTTCAACGGCCGAGGCCTCATAGCCGCAATGGACCATGCAATCAGCGCATTTCTCGTTTCGGCCCGTTCCATAGTTTTCCCACTCCGTCGATTCCATGAGTTCTCGGAATGTTTTTGTATATCCCTCTTGCAACAAATAACAGGGTTTCTGCCATCCAAACACGTTGTAGGTCGGATTGCCCCAAGGAGTGCACTGGTATTCACGTCGACCCATTAGAAAATCCAAGAACAGCGGGGATTGATTGAACTGCCAACCCGACTTGGGGCGAGCAAGAATCTTGGAGAAGAGCTCCTGAGTCCGAGTCCGCTTCAAGAAATGTTGCTGATCGGGAGCCTTTTGATAACTATACCCCGGGGAGATGGTCATACCCTCTACGCCCAGCGCCATCATGTCATCGAAAAATTTTCTGATCCGCTCCGGGTTCGCGTCGTCGAACAGGGTGGTGTTGGTCGTCACCCGATGGCCGCGTTTGACTGCCGCTTTGATGGCCTTGACCGCCACGTCATAGACTCCGTCGCGGCAGACCGCCAAATCGTGCTCGTCCTTAAGCCCGTCCATATGGACGCTGAAGGTCAGGTACTTGGATGGTTTGTACTCTTCCAACTTCCGCTCCAAGAGAATAGCGTTCGTACAGAGATAGATGTATTTTTTTCGATCCACCAAGCCCTGGACGACCTGGGCGATTTCAGGATGGATAAGCGGTTCTCCTCCAGGAATGCTCACCATCGGCGCCCCGCATTCCTCGGCCGCTGCCCAGCACTGCTCGGGCGTCAACCGCTTATCGAGCACATGGTCGGGATACTGAATCTTCCCGCAGCCGGCGCAAGCCAGGTTGCACCGAAAGAGCGGCTCAAGCATCAGAACCAAGGGATAGCGCTTCACTCCCTTCAGCTTCTGTGAGAGCACATACTTCGCCACGGTATACATCTGGGAAATCGGAACAGCCATTCCGTTCTCCTAATTCGCTCTGTATTTTTTTGCGACCCTTACCTATATGGACAACGGCGAGATACAGCCGTACTGGAGGCGCAAGAACTTTTGGATTCTAGCATCCTGCTCAGAGCGAGTCAATTTTGAAAGCGTAAGTCAAGGCAAGAGTGCTGTGCATCTACTTGTCCCCGTATCAGGTTTTCTGCTACCGTCAGCCCGACCGAATTCCCAGCGTTCCCATCTCTGAGGTGGGTATGAGACGTGTTCCGCTCTTCTGCCGCCATCCTTTCTTGTCTACCACCTGTTCAAACGTCGATGGACAATCATTCGGATTATGGTGTGCGATACCCTCAGATCAACCAGGCCAGGGGGAGCGCAACACCATCGAGGAATATTCAGGCCATCAACCTCTTAACAGAAGGGAGAGCTCATGATGATCAGGAAAAGCTTGGTGCTGGGAACCGTATCACTACTTCTTTTTACGTCCGTTGTCTATGTGGGAGTATCGTCCGGCGCCAAGGATGCCGGGGGCATTCCTGCTGAGAAAGTGGCGGATATGTTATATGCCGTGATCCAGTCAAACCGCGCGTTTTATGCGGAACATGTTGTAGAGCGGATGCAAGCGAAAGGCGCTGCTGTTGCTTCAGAGAATTGGCGCTCCGAAAAAAGTTTACCCCTTCCAGCCCAATTCCTGCAGGAAACCGCTCGTCTATCGGTCAATTCGAAGGCTAAAGTCGGCTATAAACTCATCAGTCTCTGGCCCATCAACAAGCAGAACGGGCCGAAATCCGAATCTGAGCAAAGGGGCCTGATGGCAACCCAACAGAACCCGAATCGTCCGTACACCGAAGTGGTCATGAACGGACCGGACTCCTATCTTATGGCCATCTATGCCGACAGAGCTGTTTCGCAAGCTTGCATCGGATGCCACAACTCGCATCAGGATAGTCCGAGGCACGATTTCAAGCAGAATGACGTGATGGGCGCCATCATGATCATGGTCCCGCTGAACCTTTAGAGTAGAGCGTCCCCGATTCTCAATATTCTCCCTGTCCTGAGCCAATCGAAGGGCTCAGGACAGGCCTGTCCAAAAGGTTTAGTACGAACGGCCTGTAAGGTCGGCTCGGGTGCGCCAACAAGCTGGCAACCAGCCTGGCGCCCGACGTGTCCCATCTATATGGAGTGCTCAGAATACCGAGGAGGTCGCACGAGGTAGCGTATCAAAAGGGAGCGCTGGAGGCGTTTTATCCCGTCGCCAAGAACAATCGTACGAGCTCCAGGTCGAGCGAGAAAAAATAGGATGCTGGAGGGCTTTGTCCGCGCGCATCAGTCACGATAAAACGCTAAAGAGCGCGCGGGTCAACCGAAGGTTGGTATGGAGGCGCCGAGCGGGTTCGAACCGCTGCATCGCAGTTTTGCAGACTGCTCCCTTACCACTTGGGTACGGCGCCTCTGAGAGGCGGCATTATAGTAGCCTGGGTTACCTGAACTCAACACAGAGACCAAACTGATGAACCGTCGAATCAGCTCTCCGCAAGCCTAGCCAAGAAGGCCATGCGTCCTAATTCAATGAGCCGCGCAAGAAAAGAGGTCACAAGGACGCTGACCGAGATGTCTTACCCTGGGCCCACCACTCCTGAAGCAGGCGTGCGTATCCCGAGGAATGGTCGGACATGGCGCAGCGCGCCGGTGCTGCTGAGCAACAACCCAAACAAGATCAGCATGGCGAGGCCGAGGTGATGATAACTCTTCAGCGCTTCCCACCTGGCTGAGCCCACGACTTCGTAGTTCAGCACCATCGTGAGCACGATATACACTGCCAGCATGGCGTATCCGGCGCTGCTCAATCGGCCACTCACTCTCGCTGCGGCGGCGACGACGACATAGGCCGCCGGGACCATCCAGACAAGATGCTGATCCCAGGTGATGGGAGAGAATAACAAGGCCAAAATCAGAGTGCCGGCACAGTCCCTTGCCCACGTTGAATCTCCTGGCCCTTGGTACGGCCGTCGGCTGGACCAGGCGAAGAGACCGAGCAGAGTCAGCCCAGTCGCTCCGACGATCGCGTTCGCTGCCGGCGCCGGCAGATCCAACAGAGGCCTATATCCGGGATCGACTTGGCGTAGGCGATGGTCCGGTGGGTACGTGACCAAATACCGTAGCATGGTATGGCGGAGTGAAAGGTTGGCCTTCTGGAGTTCATTCTCTTGGCGGCCCTCAATCTGCCGATCAAACACGGATAACACCGCGTTCCTGGTCCATTCCGTGTGATGATCCCACCAACTCGTGGGGCCCATATACAGAATGGGGAGTACAATCCAGAAGCCGGTCGCGAGCACTGTGTATGACGCCAATCGCCACTGCCGCTTCCAAAGAAACAGCAACAGGAATAGCGCAGGAGTAATTTTCAGCGTAATGCCGAAACCAAGAATGATCGCGCCGAGTCGTTCTTTGCCTGCCCAGATTGCGTAGATGGCGCAAGCGAGAATGCCCAGGAGAATCAGGTGCGGTCCACCGTCGTCGAGATCATTCAAGATGAATTGCAGCGTCAACGCTCCTGCACCCACGCCGACCAATAGCCGGCTCCACACAGTGGAATTTGATGTACCGCATAACATGTGGTGGAACAGCATAATTGTGATGACCAGGAATCCGACTGCGACGGCATACCGTAAGGCCAAGCTCGCGTCTCTCTCCAGGAAAAGCAACGGAGCGAAATAAATTCCCGTCGTGGGAAGATACATGTAGCAATAGTCGTTGGCGTAGAGATACTCGCCGGAAAGGAAACGCCGCCCGATTTCCCGATGGATATCGATGTCACGGAAATGAAATGACCGGCCATAGGAAATGATATAGCCGTGCACCACGGCCGCAATCGCGAGACCGACCTTCACCAACCTCACAAACAGAGAAGATCCGACGAACTCACTGACCCAATTAACGGTGGGCTTCGATTCCATGACTCAGAGGTAGAAATACATGACCCTGTCAGAGTGCGTCAATCGTTTCTCGGCGAGACGGGCGTGCAGCTTCAGAGAGGCAGCGGAAGAATCGTCGCCGCTGTGAGCGAGGCACCTACTGATGAGGCAAGACCGGGATTTCCCTACCATGCGTCGAAGAGTGTTCCAACTGAGGTTCCAGCGATTCCCACTCGCTTGAAGGAACAAATCCAGTCGCTTCCCCGTTGCTTTCCGCTTCTTTTTCCTTCGCCAGCAGCTCGACCTCCACAATGAGCGTGTCCATCAATTCTTCCATCGGCACCTTTCGGACAAGCTTGCCTTTCTTGAACAAAATACCTTTACCCTCGCCGCCGGCGATTCCGATGTCGGCTTCTTTTCCTTCCCCAATCCCGTTCACAACACATCCGAGTACAGACACATTCAACGGTGTCTTGATGTGGCTGAGTTTCTTCTCCAGCTCGTTTGCCATTCGGACAACATCGATTTCGACACGCCCACATGTCGGACAGGCGATGACATTGATACCCCGGTGACGCAATTCGAGCGACTTAAGGATTTCAAACCCGACCTTGACTTCCTCGACCGGGTCAGCAGCCAGCGATACGCGCAACGTGTCTCCGATGCCCTGTGAAAGCAAATACCCCAGGCCGATGGAAGATTTCACCGCCCCGGTCATGGCCGTCCCGGCCTCAGTAATTCCGATATGCAGGGGATAATCCGACTGATGTGCAAAGAGCCAATAGGCGTCGATGGCGTGGTGCACGTCCGAGGCTTTGAGCGATACCTTCATATTGGTAAAGCCCACGTCTTCCAGTGCATGCACGGCATTGAGCGCCGACTCTGCCAGAGCCTCGGGAGAAGGCCATCCGTACTTCTCCAACAACGGACGTTCGAGCGACCCTCCGTTGACACCGACCCGAAGAGGAATCCCTTGCTCATTGACGGCCTTGATCACTTCCTCAACTTTCCACCAGGCGCCGATATTGCCTGGATTGATACGGACACAATCGACGATAGGCGCGGCCTTCAAGGCAAGCCGATGATCAAAGTGAATATCGGCGATCAGCGGGACGGTCATTGCCGTCTTGATGTGAGGGAGGGCCTGTGCGGCTTCATCGTCAGGAACGGCCACGCGAATAATTTCACAGCCGGCTGCTTCGAGTTGGTGAATCTGTGCGATGGTCGCGGCTACATCACGCGTGTCCGTCGAACACATGGATTGCACGGACACCGGGGCATCACCCCCGACCCTCACTTTGCCGACGTGAATCTGCCGAGTCTTTCTTCGAGCGATATGCATGCTATTTTTCGTTGTTGATGCTTCACGAACAACGCGTCACGCTTGACGCACTTCAGCTCCCCTGTTCGTCTCCATGCGGATGGCCGACCACCGTCGCGCCCGTGAACGCCGATTTTACGGCGGGTGCTTTACCGATCAATTCCTTCACACTTTGATAGATCCCTTCGGCCGTCAAACCATACCGTTCCCGCAACAGATCTTGCGGTCCCTGTTCGATGTACCAATCGGGCAGGCCCAGGACCTTTGTCTTCACCTCCGTCACTCCGGCTTCCGAAAGGGTTTCGAGCACGGCAGAACCAAACCCGCCGATCTTGCAGCCTTCTTCCACCGTTACAACATAGCGCACCCGCTTCGCCACCTCAACAATCAGATCCTGATCGAGGGGCTTTACGAATCGTCCGTTCACAACCGCTGCAGAAACCCCTTCCTTACCGAGCCGTTCGGCTGCTTCGACGGCCGGCCATACCGAAACACCGATCGCTATGATGGCGACATCCGTCCCATCTTTGAGGACCTCACCTTTTCCCACCGGCAAGGCCTGCGGAACCGAGTCCATCTTCACACCGAGACTCACCCCGCGCGGATATCGCACTGAAATCGGCCCGTCGAATTCCAGGCAGGTTTTCACCATATGCTGCAGTTCATTCTCATCTTTAGGAGCCATGACGACCATATTGGGAACGTGCCGCAGATAGGCATAGTCGAAGGCCCCATGATGCGTCGTTCCGTCCTCCGCGACGAGTCCCCCTCGATCGATGCAGAAAGCCACCGGGAGATTTTGGGTGGCGACATCATGCACAACTTGATCATAGGCCCGCTGGAGGAAGGTCGCATACATCGCCACGACCGGTTTCATGCCCTGTGCAGCAAGCCCCGCCGCAAACGTCACCGCATGCTGTTCCGCAATGCCGACATCATAGAGTCGGTCGGGGAACTCTTTCTCGAACGCCGTCAATCCCGTGCCCTCGCACATCGCCGCCGTGATCGCCACGATGCGCTTGTCCTTACGAGCCAACTTGACGAGCGTGTCCATGGCGATCGCCGTGTAGGAAGGACGCGCGGCTTTCTTGGCCGGTGCACCGGTCGACCGGGCGAACGGCGGGCACGCATGGAACCATACCGGATTCTTCATGGCCGGTTCGTAGCCGAGGCCCTTCTTCGTAATGACATGGAGCAGGACCGGTCCCTTCATCTTCAGCACATTTTCGATCGTCGGAAGGAGATGCTCAAAGTTGTGGCCGTCGATGGGTCCACTGTATTGAAATCCCAGCTCTTCGAAGAGCAATCCCGGCAGAATCGCGCCTTTGGCGAGCTCTTCGGCTCGCCGGGCGAGCTTCTGCATATCGGAGCCGATGTGAGGAATCTTCCCCAAGAGCTGACCGGTCTCTTCGCGCACTTTCCCGTAGAACTCACCCGTGATGGTCCGACTCAGATAGGCGGAAATAGCCCCGACGTTTTTCGAGATCGACATTTGGTTGTCGTTCAAAATCACGAGAAAATCTTTTCCGAGTCCCCCGGCATGATGCAGTCCTTCCAAGGTCATCCCCGCTGTCATGGCGCCGTCACCGACGACACAGACGACCTTATGTTTTTCCTTCAACTGCTCTCGGGCTTCGACCATGCCGAAGGCGGCCGACACACCAGTCCCCGCATGGCCGGCGTTGAATGTATCGTACTCACTCTCTTCCCGCTTACAAAACCCGCTCAATCCGCCGTACTGGCGGAGTGTGTGGAACTGTTCGCGCCGACCGGTGAGCAGTTTGTGCGTGTACGACTGATTACTGGTGTCCCACACGATTTTGTCGGTCGGTGTATCCAGGAGATATTGTAAGGAGACTGTGAGCTCGACGACGCCCAAATTCGAAGCCAGATGTCCGCCCACATTCGAGACCGCTCCGATAATTTGTTCCCGAATCTCCCGGCACAATGCCGGAAATTTCTCGGGAGACAACCGCTTCAGATCGGCAGGACTATGGATTGTCTTGAGTATCGACATAGATAGTCTCCTTCCTTCGCATCTGTCTGCACCGCAGCCCAGCATCCGACCAGTCAAAGCCGTTCGTTCGGGTGCCAAATTTTTGCGAGTCTCACACAAGATCCATATGAAGTCAAGCACTTATGAAACATGCCCCGCTTGACCTTTGTTAGGAAGCATCAAGATTGTCGCATCGGAGTTGATACCGCATGATTCGGTCAGTATGGGAAATCCAGCCCCGCAAAAATCGCTCCGCCTTCTTTACTGTATCCATAATCTATCCGTCCCACTACGTTGGGGCGGATGATTCCCCGGAATCCAATACCCGGTGTAATGCGATAGTCCTTGAAGCTGACATCCATAAATGAGTTGAAAACCTGTCCGGTATCGATGAACGGCGTCAACTCAAAATCCGCCACGACTCCCGCGAGACGCGTTCGCAAGATATGAATTCGTTCCTCAACGCTGAACGCGATCAGCTGCTTGTCGATATAGCGGTCCATCCCAAAGCCGCGCAGATTGTTCTGTCCGCCTAACGAGCTCTGCTCATAAAACGGAACGTCCGAGCCGAGTGTGGCTTGCAATTCGCCGTGAACCACCAAAATCGCCCGCTTGGATTCACTCGCGAGCATCTTCGTGATCTGGAGACCGTACCTGGAATACAGCGGCTCTGCACCTTTATGGAAATTGAGATTAAGCTCCGCATAGGCCGTGAGCGCCATTCCATCAGTCGGCGTCACCAAATTATTCCGCGTATCATAATGAAAGCTGATCCGCTGACCGAGTATCGCCGCCCCGTCCATACCAGGATCTTGCGGAAACACATCTCGGGAAAACGGAAACATGGTCGCGGCTCCCGGCTGAATCGGCTGCATGATCCGTAGCCGCTGACTCACGGCGATCTGCGTCACTTCATTGGCATACACACCGAATCGCCAGTTGACCCGTGTCTCGGATGCCGTGTAGTTGGTCTGGTCACCTTTTTCAGTCGATGGGCCTAGGCCAAAATACCGCATGGTGGCATTCTTGAAATTCGTGGCACTGAACTCGACACTATATCGTCCATTGCTGAAACCTGGGTCGACATAGCTCAACAGGAATTTATGTTCGATCTTCTCCGACCATGACGCAAGGGCTTTGATTTGTTTCCCACCTGGTTCATAACGGAACAGATTGATGGTTCCTCGAAGGCCCACGTATGAGTTATGAATCAGCATCGGAGCGACTAAGTACTTTAGATCCCCATCCGCTCCGGTGATGAGAACCGGCATGATTAATCCGAGATCGTTGCCGTCGTTTTTGCTGGTACTGATGGCGGGAATGGGGAAATACTGCACATCCGCATGAGCACGATCGAGAAGCCCGGGGCAGAACGCCACCCACAGCACGAGGATAATACCGACGGCAGAACGACGCACAAACCTCTTCACCTTCCCGTGGGGAATATTACGGAGTCGGCGCTCTGAGCTGAATGGATTTCTTGCGCAGCTGATCGACGAGGTCCGAATAGGAAGAAGCACGAAGGATCTTCGTAAACTGGCCGCGATAGTTATTCACCAGACTGACCCCGTCCACGACGACATCGTAGACCCGCCAATCATCGGCTTTGTTGATCAAACGATAATCGAGCGGAATCTCCGTCTTTCCCGAAATCACTTTGGTCCTGACTTCCGCGTATTCTTTCTCCGTTCGTTCGTTCAAATACTGCACGCCTTCGCCGGAATAGGTTTCGATCCTGTCCGCATACGAATTGGTCAGCAACTTCCGAAAGAGGTCGATAAACTCCTGCTTCTGTTCATCAGTCAGCTGGTTCCAGGGAGACCCAAGAGCCCTTCGGGACATTTCTGTATAGTCAAATCGAGCCGACACCACTTGCTCCAGCAGGTGTCGACGTTCCTCGGCTTTCTCCGGTTGCTGGAGTTCCTTTTCCCGCACGATGCGGAGCACTTCGTCGATCGTCGCCTTCATGGAGTCGGTCGGAGGCCCAGCATACCCGGGTACCGTCACCGCTCCGATGCAGATGACCATCATGAGCACCGCGAACCACAAGATCCCACCTCTTCGCCCCCTCCAAGCATTCCTGATCGCCATCATCACGCCTCTCTCCTAGGACAACATACTGGCCTTTTCCGCCACATCCATAGGTAGATCCGGTTAGTTGACCTTCCCATGGACGTACTGACTCACCAACTCCTCCAAGTCGAGGCCTGATTCCGTGTCGCGAATGACGTCGCCCGGCTTCAGCGGATCTCCCCCTCCACCCGGCGAAAGCGCAAGATACTTTTCTCCGATGATTCCTCGGGTCTTGATCGAAGCGATGGTATCGGAATAGAGTTTCGTCCCAGTCTGGACCGCCAGTGATACCATCGCTCGATCCTCTTTCAGACGGATCGTCTTGAC